>DATBFX010000015.1:0-43056 GCA_036558305.1 Thermomicrobiales bacterium | reverse complement strand
GTTGAAGAAGCGCACGATTCGGATCGGTGGCTCGACGTCGGGTCGAGTGCCAGGCACCGCCGCGCTCTGTGCCCGATCCTGCGCCGTGCGACCGCGGAGGCGATGATGCCCAGGCAAAGCTGTGATGTCGCGATCATTGGTGCCGGTCCGTTCGGGCTCTCCGCCGCCGCGCACCTCGGCACGGTCGGCGCCGAGTACCGGATCTTTGGCGAGGTGATGGGGTTCTGGCGAGGGCACATGCCGAAGGGCATGCTGCTCCGGTCGGAGTGGGACGGGTCCAGCTTTTCGGACCCCGAGGCGAGTCATGGGTTGGCCGCCTTCGAGCAGGCCACGGGCGCCAGGTTGCCGGTCCGGATCCCGTTGGACGACTACGTTCGTTACGGCACGTGGTTTCAGCAACGGGCGGTTCCGAGCGTGGACGCGCGGACCGTGCGTCTGGTCGAGTCGAACGGTGGCGGATTCGTTCTCACCCTCGACGACGGCGAAGCGGTGACGGCCCGGCGCGTGGTCGTCGCCACCGGACTCGCCGGGTTCGAACGGCGACCGGCCGCGCTGACCGGAATCCCCCGCGACGCGGTGTCGCATACGTCGGAGGAGCAAGACCTGGGACGATTCCGCGGTCGCCGCGTGATGGTCGTCGGCGGTGGGCAATCGGCGCTCGAATCCGCGGCCCTGTTGAGCGAAGGCGGGGCATCGGTGGAGGTCCTGACGCGGACTCCGGTCGTCCATTGGCTCGCCCAGCCGGGTCACATCAGTCGCGAAACCGGCCGTCTCGCCCACATCCTCTATCCGCCGGGCGCGGTTGGTCCGCTCGGGATCAACTGGATCGTCCAACTCCCCGACCTCTACCGCGCGCTCCCCAGGGCGCTGCAACCGAGGGTCGCGGCACGCGCGCTGCGGCCGGCCGGGTCGGGCTGGCTGCGACCGCGCGTGACCGACGTGGTGTTCACGACGGGCAAAGAGATCACGGGCGCCGTGCCAGGGTCGGGTGGTCTGCGGCTGGCCCTCGGCGACGGGAGTGAGCGGACGGTCGACCACGTCTTGCTGGGAACCGGTTACCGGATCGACGTGAGGCGCTATCCGTTCTTGAGCGCGGAATTGGCGCGCCGCGTCGACCAACGCGGCGGCGAGCCGGTGGTCGGTCGGGGGTTCGAGAGTTCGGTGGCCGGTTTGCACTTCCTCGGCGCGGCGAGCGTGCGCAGTTACGGGCCATTGATGCGCTTTGTCGCCGGCACCGGCTATGCCGCGAAGGCGCTGGCACGCCAGGTCCGGGGCGACGTACCGGCTGCCAAGACGGCAACGGTCGCCGAGGCAGGCGTCGCGGATTAGCGCCCGGTTGGAGGCGAGATCCGTAGCGTCTATGGGCTTGACGCTGCGCTCATCGCCGCCTTCTTGAGCGGGTCCATCCCGCGCTGGTTCTTCACCGCGCGTTCCACGACCTTGCGCTCCTCCGGCGTCAGCGTTGGGATCGTGCCGTAGAGGTCGGGTACGGCGGCGGCGACGATGGCCGTTTCGTCGGCGCGGGCGATCGCGTCGCGGAGGCGAGCGCGGGCGGCGGCGCGCGTAACGTCGGTTTCGAGTTGGGCAAAATCGAGGTTGGACCCGAGGTAGGGCGCTTCGCCACCGGAGGCGTCGCGCGCCGCCGGCAGAAGCCGGCCGAGGCGTGCGTAGTCGGGCGGTTTGGCGAGGGCGGCGCGGCGGATCGCGGCGGCCAGACTGAGGCGGTCGACGACGCCGCGGACGGCCTGCCAGTCGAGATCGTCCGGCAAGGTCGCGCCGGCCACTTCGACCTCGTTCAAGGCGTCGACGATCGAGATGTCGTCGCCCGTCTTCATCGCCTCCGCGAGGTGGCCGATCGCCCGGTCGCGGGTCGTCATCCGGGTGATGCGGTCCCGCTCGACGCGGCTGAGGTGGCGGTCGGCTCCCTCTGGGATGTCGTCGAGGGCGACGCGCAGGGTCGGCACGTCCCGCTGCCGGATGGCGCGGCGGACCATGTCGAGCCAGCGCACCCGGCGCTGGGCGAGGTCGATCCGCAGGCGATCCTCGACCGAGAGACCGTCGGCGTTTTCGAAGACGTCGGGGTCGAAGGCGAGGTCGATGGCGCGGTCGTCGTCGCCGGCGAGCGCTTGCATCAAGAGCGGCCAGTGGATCGCCCGGACGACCGTTCGCATCGTCGACTCGGTGAGTCGTCCCAGCTCTTCGAGCTGCCCTCCCAGCGCCAGCGAGGCGAGTTTATCCCGGTCGTCGTCGCGGAGCGCGGCGTCGAGTTCGCGCCGGATCTTCAGGCGACGAGCGGCGAGGCGGGAAGCGCGGCGGGCGGCGAGACCGACGGCGATTCCCTGCGCCTCGGCGTCGCGGACCGCGGCGACCGTCGCGGCGTCATCGCCCCGCTCGATGGCACCGGCGATCGCGGCCCCGAGCAACTTGGAGAGGGTTTCCGTCGCCTGGATGGCGTAGGGCGCCGCGGCCGGATCGCCGCGGAGCTCCGGCCAGAGGGAACCGATCGTCGCCGCATCGCCCGATTCGATCGCGACCCTGAGGCGTTCGATCGCCGCGGAGCGACGTTTGGCGGACTCGCTGAGCGGGCGCGTCGGTGCCTGCAAGGGTGGATCCGAGAGCTTCTCCCGCTCCCAAACCGGAGCGGCGATGGGCGGGTCGCCCGATTCGGCGGCACGGCGGGCATCGCGGAGCGAGCGCTGGCGTTCGAGGTCCGCCATCCGGGCGCCGAGTTCACGCGCCGCTTCCGGGTCGTCGTGCAGACCGCTGCTGCGCCAGTAGCGACGGGCAGCTTCCTCGTCGCCGGCGAGGAGGAGGCTGTTGAGACGCGTCAACCGCTGCTGCCGCTCCCGCGGGTCGAACCCGGCGCTGGGGCGGCTGGCGGGGAGCGAGCGGGCGACGTGCACCGCGGCATCGACCGCCTCGCGGAACGGCGGGACGTCGTCGACCTTGACCAGGCACGCCTCGCGGAGGATGCCGATCAGCGCCTGGACCTCGGGGTCGTCGATGATGCGCAGCTTGCCGAAGAGTTTGGAGCTGTCGGGGGAGGCAAGGTCCTTGGGGGAGAAGAGCAGGACCCCGCCGAGTTTGCTGGGCGGATCGCCGTGCTCTTCGCGCAGGTCCGGCCACTGGGCAAGGACGCGCAGCGAGGCGTAGATCATCAACGCGGCGAAGTCGTCGCGCCGCTCCGGTCGCGACGCGACCCCGCGCGGATGGCGATAACCGGGCAGTTGGTCAGGTGCCGGCAGTTTCGGGATACCGGGCCAGGATGCGGTGTCGTAGTCGACGAGCGCGATGCCCTCGCGAGCGCGGACGAGGGCGTTGTCGCCGGTGAGGTTGCCGTGCGCGAAATCGCTCTCGGCCAGGGCGTCGACCATCGTCAGCCAGGCGGCGGCGAGCGCGGCCAGATAGGCGCGGTCGCCGGCGCGGCAGGCGCGGTCGGCGGCGGCGATCAGGGTTGGCCCCATCACCCAATCCATCGCGACGATCGGGAGGTGGGTGGAGCGGAAGTCGGCGGCCGGGAAGGTCAGCCCTTCGGAGAGGTAGGTGAGCCCGCCGACGATCGGCGAGTGGGCAAGGGCGCGCAGGTGCTGGAGACCCTGCCCACCCGCCAGCGCCCGGTACCGGTCGCCGAGGGTCGGTTCCAACTCGTCGTCGAGGAAACAGCGGAGGGCGAGGACGCGACCGGTCGATTGGCGAAGTTGGTAAACGACGGCCTGGGAACCGACGACGCGCCAGGGTTGGGTACTGCCGGCCATGGCGATCGTGCCCCCGCCGAGGCGGTTGACGGCGGGAACCATCCGGCCGGGCCGTAACATTGCGTCGTCGAGAAGCGTTAACGTTGGCATGGGTGAGTTTGGTCCCGATTCGCGAAGGCCGACGCACGGACGGGTACCGAGGGTACCGACGGCAATGGTACAGTGTGTTCCGGCACCGGCGACAGTCGTCAAAGGTCACGGTCACGGGGTGAAACATTCGGCAATGGCGGCAGGTGTCGAGGGAAGACGTGGTTCAGGCACTCGGTCCTTTCGACGCGCATCGTCTTCGACGGCATCGGCAACGCCCGGCACGCCGAACGCCTGACGCCCACAGCGGAGGCTCACGGTGCAGATAGGTAAACGCCAGCAATCGAGTTCCAAGCCCCGCAGTGGCGAACCCGCCCCGTTCACCTCGGCGAGTCTCAACCAGCGCACGACCGCGATGCTGCCGCCGCTCGACGAGGCGGCGCTCCGCCGTCCGCCGACCCATAGCCCATCCGAACTGGTGGACGAACTCGAAGGGATGGCCGCGTCGCTGGCGGAGGTCGATACGCGGGCGGCCGACCGTCTCCGCGATCTGGCGGCCTCGGTGACCACGGATACGGGGCGGTTGCGCTGGGCCGACGTCGATCTCCGGCGGGCGTTCAACACGGAGAAGCTGGCGCACGCCTACGCGGTTCGCCGCGAAGGCGGGTTCGTGCCGCCGAGCGTCGACAAGGCCGACAAAGTCCGCAACGTGATGGTCCTCCTGCCGATCTTTTTGACGTGGGCCGCGCTCGCCGAGGCGTCACGGGCATACGAGCGGTACATCGCCAGGAACCCGGATGCCGTCAGCCAGCCTTTCCTTCTGCTCTGGCAGCGCGGTTTCGGCGGCGAGTCGGGGTTCCTGGCGCCGACGTTCTCGACGGTGGCGATCCTCGACGCCATGATCATCGGCATCATCATCGCGCTCACCGTCTTTTCCCACGGCCGTCGCGAAGAGCGCGAGGAGATGATCCAGCGGACGGCCAATTCGTTCCAGACCGATCTCGACAACGTGCTCGCCGAGGCGACGATCGCCCTGGCGCCGGACCGCGCCGGTCGCCCGGCCATGCTGGCGCGCAGTGTCGAGCGGTTGGCGGAGCGGTTCGACGTCAACAGCCAGGAACTCCTCACCCGTCTCCAGCGCGAGCACGACCGGCTGGAGGCGATCGCCAACCGGCGCGAGAAGGAGTTCACCGACTTCGGCGTCTTCGCCAGCGGTATGCGCGCCGGGGCGGAAGAGACGCACCGCCTCCTGATCGATCTGCGGCAGGTGTCCAACGGTTTGCAACAGGCGCTGGAAGACCTGACGAGCGAGATCGGGGTGGCCAGCGACCAGCAGCGTTCGCTCCACGCCGCCGTCAACTCGCTCGAACGATTGGTGGCGACGAACATCCAGAGCGACCACTCGGTGATGCGCCAGTTGACGGAGGCGGCCTCCACCCTCGCGGAATCGGCCGACAAATCGCTGGCCGGGACCGAGGCGGCAGCGCAGGCGGGCCGGGTGGCGACCGAGGCGATCCGCGGTATCGCCGAGATGTCGGCGGCGCTGGCGGCCAGCCAGTCGCGACTCGAACACGCGCTCGCCAACGAGACGGAATCGAACGCGCGCCTGGTCGATTCGCTGCGGACCGGGATGAACGGCGTCGGCGCCTCGACCAAGAGTCTGACCGAGATCTCGGCGGCGCTGGGGAACCTCAAGGACGAGTTCGGGCGGATCAGCGACCTCAGCCAGGAGCAGTCGGTCACCCTCTCTCGCTTGCTGACCGAGCAGAGCGCGATCGCCTCCGGGCTCGGTCAGGTGGCGCGCGACATGAGCGCGGCCGGCATCGCGACATCGCAACGCCAGCGCGAAGTCAACGACGAGGTCGCCGGTCTCGTTCGCCGCCTCGATGCCCTCGCAAGCCACCTCGGCCGCATCTCCGGCCAGGGACCCGGCACGGACAACCTGACCCCGCCCGCCGCACCGAGCGGCGTCCGCTCCGTCCTCCCGAACGCCCCCGACTTCCTCGCCGATCCCTTGGAAACCCCCGGCGGTCGCCGATGGCCGCGACGAGACTAGACGTGAGGCGGCAAGGCGGCAAGGCGGCAAGGCGGCAAGGACGACTGGTGCAAACGCACTGTGACCCTCTCCTTCTCGCCTCCTCGCTCCCTCGCCTCTCCCTTGCCGCCTTGCCGCCTTGCCGCCTTGCCGCCTTCGTCGGAGTACGAGCGTGAATCTTCTCAAGCGTCGCGAGCAGCGTTCGATGGTCATGTTGGGCGGGTGGTTGTTTGCCGACCTGCTGCTGGGGCTGGCGATGCTCTTTTTCACCGCCAACACGGTCGGGTCGAAACCGCCGACGCCGACGCCGACGGCGACGCCCGATCTGCTGGCGACGAGCCAGGCGGCGCGGAATGCGGATGCGGCAGCCGCGGCGGCGACCGCGACGGCGCAGGCGCTGTCGGTCGCCAATCTCGAAGCGTCGGCGACGGCGATGAGCGCCAGCGCGGCGCAGACCGTCGAGGCGCGGGCGACGCTCGATGCCCTGGCGAAGGCGCAGGCGACGGCGACGGCGCAGGCGCTGGCGACGCGCGCGGCGATGTCGGACAACGAGCGGGCCACGGCCGACGCCAAGGCGACCCAGGATGCGCTGGCCGCCCAGGCGACGATGGCGGCGTTCGCCACGCAGCAGGCGCAGAGTCAGTCCGACGTGGACGAGGTCACCCGGCAACTGGCCGCGGCGGCGGCGCAGGCGACGGCGGACGCGCAATCGGCGCAGGCGACGATCGCCGCCCAGGAAACCCAGGCGGCGTTGGTCGCCAAGATCGCCACCGAGAATGCGGACAGCGGCGCCAATGCCCAGGCGACCGCGAACGCCCAGGCCACGCAACTCGCCGAGATCGCGGCGGTCGCCACCCAGAACGCCGAGAGCGGCGCCAACGACCTGGCGACGGCGCAGGCGGCACTGAAGTCCGCGCAAGAGACGGCGGAGGCGCTCCAGGTCGTCCAGGCGTCGAGCGATTCCGAATTGGCGACCGCCCAGGCCGACGCCGCCAATATCCAGGCGACGGTCAACGCGCTTGCGACGCAGCAGGTGATCGCGGCGGCGACGGCGACGGTGTTGAGTGCGCAGGCGAACACCGGGTTCGTCGACACGTCCGCTTCAGACGAATTCTCGATCAACGTCGATGCTGACGGGCTCCTCAATGGCGAAGAGGCGGCACAGAAGGACGCGGCCGATCAGATCCGTGCCGAACTGGCGAAGTATCCCGGCTGCAAAGTCGGTTTCACCCAGACCTTCGGCTTCAGTACGCAGATCCCCGATGGCGTGGCGATTGCCCGCGCGGTCAACCAGATCCTCAAGAGTGAGTTCACCGACGTCTTTGCCAATGCCGTCGTCGACGACTTTGCCAACGTTGGCCAGGATCGCGGCCGGGTCGACATCGAACTCTACTTTTACCGGGGTTGTGACGCTTTCAAAGACGGGTGACGTATCGGGGGCGCGCCATCAGTCCTCCTCCGGCGGTGTGACCCGATACGAGCGCTCGAGTCCCGCGTAGCGATCGGCGCCGAGGTGGTGGAGGAGCCGGCCGGCGTCGACGGTGACGTCCCAGAACCCGTCGAAGGCTTCGTCGAGGGCGCTGACTGCCAGCACGCTGCCGACGAAGAGGTCGTGGTCGCCCAGGGTGACGCGCTCGGCGACGCCGCATTCGATGTGGGCAACGCACTCGGCGATCAGCGGGGCCTCGATCTCCTGGGCCTCGGTCGGGGTGAGCCCGGTGGCGGCGAACTTGTCGCCGTCGCGGCCCGAGGTCAGGCCGCAGGTGTGGACCGGGGTGATCAGGTCGACGTTGGGGATGTTGAGGGCGAACCACTCCGACTTCGAGATGAACTCGTGCGTCAACCGCGTCGGATGAACCGCGACGCCGACGCGCACCGGATCGAGACTGAGCGGCAACAGCCAGGCGGCGGTCATCACGTTCGGTTGATCGCGATACATCGTCGAGACCAGCGCCACCGGTCCCGGTGAGAGCAGGCGTAACGCGTCGCGAAGGGCAATCTGCCGCTTCTCCGCCATCAATCGACCCTTCCTCCCGCGCTGTCGGGATTGCCCGCGATGGCCTCACGATAGGCCGCTAGGGTCAAGTGCGCCGTTCGGTGCCAGGTAAACCGTGCGGCTTGCGCCAGGGCGCGCCGGCGCAACTCCGCGGCACGGTCGTCGTCGCTCAACACGCCGAGTATCGCCTCGGCGAACGCCTCGGCTTCGGGTTCGACGAGGAGACCGCCGTCGCCGACGACTTCGGGGAGACTCGTCCGGTTCGCGGCGATGGTCGGGACGCCGCAGGCCATCGCCTCCAACGCCGTCAATCCGAAGCCTTCATAGAGCGAGGGCGTCGCGTAGAGGGCGGCGCCTTGATAGAGTGCAAGCTTTTCTTCTTCGTCGACGCGACCGCAGAGGAGGACCGCTCCCTCGATGCCGAGTCGGCGAATCACCGGTGCCAACGGAGGATAGACGGTGGGATTGTCGGAGTGTGGAGCGCCCGCGATCACGAGTTGCAGCGGTGCTTCCGTGCGGCTTTGCAGCCGGGCGAACGCTTCGAGGAGGACGGGAAGGTTCTTTCGGACGTCGAGCCCGCCGACGTTGAAGACATACCGCCGGGTCACGCCCAGCCGGCGCAGAGTTTCTCGCAACCTGATTTCGTCCGCGGCCGGTCGAAAGGCGGATCCCGCGGCTTCCGGCGTGATCCGGATCCGTGTCGCGGAGACGCCAAGTGTGCGAACGACGTCGGTTGCGGCCGCCTGGGAAGGAACGAGGATCAGACGCGCCGCGCGGACCGTCCGTCTGATTGCGGCGAGGTGAAGACGCATCGCTCGCGATGCCCGATAGGCCGGCAAGACGAGCGGGATCGTGTCGTGGATCGTGACGACGAGCGGGCAGCCCGGGCGAAAGGGGGCCGAAAAGTGCGGAATGTGGAGGAGATCGGGCCGCTCGCGACGAGCCGCCTTGGCGATGCCGGTCAACTCCCAACCGGCGCGTTGCAGGCGACGGTCGCCGCGAATCCGGTCGAGGAGACCGCTCCCCGTCCGAGACGACGAGACCGACTGCTCCCATTTCGGCATCAGCAGGCGGAGATCGAGCGACGGGTCGACCGCGCGGAGGGCGTCGGCGAGACTGCGCAGGTAGGTCCCCGTGCCGGAGGGAGGCAGCGCCAGGAAGCTGCCATCCATCGCGACCCGCACACCGCTTCTCCGAGATCGTGCCTTGGGGCGAACCGAAACGCGCGACGCGTGCCGAGCGCGGCGGTCTGTAGTATAGCAGTGGTCATCCCCGCACCCGATTCGGAGAGCGGTGCGGCAGATTTCGCCGGCGCGCCGGCAAACGCCTACCGGCGAGGACGGCGCCAACGGTCGGGGCTTTGACGCCTTTGCTTTCGCACCGAGCACCCCCGCCGCGACTCGTTTTGCCCGACGAAACGCCTAGACACGAATCGCGATGGACGAGAGGCCGTGGCCGTGCGACCGTGGGCGCGGGGAAGATCGCCGATGGGGGACCGGCAAACGGGCGCGATCGTGGCGGGCTGGCTAGTGGGCGTGGTCGCCGCCGGCCAGCGGTGGCCGCACCAGGTCATCCCGGTCCTGGCGAGCGGCGCCGCCGTCGCCCTCCTCGCGTTGGCGGCGGTCGAGCTGGCCCGGCTCTGGTGGCCGAGGCGGTGAAGCCGGCGGCCCTCGCCGTCCGGGTGTTGACGCCTCGAGCGGACGGTGCGAGGATGCCGCGTCGCGGCCGGGAATGACGCCTTTGGTCGGATCGCGTTGCGCCTTCCCGGCCGCATCCTGGTGGCCGCGCTCCTCGACGGGAGGGGCGGTCGGTCGCGGTCCGAAGGAGCGGGGCACGGGGATGGATTGGCTCTGGATTCTCGTCGTCGTTCTGGCGGTGGTCTGGGTGGCCGGGCTGGTGCTCAAGATCGGCGGCATGCTGATCCACCTGGCGCTGCTCGCCGCCGTGGCGCTGGCCATTATCCTCCTGATCGCCTGATCGCGGACGAGTCTTTCGCGCTCGTGAGGCAACCGCTCGCCCCAGCCCGGCTTCTCCATCCGTCGCTTCACCCGTTGGGTCTCGCTCAGCGTCTCGAACCGGAAGCCGTGCAGCTTGCTGATCTCCGCCGCCGGCACGTCGGTCGAGTCCATCACGAGCTTCAGGCGCTCCAGCGTGCCCATGTACCGGCTCAGCTTCCAGGACTTGACGTCGGCGATGTAGCCGGTCCTCACCTGTTCCTGCACGTCGTCGAAGCGGGCGATCTGGTCGTCGAGTTGGAGGATGAGTTGGGCGGCGGACACCTTGCGCGACAGATCCGTTGCGCGCGCCGCGCTCCTGAGTCCGATTGCCGCGCGCCGGCGGCGATGATCGACCGTCACCTCGGTGACAGTCGATCCCACGATCTGGAGGGTATGGTTACTCGGACTGAAGTGCACGACGTCCACCTCCCTCTTCGCGACGATCCGACGACGGTTCGGCCTACCCCGGCGACCGCGACGGACCCGGGCCGGTGGCGGCACGCGCACCGTTCAGGTCCAGCAACCGGGCCAGGATGTCGTCGTCCGCGACCGCCGCCGGGTCGGCGTTGTCCCACCCATACGCCGCCCACACCGCCCGGTCGAGATCGGCGTGCAGCAGCGCCAGCCAGGTCGGCCGCTCGTTGTAGAGGTTGGTCAGCGTACGCTTCTTCAGGACGTCCGCCGTCGCATCCGGCGGGTCGAGGTAGGCCCGCCGCGCCGCATCCAGCGCGTTCGCCGCGTTGGCGATCGCGTGGATGCGCGGGTCGCGCCACGGCTCCTGCCCCGGCGGCCACGGCAGCGGGAAGGTCTCGAAGCAGGTCGTCGGCGTGTAGCGTGGTCGATCCTCTAGGGAGGTTCCCATCCGGAGCGACCAGACTGCATGCGCACGCGAATGCATGACCCCGAAGAAGTAGTCGTCTTGCCGGGCGAAGACGACCAACTGGTGGTCTGGCAGAACGGCGGCCGGCAGCCAGACAAAGACCCGGTGCTTGGCGATCACCGGCGTCGCGAGGAACCGGTCGAGGAGCGAGAATGCGGTGCGCATCTCCGGCCGTGCCCGCTCGTGCAGCCACCACAGGCGCGCCAGCTTCGGATCGCGATTCTGGGCCCGGACCGGCAAGACGTGTTCGCGCACGTACTCGTACGGCGCCTGATATGCCGCCGCCTCGCGTTCGTCGCGGTCGACACCAAAATCGACAATCCACTCTCCACGCGGCCGGCGCGTGACGTCGTACCCGTTGGCGAGCGGCCGGAGGACGTCACTGTTGGGTCTCCCGTTCACGTTGACCGGCAATCGCAACCATGCTTCGGCGAGCGAACCCGGAATCTCGAACGGACCCGTCTTCTTGATCCCGGTGAAGGCGATCGCCGCGTTCTCCGCGAGCTGGTCCGCCTTCGTGACGTCGACCTCGGCGGTCAGATCGGCATGGATCGCGGCGACCCGCCTGCCGTCGAGGATTCGCGCCGTCTCGCTCCCGTCGTCGAAGCCGACGATCGAGATGCGCACCGCGGCGCCGTCCAGAATCCACGGCTCGTCGTCCCAGGCTGCAAAGATATCGCCCGTTTGCTTGATGCGCTCCAGCACCCGCCGATTGGCACCGCCCCGGATCGAGTTCGTCGCCAAAAGCCCTGCGCGCTCGGTAGAGCCCTCGGCGATCATCAACCGCGCTTTCTCGAAGAAGTAGCACACGAGGTCGGCGAATCGCGCCACCCGCCCGTCGTAGACGGCGAACAGATCGGCGAGGTAGGCGTCACCCAACTCCGCCCGAACCTTGTTGCCGCCGAGGAACGGCGGATTGCCGATGATGAAGTCCGCTGCCGGCCACTCTGCCTCCCGCGGTGTGCCCGGTACGCTCCGGTCGAGCAGCGCGTCCTGCAAGCGGATCGTCTCCAGCGGTTCGAGGATCGGGTCCGGCAACCCCGAGAACCCGTTGCCGAGCCGCCATTGCAGGTAGCCGATCCAGACGACGACCTGGGCCAGTTCGCGGGCGTACTCGTTGACCTCCAACCCGGCCACCTGCGCCGGCGAGACGAGCGGGTACCCGAGCGGCAATCCGTTCGCCGCCCCGTAGACCAGGACCTCCTTTTCGAGGTCGAGCAGCTTGGCCAGCGCCACGTAGAGGAAGTTCCCGCTGCCGCACGCCGGGTCGAGGACGCGGACCGTCGCCAGTTCGTGTTGGAACCCGGACAGACTCGCCGCGAACGCGGCCCGCGCGCGCTCCGGTGCCGTGGCCCGGGCGCGGTCGCGAAAACTCCGCTGGGCCGCGTCGGCGCTGGCGGTGTCCCAGGTCGCTTTCAGCCGATCCGCCTCCGCCCGCACCGCCTCCCAGCGCCGCCGCAACGGCGCCATCACCACCGGCTCGACCACCCGCTCGATGTCGTGGCGCCCGGTGTAGTGCGCCCCCAACTGGCTGCGCTTGCCCGGATCGAGGCTGCGCTCGAACAGCGTCCCGAAGATCGCCGGCTCGACCGCCCCCCAATCGAGCGCCGCCGCGTCCCGCAACCCGGCCAACTCGTCCGCGGTCAGCGGCGCCGGGTCGATCGTCGCGAACAGCCCGCCGTTGAACCGGACCACCCACTCGACCCCGAACGCCCCGCCGTCGCGCATCGCCGCCAGCAGCATCCCGATTTGCCGGTCGAACGCGTCCGGGTGCCGCGCGCCGAGCGCCAGGAGGTTGGTGAACAGCCCCTTGGGCAGCAGCCCGACGTCCTCGGCGAACAGACAAAAGAGCAGTTGCACCAGGAAGTGCGCCGCCCGGTGGGGATCGACGCCGCGCGCCTGCAACCCCGCGGCCAATTGCCCGAACCGCGCCGCCGCCTCGACCGTCACGTCCTCGGCGGTCTGCCCCGGCCGCAACGCCTCGGGGTCGGAGAACACCGCCCGCAGGATCGCCAGCACCTCCGGCTTGTCCAGGTCGGCGACGCCAAACGCGTGGACGTCCTTCTTGGTGCCGGTGAAGTTGGTGTGGACCTCGAACCGGTCGAGGTCGCAAACGACCAGCAGCGGCGGGTTGCCGAGGTCCTCGCGGTACTGCAAGAGTTGTTGGTACGCGGCTTTGAGGTCGGCGCGGTGCCCCTTGTACTCCCAGGCGAACCGGCCCTCCCACCAGACGTCGGCGAATCCTTGGCCGCCGGCGGTCTTGGTGGCGCCCTTCTCGAACGTGTAGAAGGCGCCGGTCTTGTCCGCCTCCGCAGGCGTCGGCATCCCGAGCAGGCGGCACAGGTCGAGGAAGTGCTCTTGCGCGGCACTCCGTTCCTTCAGGGTCGAGCCCTGCCACTTGGCCTGGAATTCTGGGACGTTCATGGCGCCGATTGTACGGGAACCGCCGGTTTCGCTTCACCCGCCCATTTGCGCGGCCGGCTCGTCGACAAACCGGAGAGGAGCAAGCCGGTCCACGCGTCGCGCGGAGTGCGCTCAAGGCTCGGCACGATTGCCGCGACAGATTGGAGGCGAGGTTGTGACGCACGGCGCCCATGGTGGGACTTAACACCGGCAAGCGTTGACCCCAAGCCCCGCGGATTCGAATGTCGACCGGCGTCCCGTTGACGGGACGGAGGGCGGGTGATAAGGTGGCAGTGACCCCGCCGAATCGCCCTGACGAACTGGACGACTTTCTCTCCGCTACCTCAGGCGCGATAGGCACGGTTGTCACAGCGTTGACCTGAAGGTATCATTTTGATAGCAACTAACGGGGGCCGGTACCGATGGAGTCGTACGTGGCAAAACCGATCGAAGTGACAGACGGAACATTCGAGACCGAGGTGCTCAAGGCCGACAAGCTGGTGCTGGTCGATTTCTGGGCGCCGTGGTGCGGTCCCTGCCGGGTGATCGGGCCGATCCTGGCCGAGATCGCGACGGAGCGGGAAGAGGAGATCAAGGTCGTCAAGGTCAACATCGACGACAATCAGCGCTTCGCGATGAAACTCGGCGTGATGAGCGTGCCGACGATGGTCGTCTTCAAGGACGGCAACCCGGTCGACAAATTCGTCGGCGCCTTCCCGAAGCGAGGAATCCTGGAGCGCGTCGGTCGCCACCTGGAGCCGGCGGCGACGGTGTAACGACCCTCACCCCCCTGCCCCCTCTCCCGGTGCGCGGGAGAGGGGGTTTTGTTTGCGGCGGTGCGATCAGGTCGCGGCCTGGTTGTCTAGAGTCGAATCGTCGTCGCGTTGCTCGGTCAAGCCCTCCACCTCGCGGCGGAGGTCTTCGAGGTCGGCGAATTGGCGGTAGACCGAGGCGAAGCGGATGTAGGCGACCTGGTCGAGTTCCTTGAGGTTGCGGAGGACGGCGTCGCCGATGGCGGAAGAGGGAACTTCGGGGGTGCCGAGGGCGTGGAGTTCGGCTTCGACCTTTTGGACGAGAGTGTCGATCTCTCGCTCGCCGACCGGGCGCTTGGTCAACGCGACGCGCAG
This sequence comes from Thermomicrobiales bacterium, assembly GCA_036558305.1. Lineage (GTDB taxonomy): Bacteria > Chloroflexota > Chloroflexia > Thermomicrobiales > UBA6265 > DATBFX01. The sequence goes on along the minus strand of DATBFX010000015.1, from coordinate 28,836 downwards.
CTTCTGGCGCAGCTTGGCGGGGTCGAATTCCTGCCGCCGCCCGTCCTTCTTGACGACGACCAAACCGGCGAGTTCGATCCGCTCGTAGGTCGTGAAGCGCCGCCCACAGACGATGCATTCGCGCCGGCGGCGAATCGACTCGCCGCCGACGACCTCACGGCTGTCGATCACGCGCGAGTCGCGCGCATGGCAAAAAGGGCATTTCATGACGAGCCGATAGCCGGTAGCCGGTAGCCGGTAGGAGATTGACGAGAGGCGTGCACGGCCCGATCGATCGCGCTTGCGCAGGTGGTCATCGGCGTCCGATTGCCTTTCACTACCGGCTACCGGCTCGTCGGCTCGTTACCGTTCGCGCAGGAAGCGGATGATGCTGGCCTCGCCGTCCCAATCGTCGTCCGGGAGGATCGGCGCGTTGTGGGATTGGGCGGAGCGGGCGGGCGGTTCCGGCTGCGAGATGCGGTAGACGCCGCGGTCGCGCGGCGGTTGGGTCTGACGGCCGGTGCTCGGGCGGCGGGGGGCGACGTCGGCGAGGGCGTGGCGGTCCTCGAAACCGGTGGCGATCAGGGTGATCATCACCGCGTCGCCCATCGACTCGTCGATCGAGGTGCCGTAGATGATCTCGGCGTCCTCGTCGACGGCGGCGCGAATGATCTCGGCCGCCTCGCTCGTTTCGAGCAGGGTCAGGCTGGAGCTGCCGGTGATGTTGTAGAGGACGCCGGTCGCGCCCTGGATACTCGTTTCGAGGAGCGGGCTCTCGATCGCTTCCTTGGCGGCGTCGATGCAGCGGGTGTCGCCCTTGCCGTGGCCGATCGACATCAACGCCGAACCGGTGTCGCGCATGATGGTGCGGACGTCGGCGAAGTCGAGGTTGATCACCCCCGGTTTGGTGATCAGGTCGGAGATACCGGCGATGCCTTGCCGCAGCACGTCGTCGGCGAAGCGGAAGGCTTCGGTGATCGGCGTTTTCGGATCGACCATGCTGATCAGCCGCTCGTTCGGGATGGTGATCAGCGCATCGACGCTTTCGCGGAGGGCGCTGATGCCCTCTTCGGCCGCGCGGCGGCGACGTGAACCCTCGAAGTCGAAGGGGCGGGTGACGACGCCGACCGTGAGGGCGCCGGCGGTTTTGGCGAGTTTGGCGATGATCGGCGAGGCGCCGGTGCCGGTGCCGCCGCCCATGCCGGCGGTGATGAAGACCATGTCGGTGCCGCGCATCAGCTCGGCGATCGAATCGGCGCTCTCCTCGGCGGCGCGGGCACCGAGCTCGGGGCGACCGCCCGCGCCGAGCCCCTTGGTCAGTTTGTCGCCGATGCGGACGGCGATCGGGGCGGCACTGGTCAGGAGCGCCTGGGCGTCGGTGTTGACGGCGACGAATTCGATCCCGTCGACGCCGGCCTCGACCATGCGGTTGATGGCGTTGCCGCCGGCGCCGCCGACGCCGACGACCTTGATTCGGGCGAAGGCCGCCGCAAAGTCCTCCGGTTCGCCGGAGAAGCGGTTGTCGCGGCTACCGCCGTCGGTTCCGTTGCTCCCCGGTGGGGGAACGATCTGGCGAGTGCCGAGGAAGGGGTTTTTCTCAGCTTGTGCCGGCGGTGCCTGACCGTCGCGACGGACCTGGCCGGGGTTCTGTCGCGGTCCCTGGGTCTGTATCACGGTCTCTTCCCCACCCCACCGCGGTCGCGGAGAGATTGCGCGTCGGTACGCTCGCGGTTCAGCACCATCGACCGGCCCGATTTCCCACCACTCTCCCCCTCTGCGCCGGTTCCGCGCTTTCGTGGACCGTCGCGCCCCGATCCACCAAGCCGTCTCGCCCGGCGAAACGCCGAGCACCCTTAAGACGCATCTCCCGATGGGATGACGTGAAGGGACCGTGACGCCGCCGCCGACAGTCGCTGGGGCCGGAGTATAGCACGCCCGCCAGGGTGTCCGGATGCCGTCCCGACAACGCGTACGAACGCTCCACGGAGGGTGGGCTAGCCGACCGAGCGCCGTCGCCGCTCGCCGTGCCGCTCGACGGCGAGACCGACGAGGCGGTCCACCAACTCGGTGATGGGAACGCCGCTGGCGCCCCAGAGCAGCGGGTACATGCTGATCGAGGTGAAACCGGGAATGGTGTTGATCTCGTTGACATAAAGCCGATCGGTGCCGCGTTCCAGGAAGAAGTCGACGCGGGCCATGCCGGCCAGATCGAGCGCGCGGAACGCCGCCACCGCCAGCCGCTGCATCTCCTGCAAGGTCGCCGCGGGGATGTCGGCGGGGATCAGCAGTTCCGAGCGGTCGTCGACGTACTTGGCGTCGTAGTCGTAGAACTCGTTGCAGGGGACGATCTCGCCGGCGACGGAGGCGATCGGGTCGTCGTTGCCGAGGACCGAGATCTCCATTTCGCGCCCGTCGACGCCCTTTTCGACGATCAGCTTGCGGTCGTAGCGGGCCGCCGCGTCCATCCCGGCGGCGAGTTCCTCCGGGCCGTGGATCTTGGCGATCCCGACGCTGGAGCCGAGATTCGCCGGCTTGGTGAAACAGGGGAATCCGAGCGTCTCGGCGACCCGCTGGGCAATGACGTCGGGTTCGCGTTCCCAATCGCGGCGAAGGACGCTCAGCCACGGTACCTGGGGCAGCCCGGCCTGGGCGAGGATCGTCTTGGCGATCGCCTTGTCCATCGCCACCGCCGATCCCAGGACGCCGGCCCCGACATAGGGGACGTTCGCCAGCTCGAGCATCCCCTGGACGGTGCCGTCCTCGCCCATCGGACCGTGCAGCACCGGAAAGACGACGTCGACGTCGCCCGAGAGAACGGCCGGCAAAGCGCCGCCCGCTTCGACACCGGGATCGATCTGGGCCGGAGCGGGGGAAGGGCAACCGTCGGGAAGGGCAAAGAGGGGCGAGGTGGCGGTGAGTTGGGCGATCGGGTCGCCGCCGGCGAGCCAGCGGCCCTCGCGGGTGATGCCGATCGGGACCACTTCGAATTTGCCGGCGTCGAGGGCGCCCATGATGGTCAAGGCGGAGCGCAACGAGACGTCGTGCTCGTCGGACTGACCGCCGAAGAGGACGGCGACGCGGACTTTCCCGTTCGAATGGACCATGAGGAGCGCCCCCACCCCCGGCCCCCCCCCCTACGTAGGGGGAGGGGGGACGGGTTTTGCGTGTGCTTACGGTTCGCCGATCTCTTCGATCTCCGGTTCGAGGTGGATGCCGAACTGGTCGGCGACGCGTTGCTGCGCGGTCGCGATGAGTTCGCGGACGTGGGCGGCGGTGGCACCGCCGGTGTTGACGATGAAGTTGCTGTGTTTGGTCGAGAAGGAGACGCCGCCGACGGCGAAGCCTTTCAGCCCGGCCACTTCCAGGAGGCGACCCGCGAAGTCGCCTGGAGGGTTTGTGAAGGTGGAACCGGCGCAGGCGCCGGTCGGTTGGGTCAGGTGGCGGTAATCGGCGTGCTCCGTCGCCAGGCGGACAAGTTCGTTGGGGTCCGCCTTCGGTAATCGGAAAACGGCTTCGAGGACGTGGAAGGGGCACGGGCGTGGTGCGTCCTTCAGCGCGGTGTGGCGGTAGCGGGGTGCCAACCAGATACGATCGTGCTCCTGGACATGGCCCATGTTGTCGATGACGACGACACCCAACAGGTGGTCCTTCTGCTCGGTACCGTGGGCGCCGGCGTTGTTGACCGTGGCGCCGCCGATGGTGCCCGGCAAACCGACGCCCCAATCCATGCCGCCCCATCCGCGCTCGGCGCAGTACCGGCCGACCCACGAGAGTGGCGCTTGCGCGCCGGCGCGGAGGATGACGTGGTCGCCGCGATCCTCGACCGAGAGCAGACCGTCGGCGCGTTCGCCGGGCGTGCGGGCGACGACGACGAGGCCGCGGATACCGCGGTCGCCGACGAGCACGTTGCTGCCGCCGCCGATCACCGTGACCGGCAACCCTTCGTCCCGCGCCCAGGTCGTCGCCGCGATCAGATCGGCCGGCGTCGGGACGCGGACGAGGAGGTCCGCTGGGCCACCGATGCGCCAGGTCGTGTAGAGCGACAGCGAGGCGCCTTCGACGAGTCTCAGGTGCGGATGATCGGGGATGGTCCTGACCGTGTCGGCGTTTCCCGGAACCGCGGTTCGCCGCGTCCGCATCGGCGCCGGTGGTGTCGTCTCGGAGATCGTGCTCACACTGGTATCCGTTCTCGTAGCCGGTTGAGCAGCGCCGGACCGACCGTCGTGACGTCGCCCGCGCCAAGCGTGATCACGACGTCGCCTTCGCCCACGAGCGCGGCGAGGGCTGAGGCGGCGTCGATCGGTCGCCCCACGGCGCGACAGCCGCCCGGAACTAGCCTCCGCAAGTCGTCCGACGAGATGCCGAGCGAGTCGGTTTCGCGCGCGGGATAGACGTCGAGGATCATCACCTCGTCGGCGTCGCCGAACGATGCGGCGAAATCGGCGAGGAGTGTCCTGGTGCGACTGAACGTGTGCGGCTGAAAGACCGCCCAGAGTCGCCGATCCGGGTACCGTTCACGGGCGGCGCGGAGCGTCGCCCGGATCTCGCTCGGGTGATGGGCGTAGTCGTCCACGACGAGGACGCCGCGATTTTCTCCCTTGATCTCGAACCGCCTCCCCACACCGCGGAACGACGACAAGACGGGCGCGCTTTCCGCCGGGGCGAACCCAAGCGCCGCGAGCGCCGCCATCGCCGCCGTCGCGTTCCGGGCATTGTGCCGCCCCGGCACCGCCGGTGCCAAGCGAACCGGCCCGGTCTCCGCCGTCTCGACGAGCCAACCGGTTCCCGATTCGATCAGCCGCCAGTCGGCGGTCTCGCATTCGCCGAAGGTGACGACCCGTCCCGGTAGGCTTGTTCCGACGCGATTGAGCAGACGGGCGCACCCCGGATCGTCGGCGGCCAGCACGAGCGTGCCACCCGGACACAGCTTGCCGGCGAACCGCGCGAAGGCGTCGTCGTAGCTCTGCTGGTTCGGGAAGACGTCGGGATGGTCGTACTCGACGTTCGTGACGATCGCGACCTCGGGACTCAACCAGAGGAAGGCGTAGTCGAATTCGTCGGCTTCGACCACCATCGCCTCGCCGGTGCCAACGGCGGCGTTGGTTCCGGTGGCGCCGATGACCGCACCGACCGCGTACGACGGATCGACGCCGAGTTCTTGCAGGGCCGTCACCAGCATCCCGCAGGTCGTTGATTTGCCGTGCGATCCCGCGACCGCGACGCATCGCCGGGCGTTCGCCAGCATCGCGAGCACTTCGCCGCGTTTGACGACCGGCACGCCCGCCGCCGTGGCCGCCCGAATCTCGGCGGTGTCGGCGAGAAGCACCGCCCGCGTACTGATGACCAGGTCCGCCGCCGCCGCTCGCTCGAGGTCGGTGTGACCGATTGTGACCGGGATGCCGAGCGCCAGGAGGGCCGACGTCCGATCCGACGCGACCGAGTCCGAGCCGCTGATGACATAGCCGAGGGTATGGAGGATTTGCGCCAGACCGCTCAGACCGATGCCGCCGATGCCGACGATGTGGATGCGCGCCGGTGGCGGCGGCAGGACGGCGACCCCTGACGTCATGACGTAGTGATCCCTCGCGGTGACCCGGCGAGTGCCCGCACCGCCTGGCGGAACTGCTCCCCGCGGTCGAACTCGTCGCGAAACAGGCCAAAGCTGGCACAGCCCGGTGACAGCAGGACGACGTCGCCGGCACGAGCCGCCGCGGTCGCCGTTTGGACCGCGGACGGCATCGAAGCGAACGGCCCTTGATAGGCCGCACCCCGCTCATCGAGCAGTTGCCGGAGACGAGGCGTCGCGGTCCCGTCCAAGAGGTAGATGGCAGCGGCACGGGCGGCCGCGGCTTCGGCGAGCGGAGCCAACCCCACCCGCTTGTCCGAGCCGCCGGCGATCAGGTGAATCCGCCGTGCGGCGTAGGCGTGCAAGGCCGCGACGGTCGCGGTGGGCGTCGTGGCCGCCGTGTCGTTGACGTACGCGACTCCATCGATCTCCGCGACAAACTCGTTCCTGTCCCTGACGCCCCCGAATCCGCTCAGACCGCGGACGATCGATGCGGGAGGTGCGCCGCGGGTCCAGGCCGCCGCCGCCGCCGCCGCGACGTTGGCGAGCAGGTGGTTGCCGGCCGATCGGAGATGAGGGGCAATCGGAATCGCAACCTCGCGCGCGGCGTGGCGGAGGACCAGGGTGCCGCTCGAAAACCACGCTCCCGCGCCGTCGCGGTCGTTCGCGCCGAAGGGAATCACGCGCGCTTCGGTCGAGCAGACGGCTTTCCACGCCTCGGGATCGTCGGCATTGACCACCAGGACGTCGTCGCGCGTTTGGTGGCGGGCGATGCTCCGCTTCGTCTCGGCGTAGTCGTCGAAGCCGTCGTAGGTGTCGAGGTGGTCCTCGGAGATGTTCGTGAGGACGGCGATATCGGGGGACAACCGGTGCTCGTCGAGCGCTTCCAGTTGCCAGTTCGAGACCTCGATCACGACCGGTGTCTCCGGCGTGATCCGGTCGAGTTGCGCGAGCGCCGAGACGCCCATGTTGCCGGCGAGCACCGTCCGTTCGTCCCAGGCGGCGAGCATCGCGGCGCACAACGTTGCCGTCGTCGTCTTGCCCTTGGTCCCGGTGATACCGATGATCGGCACCGGACAGAGGCGGAAGAACAGCGACATCTCCATCTCGATCGGGACGCCGGCCTCCCGCGCCACCCGCAACCACGGCGAGGTGCGCCGCACACCCGGGTTGCGCACCACGATGTCCGCTCCGGCCGGCGTGAAGTCGTACTCCTCGTGACCGCCCAAGACGTACCGAATCGGCAGCCCGGCGAGTTCGCTCATCGGCTGCGCCAACTCGTTCGCGGTCTTGCCGTCGGTGACCGTCACGATTGCGCCATGCTCCGCCAGGTAGCGGGCGACGCCGACGCCTCCTCCCCGCGTGCCGAGCCCCATGACGGTGACGCGTTTGCCGGCGAAGCCGGTAGCCGGTAGCCGGTAGCCGGTAGTTGGAGTTGCTCGTTGCACATCCCTACTCGACATGTGTCAAATCCGCCCGTCCGCCGAATACTCCTACCGGCTACCGGCTACCGGCTCGGTCACAACAACGCCAGCGCCACGCCGAGGAGACCGGCCATCATGCCGACCATCCAGAAGCGCATCGTGACCTGGGTTTCGGACCAGCCGAGCAATTCGAAGTGGTGGTGCAGCGGTGCCATCTTGAAGATGCGCTTGCCCTTGGTCGCCTTGAAGTAGAGCACCTGGATGATGACCGAGAGCGTTTCGGCGACGAAGACGAACCCGACCACCGGCAGCAGCAACCACTGACCGGTCATGAACGCCGCGGTCGCCAGCGCGGCGCCGATCGCGAGCGACCCGGTGTCGCCCATGATCACCTGCGCCGGATGGGCATTGAACCAGAGGAACCCCATCAAGCTGCCGACCATGGTGAAGCAAAAGGTGACGACGCCGATCTGGCCCTGGCGGTAGGCGATGATGCCGTAGGCGACGAAGGCGATCGCCGCCAGACCGGCCGCCAGGGTGTCGAGACCGTCGGTGAAGTTGACCGCGTTCGCCATCGCGATGATCGCGAAAGCGGCGATCGGCAGGTACAAGAACCCAATGTCGTAGCGCCCGAAAAACGGGATGTAGATGTGATGGAGACCGAGACCGAGGGGATCGGGGAGGTGGAGGATAAGGGCCGCGACGATCCCGAACACCGTGAGCCAGGCGAACTTGAAGCGCGCCGTCATCCCCGTCTTGGCGCCGCCGACCAGGTTCATCCGGTCGTCGACGGCACCGAGGACCCCGGCGGCGAGGAGAACGCCCATCGGCAACAGCATCGAGAGGCGACCGACGAGGTTGAAGACGGCGGTGAGGAGGACAACCGTGAAGGCGATCATCAAGCCGCCCATCGTCGGGGTACCGGTCTTCTCGACGATGTGGCGTTCGGGGCCCTCGATGCGGACCTTCTTGGCGGCCTTGCGCCGGCGCAACTCGGTGATGATCGGTCGGCCCATGATCACGGTGACGATGAAGGCCAGTCCCGCCAGTGCGAGCGAGACCGCCATGTTCTCGTTCGGATCGGTGGGCATGACGCTGCCGAGGATCGGCAGCGCGGTCGGAAAGGCGCCGTCGCTCATCCGCCGCCGGCTCCGCCGTCCGCGGTCGCGGCCGTGGACGGTGCCGGCGGGTTCGCCGCGGCGGCGCTCAGAACCGCCACGAAGTCTTCCATTTCGAGCCCGCGCGATCCCTTGAGCAGGATGGTGTCCCCCTCCCGCAACTCGCCAAGGAGGTAGGTCACCAACTCCTCCCGCTGATCGAGCCCGAATGATGTCACGTCGAGTGGCCGCGCGTCGACGTCCGCGGCCGCCGCGGTTTGCGCTTCGGCGGCGATCGTCCGCGCCAGCTCCCCGTAGGTGACGAGGAGATCGACGACCTCGGCGGCGCGGCGCCCGACGATCCGGTGCTCCTCCTCCGAAACCGCACCGAGTTCCCGCATGTCGCCGAGGACGGCGATCCGCCGGCGCGGCTGGATCTCGGCCAGGAGCCCGAGGGCGGAGAGGACGGAGGGCGTGCTGGCGTTGTAGGTGTCGTCGATCATCTGGGAACCGTTCGGCCCGGGTTGCACCAGCAGGCGGACCTGGATCGCCGGATCGTCGAATCCGGGGAGCATCTCGGAGATGTGCATCCCCATCGCGTGGCCGACCGCGAACCCGGCGAGCGCGAGGTGAACCGCGTGGCTGCCGATCAGCGGCACCTGGACGTGGAGCCGGTCGCCGTCGAGGTGGAGCCGGAACGATGTCCCGTCCAGTCCGTGGGTCTGGACACGATCGGCGCGCACGTCGTTGTGCTCTGCCAATCCGTAGGTGACGACGCGGCCCCGAGACAGGGGCGTCATCGCGCGCACGCGGTGGTCGTCGCCGTTGAGGACCGCGGCTCCGTCCGGCGGCACCGCCTGGACCAGTTCGGATTTGGTCTGGGCGATCGCCTCGATCGTCCCCATCCGTTCGAGGTGAACCGGGTGGACGTTGGTGACGACGCCGATCCTGGGCGGGGCGATCGTCGCCAGCAACGCTAGCTCGCCGAAGGCATAGGCACCGCCCATTTCGAGGACGGCGATCTCGGTTCCCGGTTCGATCTCCAATAGCGAGAGGGGCAGCCCGATCTCGCTGTTCATGTTGCCGGGGCTGCGGTAGGTCGCGAACCGCTGCCCCAGGACCGCCGCCACCACCTCCTTCGTGCTCGTCTTGCCGATGCTGCCCGTGATCCCGACGACCGTTAACCCGAGTTGCCGGCAACGGGCGCGGGCGAGGCGTTGCAGGGCGGCGACGGGGTCGTCGACGGCAAGCAGCGGCAGCGGGAGCGCGTCTTTGCACCCGTCCGCCCAGTCGACCCGCACCAGGGCCGCGGCGGCCCCGTGCGCGGCGGCGTCCGCGACGAAGTCGTGACCGTCGAACCGCTCGCCCTTGACGGCGATGAAGAGGTCGCCGGCCACGGCGTTTTTCGAGTTCCGCTCGATCTTGCCGAACGCGGTTTCGGCCGGCAGGTCGCCGTACACCCTGGCACCGGTCGCCGCGAGGACCTCCGGAAGCGGGACGGTCGGCATCACCTGACCCTCCGCTTGGTCTGATCGGTCTTGATCGGTTGATCGGACAGGCGCTCGGCTGCGCGAAGGATCGCGCTCCGGCTGCGCGGGTTGGCGCGGATCTCGTCTTGGCCGGGCTTGATCGCCTTGCCGACGGGGCGGAGACGCGGTTGGTGATCGCAGGTGCAGATCGGTTGCTCGGGCGGGCAAAGACACGTGGCCGACTCCCGGCGGATGAACTCCTTGACGATCCGGTCTTCGAGCGACTGAAAGCTGATCACGACCAGCCGGCCGCCGGGCGCGAGGACGGCGAGCGCGCCGGCCAGCGCTTCCTTCAGCGCGATCAGTTCGCCGTTGGTCGCGATCCGCAATGCCTGAAACGTCCGGGTCGCGGGATGGGTGTCGGAACCGCGACGACCGCCCACCGCTTTGCTGACGATCTCGGCCAATTGCGCCGTCGTCGCGATCGGCGCCCGCCCGCGTTCGCGAACGATCGCCTCGACGATCCGCCGCGCCCGCGGTTCTTCGCCTGCTTGCCACAGGATCCGGGTCAACTCTTCAGGCGGCAGCGTATTGACGAGGTCCGATGCCGGTTGCCCCACCGAGCGATCGAACCGCATGTCGAGGGGGCCGCTCAAGCGAAAGGCAAAACCGCGCTCGGCCGCGTGGAGTTGGAAGGAGGAGAGCCCGAGGTCGAGGAGCACGCCGTCAAGCGGGACGAACTGCTGTTCCCGCGCGATCTCGGCCAAGCGGGCGAAGTTGCCGTGCACGAGTCGAAGGCGATCGCCGACCGCCGGGTCCTCGGCGAGGGCGCGACCGCGCGCGATGGCCTCCTCGTCGGCGTCGAGGGCGAGGACGATGCCGTCGGGAGCGCTAGCCTCCAGAATCGCCCGCGTGTGGCCGCCACCGCCGAAGGTGCCGTCGAGGTAGCGCCCGCCGGGGCGCGGGTTGAGGGCGGCGACGGCTTCCGGGAGGAGGACGCTGAGGTGACTGGTGCGGCCCTCACCCCCGGCCCCTCTCCCTCGGAAGGGAGAGGGGGAACGCGCCGCGTCGTCGTCACCCCTCCCCCTGCGTAGGGGGAGGGGCCGGGGGTGAGGGCCGGCGTTCACATCAGCGTCGCGAGCCGTTGGGCGATCGCGGCGCCGTCGTTCTCGATCAGGGCGGACTGGGCGTCCCACCGGGCGGGGCTCCAAAGCTCGATCGACGTGTTGACGCCGACGACGTAGGCATCGCGGTCGATCTCGGCGTAGCGGCGCAGTTCTGGGGGAAGGAGGATGCGGCCCTGGGCGTCCAGTTCCAGATCGACCGCCTCCGCGAAGACCATCCGGCGGAAGGTGCGGGCATCGGGGTCGGTGATCGGGAGCGAGCTGACCTGCTCGGCCAGCGGCAGCCAGGCCGCCATCGGGTAGAGCGCCAGGCACCGATCGATCCCGCGCGTCAGGACGACGCCCGCGGCCAACTCCTCCCGGAATCGGGCCGGGATGGCCAGTCGCCCCTTGGCATCGACCGAGTGCGCGTAGCGCCCGAGGAACATCGCGATTGACAACCTTCGGGGCGGTACGGGGGCGGCTGGTGCTGATCGGCGGCGGCGGACCGGTTATCCACAGGGGACACCACTTATCCCCACTTCTCCCCACCGTTATCCACATCATACGCGCTTCGGCCCACGCTGTCTAGCCCCGCCGGCTCTGCGGGAAGGGTGCGAACGTACGCGGCGAATCGTGACGGCCGGGTTTGAAATGGAACATGTGTTCTGGTATCATTCTGCGGCGGCACCGGAACGGTGCGAAGCGAAGGAGGAGACGATGTTTCTCGGTTGGTACGATCCCGATAAGAAGAAACCGGCCCGGCTCAAAGTCGAAGAGGCGATCGAGCGCTACGTCGAAAAGTTCGGCGGCGACCCCGTCGCCTGCCTGACCAGCGTCGCCGACGCGGCGGAACTGTCGGCCGATGGCAAGACGCCCGAACTGATCGTGAAGGGCGTCACCTTTATCCCCCGATTCACGTTCTACGTCGGCGTCGAGGACGAACCGGCGGAGTTGATGGCGGCGGCATAGGGTTGCGGGCGATTGGGCGCGGATCGTCGGCGCGCACGGCCGTGCCCCCCGACGAAGGCGTCCCTCACTCGATGACCGCCAACACCGACCCGATCCGCACCGCGTCGCCCGGCGCGACGGCAAGCGAAGAGACCGTGCCCGCGCGGTGGGCGGCGATCTCGTTCTCCATCTTCATCGCTTCGACGACACAAATCAGATCGCCCTGGCCGACCGTGGCGCCGAGTTGGACGTCGACCCGGAGGACGGTCCCCTGCAGGGGACTGGTGAGCTCGGCGCCGTCGGCGTTGGGGCGTGAGGAGCCGCGCTTTGCGGTCTGCGGTCGCGGAGCCTGACGAGGTGCCGGCGGGGCAGGTTTTTGGCTCACGATCGGGGGACCGTGGAGACACACGGTGAGGCGCCGGCCATTCACTTCGGCGGTCACCTCGCGCACGGTCGAATCGGCCGCGTTGGGTGGGGGCGAGACCGTCTCGGCGGGTGGCGGCAGCACCTCCGGATGCTCGGGCAAGAAGGCGGTGGTTGCCTCGCCGGCGACGAAGACGGGATGGACGAGCAGGCGCTGGTGGAACGGGATAGTCGTGGGGACGCCGTCGATCTCGAATTCGGCGAGCGCCCGCCTGGTTCGGGCGATCGCCTCGGCCCGGTCGCGGCCCCAGACGACGAGTTTGGCGATCAGCGAATCGTAAGCGGGCAAGACCGCCGCGTCGTCCTCGAACGCGGTGTCGACGCGGACGCCGGGACCACCGGGGGCGCGGAAGCGGTCGACGGTACCCGGCGTCGGCGTGAAGTCCCGACCGGCGTCCTCGGCGTTGATCCGGCATTCGATCGCGTGGCCGGTTGGGGCGACATCCTCCTGACCAAAGCCGAGGGGATGACCGGAGGCGACGAGCAGTTGCTCCTTGACGATGTCGATGCCGGTCACGAATTCGGTGACCGTGTGCTCGACCTGGATCCGGGTATTCATTTCGAGAAAGTAGAAGCGGCCGTCGGCGGCGAGCATGAATTCCACCGTCCCCGCGCTGACGTAGGCGACGGCCCGGCTGAGGGCGATCGCCGCCTCGCCGATCCGGCGCCGCAGGTCCGGATCGACGACCGGCGACGGCGTCTCCTCAATCAATTTCTGGTGGCGACGCTGAACCGAGCAATCGCGCTCGCCGAGGTAGACGACGTTGCCGTGGTTGTCGGCGATGACCTGGGCTTCGATGTGGCGAGGGCGTTCGAGATACCGCTCGAGGTAGACGGTCGGATCGGCGAAGTACCGTTGGGCTTCGCCCGCGCTGCCCGTGAACGCGTCGGCGAACTCCTCGGGCGTGCGGGCGACGCGGAAGCCGCGCCCGCCCCCACCGGCCGCCGCTTTGACGGCGACGGGGTAGCCGTGAGCATCGGCCCAGGCGCGACCTTCCTCGATCGAGGCGATCGGACCGTCGGTTCCCGGCACGACCGGCACGCCGGCCGCGACGGCGGTTTGGCGGGCGGAAATCTTGTCGCCTAGTGCCCGCATCGCCGGTGCGGGCGGGCCGACGAAGATGACGCCGGCGGCAGCGCACGCCTCGACGAACCCGGCATTTTGGGAGAGGAAGCCGTAACCGGGATGGATCGCGTCGGCACCGGACGTCCGGGCTATGCCGACGATGGCGGGGATGTCCAGGTACGGCAGGGTCGAACCAGGCGGGATGCGATAGGCGTCGTCGGCCAGACGGACGTGGATGGCGTCGTGCTCGCCGTCACCGTAGACGGCGACAGGACTGACGTCGAGTTCGCGGCAGGCGCGGATCACGCGCACCGCGATCTCGCCGCGATTGGCGATCAGCACTCGTCGAAGCACGTTGGGAACCCTCGTGGGAATCGGCGACGCATCGGCCGGGTATCATACTCGAAGGTGGTGCAGGAACGGCCTGGCCACGCCAACATCGCGATGACGATGAACCTGTAATCGCACGTCACTGCGGACATGCAGCGCACCGCGGCCGACCAACTGGAGCCTGCGATCGACGCCGCCACGATCATGACGCCGGCCGGCTATCTACGACCCGTGCCGCTGTCGCTCGTACTCCACGGCTTCCTGCTTGGTGCGGTTGACCGTCTCATCCGGATGCTCGGGCGGCGAGTAGATCGTGTACAGGCGCAGCGGCTCCGTCGGCGACGTGTTGATGACGTTGTGCTCCGTCCCGGCGGGAATGACCACGGCGGAGCCGTCGCCCAGGGCGTGCCGCTCGCCGTCCAAGATCGCCTCGCCCTGGCCGGCCTCGACCCGGACGAACTGGTCGCGGTCGTCGTGCGTCTCCACACCGATGTCTTCGCCGGGCTGGAGCGTCATGACGACGAGCTGACTATGCGGTGCCGTGTAGAGAACCTGCCGAAAGAAGTCGTTCTCGAGCGTCTCGGTCTCGATATTCGTGCTGTACCCAGCCATGTCTTCCTCCAAGCGCGGGGCCACGGTCTCAGCGTTCGGTCGTCTCGCCCTGCGCCGCCGCCGAGACCGTCGCGGGGGTCAACGGTTTCCCCGTCGTCTCGGCGTCCATCCGTGTCCCCCTTTGGCCCGTGGGGCCGTTCCGGCGTCGATCATGGTCGGTCATGGTGCGAACGGGCAGGTGCAGCGGACGTCGCCGCTGTCACGCACGCTAGCAACGTACCATCAACATCGTCCCGCCGCCGGTCGTCGGTGAGGGGCTGGTGTTCGGCCCGCTCACGTGAACCTTCGGGACGGCGCCGAGGTTTGAAGAACGACGACACGCAGCGTTGAAGATAGAACGGGCCCGCTCGGGATGCTTGCCGCATGTCATTGCCGATTGCTGGAACACCGAGGTCACGATCGGCTCGGGCGACGTCGGCATCACCGATTCGCCGCGGCACTGGCTCAACGACGGTCTGGTGGAGCTCTTCTTCTTCGTCATCGGCCTGGAGATCAAGCGCGAGGTCCTCGTCGGCGAGCTGCGGCGCCCGCGCCAGACCGCGCTGCCGATCGCCGCGCGGTCGGGGTGATCGCGGTCTTCTACACCGCCGACCTCGATCTGCGGGCGCTCAACCGGGCGGGCGCCCACCGGTGGCCGACGTACGCGCTCCTCGGCCTCGGCGTCTGGCTGGAGCTCTTCGGGTCGGGCGTGCACGAGACGATCGCCGGGGCCGGGCGCTGCTGGACGATTTCGAGCGCGCCGGTCCGGCACCGGGGAGCGTGCTCAGCTGACGAGCGGGCGGATCGGGGTCCTGTCCTCGCCACAGCGGCGACCTCCCGTGCATGCGGTTGCAGCCGCATCTGCACGTCCGGACCGCGCTCGGCATCCTGATGCGGCCCGTGCGCCCCGGGGTCGACCGGCAGCGTTTCGCACAGCTGGTGCCCTGGTGAGACGACCCCCGGGCGTTGTACCGTGTTGCGGGGCGTGCGGAGTCGGAGCGACGCGAACGCTCCGGCCCCGCTTGCGACCCTATGCCACCCGCCTGCCGTGCCGGCTTACGATCCGATGATCTTGCCCGGATCCTTGAGGTACTTGTTGACGAGCCCGTCGCTCGCCAGGTACGCCAGCGCCCCGACGGTGCCGGTCGGGTTCATCCCCGCGTTCTGCGGAAACTGCGAGGCGCCGACGACGAAGACGTTCGGCGTGTCCCAGACCTGGCCGTACTTGTTGACGACCGAGTTGCCGGGATCGGTCCCCATGATGGCCCCGCCCGTGCAGTGGGTGCTCTGGTACGGCGCGATCGTGTAGGGGTTCAGTTCTTCCTGGGTGCGGATGTTCTTGGCGCCCATCCGCTCCAGGATCTTCCGCATCTTCGGCGAGAGGTAGCGGATCAGGTTGTAGTCGTTCTCGTGCCAGTCGAAGGTGATCCGCAGCAGCGGGAAGCCGAAGCGGTCGCGGTAGGTCGGGTCGAGGTCGACGAACTGGTCGTCGTAGGGCAGGCTCTCGCCCTGGATGCCGATGCCGGCGACGCTGTCCCAGTCGGTCCGCAGCGCCTCCTTCCAGTCCTGGCCCCAGGTCTTGCCGCTTGCCGAGGGCACCCCGCCGACGCTGGCGACCGGGTTGCGCTCGCCGCCGCCGGCACCGATCGAGCCGCCGCCGACGAAGTCGAGATCGGAATGGTCGAAGTTGTCGGCGTTGAAGTCGTGGATCAGGGCGCGCATGGCGCCGTTGCCCATGAACTGGTTGAGCCGTTCGCCCGCGAACAGCCCCGACGACCCGCCGCCACCGAGTTGGTAGGTGTAGTTGGTGCCGACCAGCCCGCGGTCGTTGCCGATCCCACTGGCGTGGGCGGCCGAGCGCGATAGCAGCAGCAACCGGACGTTCATCAGCATGTAGGCCGAGACGATGACGATGTCGGCTTCCTGGAACTGGCTGCGCCCGGCGGAGTCGACGTAGTGGACGCCGGTCGCCTTGCCGGCCGAATCGGTCTCGATCTTGTAGACGTAGCTGTTCGTCCGGATCTCGTACTTGCCCGTCGCCAGCGCCGCCGGCATGTGGACGACGAGCGAGTTCCCCTTGGCCGCCACCTCGCACCCGTATCGGGTGCAGAACCCGCAGTAGAGGCAGGACCCACGGGTATTGCCCGCGAGGTCCTTGTACGTTTCGGACAGGATCGCCGAGGGCTCCGGGAACGGGTGGTAACCGAGGTCCTTCGCCGCCGCCGTGAACTTGTCGGCGACGATCGACTTCGCGAGCGGAGGCAGCGGGTACTCCCGCGCCCGCGGACCCTCGAAGACGTTACCGCCCTCGATTTGCTTCCCCTTGATGTTGCCGGCCTTGCCCGAGACGCCGACGTCGTACTCCCACTTGTCGTAGTACGGTTCGATCTCGTCCCAGGTGATGCCCCAGTCGCGGATCCGGTTGCCGACTGGCAGTTTGTCCTCACCATAGCGCTGGATGTGGTGGGTGCGGTACTCGAAGTCGGAGGGGAAAAATCGCCAGTTCTGCGAGGCCCAGTGGACGGCCGCCCCGCCGACCCCCTTGTGCGGGTTGAAGGAACCGTACTGCCGCATCGGCAGGGCGGTGTCTTTCGGCCCCGGCCGCCAGGTCCAGGTCTCCTGCGACAGGTCGACCATCAGCTCGCGGCGCTGGTTGTAGCGCAGTTCGTCGTGGTCGTGGCTGAAGTCGTTTTCGGTCGTCAGCCACGGGCCCTGCTCCAGCGAGACGACTTCGAGCCCGGCCTGCGTCAGATGGTAGGCCGCGATCCCGGCCACGAGACCCGCGCCGACGGTGACGACGTCGACCTTCTTGTTCTGTTGTGCCATCTCTGTCTCCTGTCGCAGTAGTCAGTTACGAGTAGTCAGTAGCCAGAACGACTCGTTCTCACTGACTACTGGCAACCGATTACTGGCTACTCGTTCTAATGTCCTTCGTTCGCCATCAACTGGGCCAGGCTCTGCGGCTCGCGCGTGAAGGCCGGGTTCTTGATGTCGTCGGGGGTGTAAAGACGCTGGGCGCCGGGGTAGCCGATCAGCTTCCATCCGGCGAGGTCGCGGTTGCCGCCGTACATGGGATCGCCGAACATGCCCTCGATCGTGTCGTTGCGAAGCTGGGTGAAGAACGCCCTGGCGCCTGGACCATCGAAACCCGTCGCCTTGTCCGCTTCCATTTCGGTCAGAATTTGGTCCTGCTGCTCCGCGGACAGGTCGACGAAGTCCTTCTGGAATTGACTCTGGGCGTAGGCGTCGACAAACCCGATGCCGCGCCGGTAGATTTCCTGCGGCGAAAGCACCGACTGGAAGCCGTAGCGTGAGATCAGGTCAGCGGGGACGCCGACGTAGTCGTAGATGTCGCGCGTGCTGGCTGCTTCGACGGCGACCGGTTCCTCGGAGACCACCGGAAACGGCCCCTGGGTGTAGGTCTTTCGGGTGTACCCGAGGTTGGTCCCGCCGAGGGTCCGATCGATGTAGAAGACGACGCCGGCCTCGTGGGCACCGGGATCATCGACGGTGCCCGGCAGGATCCGGGAAACCAGGGCGTCGACCGTTTCGGCCTCGTGGATGTTGAAGAACTCGATCGGCCGCTGGTCGGTCCCCATCGCCGGCATCCCGCCGTGGTCGGGGGGAGCGGCGGCGGGGGTGGCGTCTTGTGCCGTCACCGCCCTCCCGTCGATCGCGGCCACCGAACCGATGGCGACCGCGCCCGTGGAGGCGACCACCGCGCTCGACCGCTTCAAAAAGAGGCGGCGCGTGACGCCCCGACCGTTCGACGTTAGGCGCGCATAATCCGCTGTCGTGACGTGTTCGTGCTTGGACTCGCTCATTTAGACCTCCGCGAGATGCAGGCGGAATGAACCTCCGAGCGGACGCCTCGCCCGCCGGACACGAGCAGTCATCGGTCACGGCATGCCTTTCCCGTTCCCCACCGCGGACGGATGGCGGTCGGTGGACGGTGACGGTGTCGACGCACAAGAGCGACCGGGCTGAGCGGGTGGGGCGGGATTAGTCTCGGACGTCGATCGTCCCCCGCATACCCGAGAGCACGTGCGGTATGCAGAAGTAGGCGTAGGCGCCCGGCACGGTGAAGGTGTGCGAGAACGACTGGCCCGGCTGGAGCAGTCCGGAATCCCAGGGTGCCGCGCAGTCCGGCAGCCGCGCGTAATCCGGGAAGGCCTCCGCCACCGGGTTTCTTTCGGGATCGTCGGTCGCGGTGTGGGGGAGCGGGCTGTCGTTGAACCAGGTGACCGTCTCCCCCGTGCGGATCGTGACGGCCGGCGGCTCGAAGCGGAGCTGCGCCGTCATCCGAACCTCGACCGCGGCGACCGGGGAAGCCACGGGAGCACCGGCGGCGGGACTTGCCGCGGGGGAAGCCGAGCAGTCCACGCCGGATCCGGCTGCGGCCGGCGTCGCCGCCCCGGCGGGGCGGACCGTGCGGCCGCCAATGGGGCGCCATCCTGCCGCCATCGCTCCGGCGAGTGCCCCGGTCAACCCCATTTCCAGACCACTCCGGAGGAGCACGCGGCGATTCAACGCCGTAGCCCGCGGGAACGGAACGTGCTTTGCGTCCATCGTCTCCTCTACTCCTGCGCCATCCCACGTGGGCGGCGACCGGGCCGCGGTGCCGCGGCCCGGTCGATCCCTCGGTTCGACGACCTAGCTCGTCGGACTCGAGACAGGAGTGGCGGCCGGGGCGGCCGCGCTGACGGTCACGGTGAACGTCACCGCCGTCGCCGGGTCGTACATCGTGTGGTCGTTCTGGGCCGGTTCGATACGGATCGTGTGCTCGCCCTCGCCCCAGGCACTGAGATCGAGGGTGAACCCATTGGTACCGGGCATCAGCGCCAGACCGGCCAGAGACGCCGGCATCTCGGCCGTGTCCACCCAGACGTGGTAGTGGCCGTAACCGGGGACGTTCGTCTTGCCTTCGAGCGCCGTGGCGGGGGTAAAGTTGGTCGGCCGCACCTGGACCTCAAACGACGAGGCGACCGTCGCGCCGTCCTCCGGGCTGACCAGCGCCAGCGCCGGCTCGCCCGTGTAGTTGGCGACCGGCAGCGGCACCGGCTGCGGCGGCCGGAAGTCGATGGTCACCTGCTGCGCCGTGGCCATGATCGGCTCGTGGCTGCTGCTGGCCAGGAGGAAGATCAGCGTGTGCGGCCCCGGCGCCAAACCGTCGCCCGCCACGACGAGGCTGTCCGTGCTGTAGAAGTTCGTCAGTTGCGCGATCGTCGCCCCATCGACAAAGGCGAGGACCTCGCCGCTGCCGGTCTGGGCGGGTCGCCCGAACGCCGCGCCGTCGAGCGCGAAGTTCCCCACTTCGAGCTGGACCGGGATGTCGTTTGTGGTGACGGTGGCGCCGTCCGCGGGCGAGACGACCGCCAGGGTGGGCTCGCCTTGCGCGGCAGCACCGAGTCGACCAGGACCGACGACTGCGACGGCGGCCGCCGCACTCGCCAGCGTGAACATCCGTCGCCGATCGAGTCGTACGGAGTCGAGATCGATTGCCATCGCCGTCTGCATCGAAGTCTCCTTCTGCGCGTTCTTGCGCCTCTGGTAGAACCCGTCGCGCTCTCATGGCGCTGGATATCAGGTCGCCGTACCATGACTGCGACCCAGTTCGTGGAATCGCTTTCGGTCCCGACACTGGGCCCCCAAGAGCGCCGTCGCCGTGTCCCCGCTTCCGGCGGCTCGCGTGCCGTCAGTACGTCCACGGTAACGGGCGACCGTGAAGAACCGGCCCAACGGACATGAACGCCGCATAAACGCGGTCGCATCCCATCCCTCGAGGATGGCGCCCGCGGTTCCCTCTGCTGGATTTCAAGGATGTCGCCGGCAAGGGTCGGCGCGGTCCGGTCGTTCAACGAGCCGTCGACGACCACGGAATCGCCGATCGCCGAGACTAAGGCGAGGAACTCGGTGGCAACCCAGCCGGCGCCGGTCCCACCGTGCCCGTTATGGTCCAGTACCTGGACCATAACGGGCCGAGACGTATCCATACCGTCGGTCCGCCGAGGGTCATCGCTCGGGAACCGGCGGGCATCCCCTATCGCCCTTCGTCATTCCATTCCGATACGTCTCGTGGCGATTAGCGGACCTCCGCCCGCGGAGGTCCCTGCTCGCTCTCGCCCTGCCGCAACGTCTGCTCGACCAGACCGCGCGTCGCCGCCAGGCACTCGTCGCCGCAGCACGGCAGGCCCGTCACGCCGACGACCTTGCGATCCCGCATCCGCGGAAAGGCCATGGGATGGCGCAGACGCGTGCCGTCCGGCAGCATCAGCGTCGGCGTGCCGCGCACCCGGTAGCGCTCCCGCCCCAGCCGCGCCTCCTCGAGCACGGCAGGCAGGGCCTGGCCGCTGGCGAAGTCGCGGGCGAAGCACGGCAGGTCCAGACCAGCCTCCCCCGCGATCGCGAGCAGCACCTCGCGCCGCCCGATGTTGCGCCCCTCGGCAAAGAAGGCGCGACGCACGCGCAGGTCGAAATCGAGCAGGACGTCGTCGCCCTGCCGGCCGGCGCACCAGGCCGCCTCGAAGGCCGGGAGCGTGGTGGTGGGCCAGTCGTCGCTGGGGTACGGGGCGAAGGCGGCGGCCGGCTCTTGGATCGCGGCCAGCCACCACTCTTGTTCGAGGATGTCGCGCGGGGCGGCCTCGCCATCCAGGACTTCGAGCGGGAACGGCCGAATGCGCAGCGTGACCCGCCCCCGGTACTCCGGCATGATCGCGTGGAGGCGCACGGCCCCCAGATAGCACCAGGGTCAGTAATACTCGGCCCACTCCCACAACTCGGGTCGACGCATCGACACCATCGCTTCACCTCCACACGCTCCACGGCGACCGCCGATCCCGTCACCGCTGGCTCTGCCACCCTTTCTCCCGGTGCTCGGGTGTGGGCAGTGACGACACTCTGGCGGCGGACGCGCTACCGCAGACATTCCTCGAGGACCGCCTTGAGCACCACCGCCTCGTTGTGCTGCTCGTCCTTGGCCCCGTAGACGAGAGTAACGGGACCGGCCCGCGCCGCATCGAGCAGGGCCGCCAGCGCCGCGGGGCGGGCCGCGAGTTCCTGGCGGTAGCGCCGCTGGAACTCGGTCCACTTTGCCGGGTCGTGCCGGAACCAGCGCCGGAGCTCGGTGCTCGGAGCGACGTCTTTCAGCCAGGCGTCGAGGCGCACTGCTTCCTTTGTCAGGCCGCGGGGCCACAGCCGGTCGACCAGGATCCGCCGCCCGTCGGTGGGCGTTGGCGGCTCGTACGCCCGGCGCAGGTGGATTTGGGGATTGGTCCCGGTCGTGCCCCGCGAGCTTGCCATGTACCTACCCTGCTTTCTTGCCGCGGGTGGGCGCGGGAGCGCCCGGAGCGGTCTCGTCAAGCCTGCTGTCGCTGCTCCCGGCAAGGGGCCAACGGGCGCGGCCGGTCGCCCAGGCCGGCGCGTCGCTTGCCGGGAACGAATCGGCCGAAGCCACGTCGACGCAATCGCCGTCGCCGTTGGTTCCCTGGCGTGCCTCGTGTTCGTCGGTCATCACGGAGGTCGTCACGGTCGCGTGCTCACCCGCCGGCGGCGGTTGTAGTCGCGGATTCGGCTTCCTGCGCCGGCATCGTCGCCACCCGGATCAGGAGCACGGGCGCGGTCGCGTGGCGAACGACGTCCTCGGCCACACTGCCCAGGAACCACCGCGGAATCCCGCCCCGCCCGTGCGATGCCATCACGACGAGGTCGGCCGGCTCAATCGTCGCCGCGATCTCGTGCCACACCGATCCGCGCCGGATTTCCCGGGTGACCGCGAACCCGCGGTCACCCAGGTCGTGCTCGATCGTTGCCAGATATTCCCGGGCGGCACGCTCCTCGGCGTCGAGCGACTGCCCGTAGGCTGCGGATTCTACTGCGAGGCCATAGACGCCGAAGCGGTCGAGGTGCAGCGTGTCGATCACGCGGACGAGGTGGATCGGGCCGCCGGTCAGCCGGGCCATCTCCTCGGCGTGGGTCAGGGCTCGCTCGGCCAACTCCGATCCGTCGAGGGGGACGACGATGCGTTCGTACATGAGACATCCTTTGGTGGTCGCGAACCCGGATCCGGTACGGCTTCCATGCTAGCGGTCAGGCATGAAGAATCCGCCCAACGAACATAAACGACACAGGAACAGCGCGTGCTCTCGACTTCAGTCGCAGCTCTGACGCGGGCGAGAGGGGACGCGCACGCGGCAGCGCGGGATCAGCCGGGCGACGGGGATCGCGCCCTCGCCTCTAGGGGGAGAAGCCGCGCAACCGGATCGCCTCGGCCGTGCGCCGGACCGCCAGGAGGTAGGCCGCCCGCCGGAGCGAGAGCTGCCGATCACGCGCGAGCTCCCAGACGTCGGCGAAGGCGGTTTCGAGGCGGGAGTGCACGGACCGTTCGACGTCGGAGGCCGTCCAGACCGTGCCCTGCAGGTTCTGCACCCATTCGGCGTGGGACGCGATCACGCCCCCCGCGTTCGCCAGGATATCCGGCACGACGACCGTGCCGCGCTCAGCAAGGATGCGATCCGCGTCGGCGCTCACCGGGCCGTTGGCCCCCTCGACGATTATCGGAGCGCGGACGCGGCCGGCGTTGGTGACCGTGATCTGTCCCTCCAGCGCCGCCGGCACGAGGAGGTCGACGGGCAACTCCAGGAGCGAGCCGGGCGGCAGCCAGCCGCACCCGGGCGGCGCGAAGCCGGTCAGCAGGCGGTCGGGCGCATCCGCCACATGCGCGATCGCGGCCTCGACGTCGAGCCCGTCCGGCGCGTAGTAGTCGCCGGAGAGGTCGCCGATGGCGACGACGGGACAGCCCATTCGGGCCAGCGCGCGGGCGGCGGCGGCGCCGACCTTGCCGAATCCCTGGACGGCGACCGTCGTCGCGGCGGTAGATCGTCCCAGCCGGTCGAGGAGTTCGCTCGCGACCACCGCGACGCCGTTGCCGGTGGCCGGGCCGCGCCCGGCTGTGCCGCCGAGGGCAACCGGCTTTCCCGTCACCGCGGCCCAGGCCTGGGCTTCGCCCCCACGGGCGATGGCGTCGACCATCCAGGCCATGACCTGCTCGTCGGTGTTGACGTCGGGGGCGGGCACGTCGCGGAAGGGGCCGGTGATGGGCAGGATGGCGGCGGTGTAGGCGCGGGTCAGCCGCTCCATCTCCGCCTGGGAGAGCCGGCGCGGGTTGACCCGGACGCCGCCCTTTGCCCCCCCGAAGGGAAGGTCGACCACCGCGCACTTCCACGTCATCAGCATGGCCAGCGCGGCCGTCTCGTCCGGCGAGACGGCGGGGTGGTACCGCACCCCGCCCTTGGCGGGACCGCGGGCGGTGGAATGCTGGACGCGGACGCCCTCGAACACCTCCACGCGCCCGTCGTCCATCACCACCGGGACGTTCACGGCGAGCGACCGCTCCGGCAGGGCAAGGCGGGCACGGAGGCCGCCGTCGAGGCCAAGGTCGTCCGCGGCGGCGGCGAACAGCCGACCGGCGGTCTGGGCCAGGGTCGCGGCGGCCGTGGTCGATGTCCGGTCAAGGACGGCGGCGGGGATGTCGATCGTCGGGGTCGGGCTCATGGGGGTCGTCCTTCTGGTAAACGGGACGGCGGCCGCCTCGTCAGCGCACCGCCACGACCCGAATGCGGCTGGTCTGGTTCTCGGCAACAACGACGACGACGTCGCCGGCGCGGCGGCCCATCAACGCGAGGCCGACCGGCGAGACGTAGGAGATGCGGCCGCGTCGCGCTTCCACCTCGGGTGGGCCGACGATCGCGTAGGTCTCGCGACTGCCGTCGTCCCAGTGGACCTCGACCTCGCTGCCGACCCCGACCACACCGGGCTTGCGCTCGTCCGACTCGACCGGCACGGCCCGCGAGAGCACGTACTCCAGTTCGGCGATGCAGTGGCTCAGGTACTCGATCTCACTCGGGCTGGCCGCGCCGTTCGACGGCGAGGACCAGCCTCCGTTCCCGTTCGCGGCAAGGGCCTCCGCTCGCCGCCGGCGAAGCTCCGCCAACTCGTCGTGGAGCTGGCGCCATCCGTCCGCCGTCAGCAAGACCTGCGGGTTCATCGTCACCACGTTTCGTCCTTCCTCCGAGCACGAGCGGTGCATAAACGGTCGGCAACCCGGCGACCCTCATGACGCGGGTTTAGTATTCGGCCATCCAGGTTTCGGCGATCTTGCCGTCGGCCAGGCGGAGCCAGCCGACGCCCTGCACGGTCGTCTGCTTGCCGGTCGGTGGGACGCCGAGGAGCTCGCCCCGCTGCGTGCCGCGCAGTGTCCAGCGCGCGGCGACCCGGTCCCCGTCCGCGATCACGTCCTCGACCGCAATGCGGTAGTCGGGGTAGGCGGAGCGAAGCCTGCGGCTGAACCGCTTGATCCCGTCGGGACCGGTGAATCGCCCCAGTGGCCCGTGGAAAACGGCATTCGGGGTCACGAGAGTATCCGCCGTCTGCTCGCATTGCCGGGCCACGGCTTCCTCAAAGAATCGCCGCGCGATCGCCTTGTTCCTCGCTGTGGACACCGTGCATCCTCCTCTCTCCCCGCCGTCGGGGGCCGATCACTCCGTCCTGCTGCGTCGCGGGATGCCCCCGGCCGGTGGCCCAGGCGGGCGGGTCGCTGGCCGGGAACGACTGTGCCGAAGCCGCGTTGACGACGTCGAAATCGGCCGCGTCCGCGTGGATCGTCGCCAGGCTGTCGTTCACGATGCTGCCCCCGTCCCGGCTGTAAGCTCGTTCGGCGACGCCGGCACCCGTGGTGGCGGTCTGGGCGCCGGGACGTTCCGAGCTTAGCGGGCGCGCATGAATGAACCGCCCAACGGACATGAACACCGCATGAACGCGGTCGCGTCCCGTTCCGCGCCGCCGGCCCGTGTTGCGCCTGAAGCCGGAACGGCCGATCATGAGGAGCCCGACGTCGTCGCCGCGATCGATGGTCGGGGCGTAGAATGCCGACGAAGGGAACGGACGAAGCCATGGTCCGCCGAGACCGGCCAGTGCCCGAACGCCTGATCGAGTTGGCCGTGCTCGCTGCCCTCGGCGCGGGCGCGGCGGAGCAAGAGGTCACCACTGCCCTCCAAGACGGCGGGGGGAGTCTCGATCGGGAGGACGTGCGACGCCTCGGCGAGTGCCTGGCAGGGCAGGGGCTCCTCCAACGCGTCGATCGCGACGGCCCCGATTACGCGCTCACGCCGGCGGGTCGCCGCGCGACGCTGGCCCTTGCAGGGGAGTCCGTCGCCGTCGCTGCCGACCATGAAGCGCGCATCGAACGGCTCCGCACGGACCTTCTCTCGACCGTCTCGCATGAGCTGCGGACACCGCTGACACTGATCCGGACGTCGATCGGCCTGCTCCTCGACAGCCAGCCCGACGAGGAGATGCGGCTGCGCCTGCTGCACAACATCAAGCAGAGCACCGACCGCATGAGCGCGCTGGTGACCGATCTGCTCGATCTCGTGCGGCTCCGCCACGAACGGGCGGAGCTGCCGATGAGGAGGATCGACGTCGGCGTGTTGGTGACCGACGTGGCCACAATGATGCGGCCACTGATCGAGGACCGGCAGCAGACGCTGGAGGTGCCGCCGCTGCGGCCGTGGCCGCGACTCCAGGGCGATCCGCGCCGGCTGGAACGGCTCGTCCTGAATCTGGTGTCGAACGCCAGCAAGTTTTCGCCGCCGGGAGCACGGATCCGGATCGAGGTCGTGGCGGCAAGGGAGGAGGTGACGATCGGCGTGGCGGACACGGGACCGGGCATCCCGCCCGAAGTGCTGCCGCACCTGTTCGAGCAGTTCTACACGGCCCGTACCAGCTCCTCCAGCCACAACATCGGCGTCGGGCTCGGGCTGCCGATCGCCAAGAGCATCGCCGAGGCGCACAGCGGACGGATCGACGTCGAGAGCGAGGTCGGCGTCGGCAGCACGTTCCGCGTGACGCTGCCCCGCCACGGCCGTCGGCGGGAGGGACCCGAGTGAAGGTTCTGGTGGTCGACGACGCCCAGGAAGTGATCGAGGCGGTCACGATCAGCTTCACGCTCCAGTGGCGGGAGACCGAGGTGCTGGGCGCGACGGACGGCGAGACCGCGCTCGACCTCATCGAGCGGGAACGCCCGGACGTCGTGTTGCTCGACGTGATGATGCCCGGCCTGGACGGTTACGAGACGCTGCGTCAGATCCGCGCCTTCTCCGACGTGCCGGTGATCATGCTGACCGCCAAGGACGGCGTGCTGGACAAGGTCAAGGGCCTGGAGCTCGGCGCCGACGACTACGTGACCAAGCCGTTCGACCACCTGGAGCTCCTGGCGCGGGTGAAGGCGCTGATGCGCCGGTTGGCGATGCCGCCGCCGGCGAGCCGGGCGCCTTCGTTCGTCAGCGGTCGGATCGCGGTCGACTTCGCGCGGCAGGAGGTCCGCCTGGACGGTGTCCCGGTGGCGCTGACGCCCGTGGAGTACAAGCTGCTGTACCACCTGGTCCGGAACGCCGATCATGTCCTGCACCACGGGACACTGCTCGCGAGAGTGTGGGGGAGCGAGTACGTGGACGAGATCGATTATCTGCGCGTCTACATCGGACGACTGCGCGCGAAAGTGGAGGAGGATCCGGAGCATCCCCAGCACATCCTGACCGAACGGGGCGTGGGCTACCGGTTTCGGACCGCGGCGTAGCGCGGCGATCTGAGGGAACGGCATGCGGGGGACCGACGAGCCGCGCGGGGGCGACGCCCCGTGCCGGGCGGACCCGATCCATATGGACCATGGCCGGGGGGTCGGCGGCGGGCTTCGAGGAGTTGGCCGTCTGGGGCGCGGGCGCGCCGGTGCCGGCGGCCATGGGTCTCGCCAGCCGAGTTGATCCCCGATGATTGCCAGGATGGCGATGAGGGTGTGGGGTTCCCGGGCCGGATGGACACGGCGGGCCGGCCACCTCGCCGAGATGGCCGTCGTTGTGGTCTCCTTGGCGGTCATCGTCGCCTGCCTGGTGGTGCTCGGGGTGCTGGCCTTCGACCCCGAGCGGGGCGAGACGTGGACGAGCGGGTTGCGTCCGACCCAGTTCTTCCAGGAGCTCGACACCGACCTGCTCGACGACTACGTCGGCGTCGTCGGCGTCGCCCACAACTCCGGCGACCGCGTCGATGCGACGCTGGAGGCGATCGCCTACGACGCCGACGTGATCGAGGTCGACGTCGTCTCGTTCGACGGCCAGCTCTACGCGTCCCACGGCGTGCCGATCCCGGTGATCGGCGGCAGCGTCTTCCGCGGACCGCCGCTGGCGAAAATCTGGATCGCCTCGGCCGGGGCGGGCGCGATCAAGCTCGACCTCAAGGAGTCGTCGCCGGCATTCCAGGAGAGGCTCTTCTCCTTCCTGGCCAACCGCCAGGGGCAGCGCCGGGTGCTGGTCGTCTCCGACAACCCATCGCTCCTCCAGCGCCTCGCCGAGCGCGAACCGTCCGCCTTCCGCATCTTCAGCGTCGGCAGCGCCGACCGCCTGCGTCTGCTCGACGACGATCCTGCGTTCGCGGCGATCCTCGACGGCGTCTCGATCCGCGAAAGCCTGATCGACGAGGAGCACGCCGCGCGGCTGAAAGCGCGGGGTCTGCTGATCATGGCCTGGACCGTCAACGACCTCGAACGCGTCAACGAACTCGTCCGTCTTGGCGTCGACGGGATCACCACCGACAACCTGGCGATCCTGCAGCTACTCGGGAGCCAGCACCACGGCGGGCACCCGCTTGACCGGCTCAGGCGGTCGCGCTCCGCGTCGCCGCCCGGCTCCTCCCCCGGCGGGGTCACGCCGGCTGCGGTCACCGCCACAAGCGCGGCGCAAGCAGACCGAGGACGACGCCGACGGCGACCGCGCCCAGAAGCGCCCACGAGAGCCGGACCTCGCCCTGCCAGCCGATGAGCCGCAGCTCGACGTGGACGTAGTTGGCGGCGGCGACGAAGGTGAGCGCCGCGAGCCCGGCGGCGGTGACCACGAGCCACGCCGTCCACCGCCGCCGCCAGCGGGTCCGGCGTGGGGATTGCGGAGCCATCGGCGGCGCTCCGGTCCCAGGACCATTGGGAGAGGAGGAACCACTGCTTGGCGTCATGACGCGCCAGTGTACCGGGCACAACGCCGGGGGGCATCCACGACGAGCCCGCTGGCGTCTTTGCCGCCCCGATCGACGATATGATCGACGAAGGGATAGCGTGGCATGACTGAGTCGAGTACCCGGAACGGGCCGCAGGCGACCGATGCGCGGCGGCAGACGCCGACCCACGCCGGCAATCGCGCCTGGTTGTGCTGATCGGGGACGCGAGACACGATAGCGACGGAGCGGCGGGTGCCCGAGGTCGCGTGTTTGCCGCGCCTCGTGCGTGGGCGGGAACGACAGGCCGGACTCGATGCCGCCGGGAGAACTCCACCTCGTGCCCGCGAGTATCACGTGGAGTAGGTGCACAAGTTAGGGTGACCTCCTGTTGGCGGAGCGCTCGGTCAACGCCCGATACTGAGAAGCGAGGAGGCGCCGGGCCACGCGGCGCCGTTCCTCCTCGTCCGTGCGGCGACGCCGGAGAGGGTGCTTGCCGAGTTGCGGCGCTTTGGCGGGACGGTCTTGCACACCGACCTGCCGAGGGGCGCCGAGCAGCGGCTCGCATCGGCCGTCTCCGGGCAACCGAAAGCGCCTCGGGGTCAGGATGAGGACGCCGAACCGAACTGACCGACGTCAATCGCCTGTCTGGATCAGCGGGGGGGATCGCCCTCCCCGATCGAGGAAGGAAGGAGGCGTCGGATGAGTCATTTGGTCGCCATCGCCTATCCGGAGGAGACCCGCGCGGCAGAGGTGATGGCCGCGATGAGGCGGCTGCACGCCCACGGCGCGATCGACCTGGACGA
>DATBFX010000014.1:0-9601 GCA_036558305.1 Thermomicrobiales bacterium | reverse complement strand
CGACGTAGAAGCGGTCGAGCGCGGCACGGGTCGATGCCGTTGCGTCGTCGGTCACGGGCACCTCCGTCACAGGTCCGCCAGTCGAGGTAGGACGTGGGCGGCGAGCAATTCGGCCGATTCGCGGGCGATCGTCGGTGGGCGAAGATCGAAGATGAAGTCGCGAACGCCGAGGTCGAGATAGGGTTTGAGGCGGGGCAGGGCATCGGCGGGCGTACCCCAGAGACCGAAGCGCCGGGCGTTCTCGCCGAAGAAGTCGCCGAGCCATTTCCCGAAGTCGCCACGGGCGATGTAACCCTCGATCGAGGCGCGGGCACGCTCGCGGTCGGTGCTGAGGTGCGCCATCAGGGGGACGCAGACGCGGATCTCGGCGGGGTCGCGTCCGGCCTCGGTCGCGATCTCGCGCAGCCGCGCCCAGCGTTCGGCGACGAAGGCAGGATCGGGGTTGGTGCCGTTGATCCAACCGTGGCCATAGCGGACGGTGGCGGTCAGGATCTGGTCGGAGAAACCGCCGAACCAGATCGGCGGACCGCCCGCTTGGACCGGCTTCGGAGCGAGGTAGGCGTCTGCAAGATGGTAGAAGCGGCCGGCGTAGTCGACGCGGGGTTGCCGCCAGAGCGCCTGCATCACTTCGATCGCCTCGCACGACTTCGCGTAGCGCTCGTCGCGGCGCTCGAAGGGGATGCCGTGACTCAGGTACTCCGGTTTGTGCCAGCCGGTGCCGGCACCGAAGACGACGCGACCGCCGCTGAGGACATCCAGGGTGGCGACCGTCTTGGCGAGCTGGCTCGGGTGGCGGAGGGTGACCGGTGTCACCTCGGTGCCAAGCCGGACGCGGGTCGTGACCGATGCCAGATAGGCGAGGGTGGTCCAGGCATCGAGCGGTTCGTCGCGTTCGGGTTCGCCCTCGGAGGCGCGGATCTCCTCGGCGGGCAACCGGGAGTGGTCTTCGACCCAGTAGGCGTCGAACCCGCCCTCGTCGGCGATGCGGGCGAGATCACGCAGCAATCCGGCCCGGTCGTCACCCGGAAACCCGCCGTGGAGAACGGGCGAGAGACCGCAGCGGATCGGGTGCTCGCCGGACGTCGTCGGTCTCGACATCCGTCAGACGATCTCGTCGCCGTAGACGGCAATCGACTCGCCGACGAAACCCGACCATTGCTGGGCGAAGTCGCCCATCTTCGGGTCGGCGAGTTCTTTCCGGTAGGCGTCGATCTCGGAGATCTCGACCCGCTCGACGTAGTCGTAGGTCGGAGCCGCGCCGTCCAGGGTGGCTGCCATCCGAGCGACGACGTATGAATGGATGGTGTCGAGCGAGCGGGCGGTTGGGTAGTCGACCTCACGCACCCAGCGTTCGTAGTCCTCGCCCTTCACACCCGGTCGGAGTCTGTTGAGAAAAAAGACCACCGGCATCGTTCGCCTCCCCGCACGTCGCCGTACCGCACGCCGGCCGGCATTCTATCCGCGGCGCGGGTTCGCCGCGCGGCGAAGGTGCCGAACGCGGAGCGCGATCTGTGCGACACTCTCGGCACGACGTCAGCACGCGGTGAGGAGGAGCGCAACGATGTCGGCGAACGACACCATCGGGATCGCGATTCAGGGGGCGGGGAACGTTGCGACCGGGCACCTGACGGCCTACCTGGGCAATCCCCGCTGCCGGGTGCTGGCGATCGGCAGCCGGACGAAGGACGGGGCAGCAGCGAAGGCGCGCCAGGTCGGGCTCGATCCGACCGAACTCGGAATCTACGACTCGGTCGAGGCATTGCTCGCCCATCCGGGTGTGGACGCCGTTTCGATCTGCACGCCGCACTCCCGGCACGCGAAGGATGCGATCGCGGCGGCGCAGGCGGGCAAGCATTGCCTGATCGAGAAACCGGTGGCGCTGGACCGGGAGCAGTTGCACGCGATGGACGCGGCGATCGCGAAGGCCGGTGTGCGAACGGTCTGCGGTTTCGTCCTCCGCTGGAACCCGAGTATCCAGGCGACGCGGGCACTGATCGACCAAGGGTTGCTCGGCGAATTGCTCTACGTCCAGACCGACTACTGGCACAACCCCGAACAAAGCGGCTACCCCGGTTCGGAGAATCACCTCCAGCACATGGACGCCAGCGCGATGCTCCTGGGCGGGTGCCACGCGGTCGATCTCGCCCGGTACCTGATGGGAAGCGACATCGTCGAGGTCAGCGCCCAGCAGACGGCAGGCGAACCCGGTCTGCCGTTCCCGCCGATGCAGGCGGCGGTGGTGAAGTTCGCCAGCGGCAAGATTGGCAAGGTCTCCGCCTGCGTCGAGCAGTGGATGCCCTACCAGTTCAACGTCGATCTGCTCGGCACGGACGGCGGGTTACGGGACAACCGCTTCTACAGCCGCAAACTCCCCGGCGTCACCGACTGGGCCACCTTCCC
This sequence comes from Thermomicrobiales bacterium, assembly GCA_036558305.1. Taxonomy (GTDB): domain Bacteria; phylum Chloroflexota; class Chloroflexia; order Thermomicrobiales; family UBA6265; genus DATBFX01. The sequence continues at coordinate 7,201 of DATBFX010000014.1, read as the reverse complement.
GACCGTCCTCCCCAACAGCGGCGCCGTTTCCCACCACCCGTTCGCCGGCGAGGTCGCCCACTTCCTCGACTGCGTCCAGAACGACGTCGAGAGCCACGCCAGTCTCCACGACGCCGTCAACACCCACGAGGCGTGCTTCGCGATCGACCGCTCGGGTGCGGAGGGCGGGACGGTCATCAGGCTGGCCGATGGCAACGAATAGTCTCCACGAACGACCGCCGGTGGCGCGTCCGCAACACCATTCGCCCAAAAAGCATGCGGCCATCGCGGCTGCGATCCTCTGGGGTGGCCTCCTGCTCGCCCTCTTCATCGTGTTCGATTGGTCCCTCTACCTCAATTGGATCCTCGCCGGGACGGTGGCGACGTTTTTCTTCTACGCGTACGACAAGTGGCAGGCGCGGCGAGGCGGCTGGCGCATCCCCGAAATCGTCTTGAAAGGACTGGTCCTCGCCGGCGGTGTCATCGGCGGCTGGATCGGTATGCTCGGGTTGCGGCACAAGACCTTGCACCGCGCCTTCTGGGTGGTCCAGTGGGTCGCGACGGCACTCTGGCTGGTCCTGGCATGGTTTTTCTGGTTGCGGTGAGGGGCCGGACCTCGTGCGTGTCGCGACTGAGCCCTAGGAGCCGGCCGGGATCAGTTCATCGATCTCGACGACGGTCATGAGGGCAGGCGTGTCCTCCTGCGGCACCGGTTCGCCAATTTCGATGAGAGCAGCAACATGCCCGGCAATCGCTTCGCGAGCCCGGTCCAATGCCTCCGGAACTGTCGCGCCTTGCGTATAGCACCCAGGTAACGCCGGTACGGTTACGGCGTACCCCGGCCCCTCGGGATCCCATTCCAGCAAAACGGTGTAGCGTCGCGTCATTCCAACAGCTTCCTGAACTCATCGCCGGTCAGACCGGCCTGCCGCAAGATGCTCTTCAGGATAACAGGAAAGATCGTCTCACCCGAATGGTCGGGAACCGTGACGAGTCCGGGACGATTCGGATGGCGGAGTTGCTTGTGACTGCCGGAGGTGCGGACGTGCTCCCAACCGGCACGCCGGAGCGCTGCGATGATTTCTCTCGCGGTAACTCGCGGCAAACGGTCCGACATCTTCGACTCCCGTTGGTGCTTTTTCCTCCGACGAATATCATGCCCTGGCAATCCACAAACCTCAGGAGCCCAGCACCGCCTTCGGCACCATACACCGCATCGAATACAAGCCCACCTGGGCCTGGCCCGGCCGGGCATGACCCGCGGTACCGATCAGCAGATACGCCTCCTGCTTCGTCATCCCCGTCCGCTCGACGACCCAGAGGATCAAATCGCGCAACGCGGCCCAGAGGGCTTCTTCCAACGGACGGCCGACGGCGACGGTGACCAGCGAATCCGCCGTTTCGATGCGGGGCCAGGTCATGACGGGGCTGCGGCCTTTGACGAGGTCGCAACTGAGGGTGACGACGGCACGGATTTCGACGGAAGCGAGTTCGCCGTCGCTCTGGACGGCGTGGCAGTCGCCGAGGGCGAGGAGGGCGCCTTCGACGTCGACGGGCAGGTGGATGGTGCTGCCGGTCGTGATCTCCTCGGCGTCGAGGTTGCCGCCGTGGCGACCCATGCCGCCGGAGAGGATCGCTTCCATCGGCGGAGCCGTGCCGATGGTGCCGATCATCGGGCGAACCGGGACGCGCGCGCCGTTGCCGAGGAGCACGTGACCGTCGCGGACCTCGCAGAGGATCGTTTCGGGTTTGTCGAAGAGGTCCTCGAAGTGGAAGAGGAAGGGCCAGATCGGGATCCAGCCGAGGGTGTCGCACTCAAGATCGTGGATGCGGACGAGGAGGGTATCGCCCGGTTCGGCTCCCTCGACAAAGATCGGACCGGTCACCGGGTTGCCGTACCAGCCCCGGCGGCGCATCTCGATCAGGTATTCGGTGGTCGTCGTCTCCGGCGTGCGGGTGCGACCGCCCCGCGCATCCTCCGTCTCGACGACGAAAACCTCGCCGGGTTTGACCGTCGCCACCGGCGGTGTCCGGCGATCGAAGACGACCGTCAGTCGATCCCTTGGTATCCGCTGCACCTTGCACCTCCGTTTGATAGGATCGCCACTGTGTTGATACCCGCGCCGCTCAAGCGACCATTGCCAAGTACGTGATCGCTGGCGCTGCGTTCGAAGGCGCGATCCTCGGTGTTCGACCGCTCGAAGACCAGACCCCCTGCAAGCCCTCGGCGATCGTGCACAACGTACCGGCCGCGATCAGGTTCGCTTAACCCCTTGACAGCCCGCCAGATTGGCGTATCGTGTTCTCTATCAGCACAGCCCGGTCGGTTTTGTTCTCAGGACGAACAGGGAAACAGCGGCGGCCCTTATCGGCGGCGGACCGGAGGGGCATCTCGGCTCACGGGCAGCAACGCTGCGTTCGGTTGGGGGCATTGCCTCGTTCGGACGGGAGGTCCAGGAGATGAGCGATCCGACTCGTGCCAAGTACCTCGCGGATCCCAGGTTTCTGCGCAACCACGGGCTCTCGCGGCGCGACGTGCTCCGCCTCGGCGCCGCCGGCAGCGGTGCGATGCTCCTCGGCGGCGTCCCGCACCACTTCGCCGCGCCGGCCGCCGCCCAGGACACGGTGACCGGCGGCGACATCGAGGTCGGCGTCTTCTACGAGGAGGGCCCCTGGTTCGACCACGCCAAGGCGATCGGCGACTCCCTGGAGAAGGACTACCCCGGCACCAAGGTGAAGTACACCTTCGCCAACACCGCCTCCGATTCGGCCCGCAACCTGCGCTGGCAAAACGGCGACCCGCTCGACGTCGACACCGGGCGCTGGAGCAGCCAGGCGCCGATCCTCTGGGACTGGGTCAACAACGGGTTCGTCCAGGACCTGACGAGCTACCTCGACCAACCCCTCGCCAGCGGCGACAAGTGGTCCGACACCTTCACTTCCGGCGCCAAGTCGTTCGCCGTCGACAACCGGGCGGATTCGACGACGCCGGGCGCCTGGTGGGGCGTGCCGTGGGAAATGGTCTACATGCTCGTCCACTACAACGTCCAGATCTTCGAGGACATGGGCGTACAACCAGCCAATACCTGGAGCGAATTCCTCACCCTCTGCCAGACGATCAACGAGAAGGGCAAGGACAAGGGGATCAAACCGATCTGCGTTTCCGGCCCGACCGACGTCTATTGCGGTCACTGGTGGGACCGGATGATCCAGCGGATCGTCGGCCGCGAGGAGGTCGAGAAGGTCGCCTTCGGCGAGGGCCACCTCGCCGACAATCCCGGCTTCCTGACCGCCGCCCAGGAAATCGCCAAACTGCCGCAAAACGACTGGTTCATGGAGGGCTACGAGGGGGCCGACTTCACGACCGCCCAGGCCATCTACTTCCAGGGCAAAGCGGCGATGATCCACATGGGGAGTTGGCTCGCCGCCGAGATGAAGGACGCGATCCCGCCCGACTACCGGCTCGGCGTCTTCGACTTCCCGACCTACGACGGTGGCACCGGCGACCAGAGCGCGATGTTCGGCACCGCCCAGATGTGGTCGGTCGCCAACCCGGGGAAGGCGACCAGTCACCAACCGAACGTCCCGCTCGCCGCCGAGTACCTGAAACGTTGGACCTCGGTCGAAAACCAGACGTCGGCTTCCAACGACCTGCGGATGATCCCGTCCATCAATGGCGTCCCCGCCCCCACCGGCACCACGGGCATGGACAAGATGGTCGAGAAGTCGGCCACCTCCGACGTCATCATCTACTACTACGGTATCCACTGGGACACCGCCCTCTGGGCCGCCTGGTACCAACCGGTCCAGGCCCTCTTCCTCAAGAAGATCGGCCCCGAGGAGATGGTCGCCCAGATCGACAAGAACCTCGACGAGTACCGCCAGGTGAAGAAGGCCGGAGGCTGACGAAGTTACAAGTCGCAAGTTACAAGTGGCAAGTACAGACGAATTCACTTGCCACTTGTAACTTGCGACTTGCCACTCGGAGGAGAGATGTTCCAACGGGCGCGGCGGCGCCTGATCGTGCCGTTCATCGCGCCGCAGTTCGTGCTCTACGTGTTGGTGATGTTCGTGCCGCTGGTGTTGACGGTGTACTACGGGTTCACCGACTGGCAGGGGCACGGCAACGCCGTCCACTGGGCGGGGCTGCGGAACTACCACATCCTGTTCAAAGACGACAATTTCCGCAACGCGGTCGGCAACTCGATCAAGTTGACGCTGATCGGCGGCGTTCTGCTCTTTACGCCCGCGCTCTACATGGCGTGGTCGCTCCACCAACCGCTGCGCGGGCGCGGACCCTTCCAGTTCGTCATCCTCGCCCCGATCGTGATCGCCGCCAGCGTCGCCGGTCTGATCTGGAAGTGGATCTACAACCCGACCCAGGGACTGATCAACCCGGTGCTCAAGGAGATCGGGCTCGAGCGCTTTGCGGTGCCCTGGCTGGGCGAACCGCGCTACGCCCTGACCGCGATCATCGTCGCCGCAATCTGGCACGGGATCGGCAGTTGGGTGCTGCTGATCTCGGCCGGGATCGACCGCATCCCCGCCGACCTGCCCGACGCCGCCAGGGTCGACGGCGCCAGCGACTGGCAGGTCTTCCGCTCGGTCACCGTCCCGCTCCTCTGGGAAGTCCTCCGCATCCTGCTTGTCCTCTGGATCATCCAGGCGCTGCAGGCGTTCACCTTCATTTACGTCATGACCGGTCCCGTCGCCGTCGGCGGTCCGCTCGGCTCGACCGACGTGATGGTGACCTACGTCTACCGCGTCGCCTTCCTCGATTTCAAATGGGGCTACGCCGCCGGACTGGCGACCTCGATGCTGCTGATGATCTTCGTCCTCAGCGTCCTCGTGAACCGGGTGACGTTCCGGGAGACGGTCGAATACTGACGGAGGCGGCGAGGCGGCAAGGCGGCGAGGCGGCAAGGGAGGACGACTTGGGGATGATCGGGGCGAGCGCGAAAGTCGAGGAGCAGAGGCGAACGGCGGATAAAGATTCCTTGCCGCCTCGCCGCCTTGCCGCCTCGCCGCCTCCGTCCGCGCCGCCGCGGGCACGGCGGCGCGGGCTGCCGCCGGGGACGATCAAGTACACGGCGATCTACGTCGTGCTCGGTCTCTACTGCATCTTTTCGATCGTCGTTTTCTTCTGGGTGGTGCTGACCGCCTTCAAGTCGAATACCGACGTCCTCCTCTACCCGCCCTGGCACATTCCCGACACGTTCCACTGGGAAAATCTCCGCGACGCCTGGGACCGCGGTATCGGGACGATGTTTCGGAACAGCCTGATCGTCGCCGGTTGCGGCACGATCGGCAGCGTCGCGCTCTCCTGTCTGGCGGCCTATCCGATTGCGCGTATTCCGTTCCGCTTCAGCCAACCCCTGCTGATGTTCTTCTTGATGGGGATCATGATTCCCTATCCGCTGACGGCGATTCCCCTGTTCAAGATCGTCGAGAGTCTGCGCCAGGACCACACCTGGATCAACGCCTACGTCATCCTGATCGTCCTCTACACGGTCGGCGGCGTCTCCTTCAACACCTTCGTCATGACCGGGTTCTACAAGACGTTGCCGTTCGAGTTGGAGGAGGCCGCGGCGCTCGACGGCGCCTCGCCGTTGCGCACCTTCTGGCAAGTGATGCTGCCGCTGGCGCGACCGGGGATCGCCTCACTCCTGATCCTCAACTTCGTCAGTTGGTGGAACGAGTTTTTCTATGCCCTCCTCTTCGTCCGCGAGAAGAGTCAATACACCGTCACCCTCGGTCTCACCTACCTCGACCAGCAGGCCGTTTACACCGCCAAATACGTCGGTCTCTTCGCCGGCATGACGCTGACGATGATCCCGGTCCTGATCATCTTCGCCATCCTGCAAAAGCAGATCGCGCGCGGGTTGACGGTCGGGGCGCTGAAAGGATGAAGGCAATCGGCATTAGGCTCTAGTGCCGGATGCGTGGCACACGTAACGGCAACGTGGGCACCGCCGTCCGCCCGGGGTTCAAACCCCGGGTTCACCCAAATAAGCCTGATGAATCAGGCTAGGAACGCGGCTCCCGTCAGCCCTCTTCAGAGGGCTTATGGAGATGAGCCCGGGGTTTGAACCCCGGGCAACGAAGTTGACGGTTCTCGGGCATGGTCACGGTACCCCGCGGGCCAATCAAGGAGACAACCATTCGTGATCATCGACGTCCACACCCATACCCCGCGGCACCGGACGCCGCCGCCGGCGGCAGAGCAGAAACTCGACGCGCTCTGGCGGCCGGATCAGAAGGCGTCGACGGCGCACACCTGGGAGGACTCGGTCGCGGCGATGGCGGTGGTCGATCGGGCGATCGTCTTCAACATCGCCTCCGATCCGCGCGGCGACGTGCCGGACGACGGACAGTTGATCTACGCGACGCCGCAGGTGAACGACGACACGGCCGCCTTCGTGTGCGCCCATCCCGAGAAGTTCATCGGTTTCCTGACGGTCCACCCGCACGATCCGAAGGTGCTGGAGGAGATCGAGCGGGCGACCGGCGATCTGGGGTTGCGCGGGATCAAACTCGGACCGAATTACCAGAACTTCGATCCGCTCGGCGAGGAAGCGTTCCGCGTTTTCAAGCGGGCCGAGGAACTCGGGTTGCCGATCTTGTTTCACCAGGGCACCTCGCCGGTCCAGTTCGCCGACCTCGACTACGCCCATCCTCGCCACATCGACCGCGTCGCGATGGCCTTTCCGCAGTTGCGGATGATCCTCGCCCACATGGGCCACCCCTGGCAGATCGACTGCATCGTCGTCATCCGCAAGCACCCCCACGTCTACGCCGACATCTCCGCCAACTTCTACCGGCCGTGGTCCTACTACAATGCCTTCCGCCTCGCCACCGAGTGGAACGTCTTGCACAAGCTCCTCTTCGGTTCCGATTTCCCGATCGCCTCGCCGCAGGAGACGATGGACGCCCTCTGGCGCGTCAACGACATCACCGAAGGGACCAAACTGCCGCGGGTGCCGGAAGACGCGCTCGACGCGATCCTGCACCGGGACAGCCTAGCGTTGTTGGGGTTGGTGTGATGGTGTGGCCCTCTCCCCCAGCCCCTCCCCCGAGCGTGGGGCTCAAAGGGGTAGGTATCAGGCATGAGTGATTTCCAGGGGCGTCAAGATGCGGGTCACGCGGAGGTCCGGGCCGGGACTCGGCCAGGCTTGGGGAACCAGCCAGACCCGGGCCCAGAGCCGCCGCATCCGCACCAACT
>DATBFX010000013.1:0-1677 GCA_036558305.1 Thermomicrobiales bacterium | reverse complement strand
GCGTGGATCTACCCAACCCGGCTCGGCGACACGCCCCAGGGCATCATGACCAAGTGGTCGGGGAAGGACGGGATCGGCTTTGGACTCTTTTTGGACCCGAGATGGGGTATCTGCTTCTGGACCGGCCGCGGTGGTGCCGATGGCCTCGTCATCGCCACCGACCAACGGCCGGTCCGCGCCCACGAGTGGTACTTCGTCGGCGTGTCTTATGACGCTCATGGACCGGTGTTCGTCGTGCAAGAGCCGCTTCGAGATTGGCCCAGGGACCCATTGTATCCGCGGCAGACGTTGCATGTTGTGCCGGGACTCGAACCTGGCTGTTCCGAAGCGCCATTCGTAATCGGCGCTTACGCCGGCGGCGATGCCTCGACGAGTGATTTCGCGATACGCGGCCACTTCGAAGGCAAGATCGAAGCCCCCCGCCTCTACGCGCGTGCACTCACACGCGACGCGATGCTGGCCCTCCGCGACGGACGGCCAGCCTACGGCGCGAAAGCGAGTCTCGTCGCCGCCTGGGATCTCGCCGCCGACTCCTCCTCCGAGCGCGTCGTCGACCGCGGATCACACGGTCTCCACGGCCGCGTCGTCAACGCGCCGACCCGCGCCGTGACGGGACACGACTGGACCGGCGACGAGTCGAATCCTCGTTACGCACCCGAGCAGTACGGCGCGATCCACTTCCATGCCGACGATCTCGACGACGCCGGTTGGGAGAGCGATTTCGCACTGACGGTGCCGAACGACCTGCCGAGCGGCGTCTACGCCGCCCGCCTCCGGGCCGGCGACGCCGAAGACCACGTCCCGTTCGTCGTCCGCCCATCGGCCGGGAAACCGACCGCCCCGGTCGCCGTCCTCTTCCCAACCCTGACCTACCTCGCCTACGCCGACGAGCAGGGTACGACCAACCAGTACGCACCGAGCTACGCCGCGCCCCGCCAGAATCCGGCCGCCGACGCCGCGGAGTTGGCCTACCTGCGCGCCCATAACCTCCTCAGTCTCTACGACTTCCACGCCGACGGCTCCGGCGTCTCCCTCTCCTCACGCTTCCGCCCGATCCTCAACCTGCGACCGAAAGCACGCATGCGTCACATCGACGCGCCGCACGGCTTCGCCGCCGATCTCTACCTCGTCGATTGGCTCGACCACGAAGGCATCGCCTTCGATGCGATTACCGACGAAGACCTCCACGCCGACGGCCGATCGCTCCTCGACGGCTACAAAGTCGTCGTCACCGGCAGTCACCCCGAGTATTGGACGCGTCACATGCTCGATGCCCTGGACGGCTACCTCGGTGCCGGCGGCCGCCTGATGTACCTCGGCGGCAACGGCTTCTACTGGGTGACCTCGATCGACGAGCGCCGTCCACACCTGATCGAGGTCCGCCGTTGGGGCGGCACCGGCGCCTGGAAGGCCGAACCGGGCGAGTACCACCACGCCACGACCGGTGAACTCGGCGGTCTGTGGCGCAACCGCGGGTGGGCGCCGCAGCGCACCGTCGGCGTCGGTTTCACCGCCCAGGGTTTCGACACCGCCCTCCCCATAGGCATCAAGCTAAGCCGCCGAGGGCGGGATCGGTGAGGAGTTGGGGGAGGCTGGGACGGTGTCGGCGTTTGGCGATACGGCAGCCGGCGGTCAGGCAGCGCCGGATCCGGGCGAGGGCGGCGACCAGGGCGCGGC
>DATBFX010000012.1:0-14657 GCA_036558305.1 Thermomicrobiales bacterium | reverse complement strand
GGTACTTCCACGGGGCCTTGACCGTGCCGCCCAGCAGCAGCGAGCCGGGGGGCGCGACGCTGTAGAGGTACTGGACCGAGGCGCGCTCCTGGGGGGTGAAGTAGTCCATGCGCTCGTTCCCGTACCGGGTCACGAAGAACGCGCCGATGGCGATCACGCTAACGGCGACGACAGCGGTCGTCGTCAGCCACGACCGACCGGCCTGGCCGGTCCGATAGAAGATGGCCGCGGCAAAAAACGCCATGAACGGCAACGAGAAGAGGTAGACCCGTAACAGCATCTCGCCGCCGTACGACTGCAAGACGACCAACGGGAACGGCACCAACGCCAGTAAGGCGACCGTGAAATCGCGGTGCCCCCGCGAAAAACGGCGCAGACCACCGATGGCGGCGAGCCCCCACAGGATGAGAGCCATCGCGGTTCGGAGGTAGACGACGACGACGTGACCGCTACTTCCGCTCAAGCGGTCGGTCATGTTCGCTCCCACCGAGCCGCCGACGTCGCCGACCTGTCCGGCGACCTGGCTACCGTGGCCAGCGAAATAATCGGTCGCAAAGAACCGCAGCCAGAGCACAACCATCACGCCCATCACGATGGGCAGCGCCCAGAGACGGCAGCGGTGAAAGACGACGAGCCCAGAAACCCCGCCGAGGATCGCGAAGGGCGTCAATTGGTGACTCGGCACGACCACGGCAAACATGGCCAAGATGGCGACCACCAGCCCAAGCCGTTGCCCGAGGCGGCTATCGGCGTTCGGTCTATCGGCTGGGGCCAGCCAGCCGTAAAGGCGATCGAGGCCGCCCGTCGGGATCCGGAGGCGCCGCATCAGTCGAAAGATGGGATGGCCCTCCGCCGATTCGGTCCCGAACCAGGTTAGCAGAATGGCGAAGGTCACCAAGTAGAGAAAGTAACTGAATCCCTGGGGAGAGAGGTAATCCTGTCCGATCCAATTCGCAAGGTAGAACGTCCACACGGCCAACCAGACGAGGCGCTTATCCGTCGTCGCGCGGCCGAAGATCATGACGAGCGGTCCCAAATAGAGCAATTCCAAATAGACGGGAGCCCAAGCCACAAAACTGAGCGCGCTCTGAAATCCGCAGATCTTCGTGAAGAAAGCCAAGAGGATAAAGAACCCGGGCCAGTTGAAGTAGGCATCGATGGTGGGATCGACGCTCCCATTTCGCATGATGTACTCGGCGATGCCGACGTGTTTCCAGGCCGATTCGAACCGAGGAACGTCCTCGACGAACGCGGTGATGCCGTAGAGCATGAGGATCAGGGCGAGAACATGGAGGACCAGCAACGGGGTACAGACGGGGCGCTCGCGCAGGCTGATGCAAAAACTCGTCGTGAGCATCCCGAGGGCGATGAAGACCGGAATTGGAAGCACCGAAATCAGCCCGAAGTCGTTCATACGGGCGAGATCGACGTTGTTCAGCGAAAGCAACCAGAGGGCGACCGCGGCGACCACCACGAGCGGCCGAAAGCCGCCAAGTCGACCGACAAGACTCAATGTTCGGCGTTGGAAACGATCCAGCGGCGGAGCGGCAGTGACCATCGAACCTCTACCTTGATTCCGACGACCACCGACTATACTTCAAATCTAGGGAAAAGTTAAGATTCCTTCGTGACTGCACGCCGCATCGGCCAGAAGGTGCCGCGGTAGGCGCGGCGACTCCAGGTGGCACCCGATTGCCCCGCCATGGTCCACGACGAGACGATCGGTGCCTTGAGTCACGGGTATCCCCCAGACGATGCGACCAACGCAGGGGCCGGCGATGCGATCGTCATCGTGAGCAATGTCCATCTCACGTCGGACGACGATACCTCCGATAGCTTGCGCGACGACGGCGCGTTTGCGCGGTTCCTGGCATTACTGCGCGATTGGGTACGCACGTTCGTCGAGCTCCTTCATCGCGCGAACGGTGGGGGAATCGAGGCCCGCCTCAAACTGTGGAACGCCGACGCGCGGCACGCCGAAACGATCGCCCCCATCGCCGCCCGACCGTCCGGTGCTGTCGGACGGTCGGGCGGCCTCCGCTTCTGTGCGGCAAGGTCAGTCTCGGTTCAGCCTCCGTATTCGTAGGCGCCCGCGCCCGGGCGGGCGGTACCGTCGCCGTTGCCGTCGACCGGGACGGACCCTCCGTCGATGTCCGTCGAATTCGCGGTGGAGCGGCGTTGCGATCGGTGCGGCGAGCGCGCCACCGAGTGCCACGGACGGAATGTCGTCGGCGCGGGCGCGATAGAGCAGGTCTACCTGCCAATCGGCGCCGCGCTCGGTGGCGGGATCGCCGACGATGAGGTCTTCGGCGACCCACACTCCGGCGCGGCGCGGCGCTGCTACTTCGGCGAGGGCCTCCCGTAGACCCGAGGGCCGCTCGCATCACTCGATCCGACGGCGCAACGGGGACGATTCGGATTACCCGTCATAGGAGTTTGTTTTGGCGGGCGGCAACCGCCCGCCACCGCCCGCGGCCGACCGCCAGGGCGACCGCCAGGGCGACCGCCGCCAGGACCAGGGCGAGCGGCACCGCAGCCGACCCCGGTAGCGGCCACGCTGCCCCTTGCGCGACGGCTGCGTCCGCCGCCCCGTGCGCGTGGTGGTCGGCCGCCAGGGCCGCCGCGGCCGGGGGCGGCCCGTGGCTGAGCCCGGCCGCCCGCGCGATCAGGTCGGCTGCGGACGCGCTCGCCGGCTTGCCGTGGCAGGTGCCGCTCCCCGCGTCGGTGAAACTGCCGCCGGCGACCGGCACGAACTGCCAGTCGTACCCGCCGTTGCGCAGCGTCAGCTTGAGGACGCCGAACGTGTCGCTGTTGCGGGCCTCGCTCAACGCCAGGGGCGCGCCCAAACCGTAGTGCGAGCGGCCGCCGGTGCCGACCACGATTTCGCGCATGCCGAAGGCGTCGTCGCGCTGGTCGCTTGACCCGATCGGGGCGAAGCGCTCGTAGTTGTGCTCGTGCCCGACCAGGACCAGGTCGGCGCCGGCGGCGTAGAGCGCGTCCCACGCCCAGTCGATGCCCGCGTCGCTGCCGTGCTCCGTGCCGGAGCTGTAGCGCGGCTCGTGCCACGCGGCCAGTGTGCAGGCGGCCGGGTGGGCGGCCAAATCGGCCTGCAGCCAGGCCTGCTCGGCGGCGCAGTTGCCGTTGGTCGAGCAGTAGGAGTTGAGGACGACCACGTGCCAGGTGCCGGCGTCGAAGCTGTACCAGTTCTGGGTGGCGGCCCCGGCCTGGCTGCCCCAGTAGGCCGCGTAATCGCCGCCGCCGTAGAAGTCGTGGCTGCCGCCGGCGACCGGGGCGGTGATGGTCTTGAACGCGCCCCAGGCCGGGCCGTAGCCGGCGGCGATGTTGGCGAGGGTGGCGGTCTCGTACTGCATGTCGCCGAGCATGAGGACGCGGTCGGGGGCAAGCTGCTGGACGAGTTTCGCGGTCGCCGCCTGGGCGCAGCTCGTGGTCCCCTGCGTCGTGCAGGCGACGTCGCCCGCCGCCGCGATGGTCACCGCCTGGCCCGAGCCGGCGGAGGACGTCGGCGAGGGCGCGGGCGGGCGCGTGGCCGTCGCGGTCGGCCGAGGCGTGCCGGTCGCGGTGGGCGGGACGGGCGTGCGGGTGGCGGTCGGCGTCGAGGTGCGCGTTGCCGCCGGCGACGGCGTGGCGGTCGCGGTGGGCGCCGGTGCGCCGGAGATCGGCCCGCGGTACTCGTAGGCGCCCGCGTCCGGGCGGGCGGCGCCGTCGCCGTCGCCGTCGACCGGGACGGACCCTCCGTCGAAGTCCGTCGAATACCCAACCGAGACACCGCGATCGACCGCGGGGCTCGACGCCCTCAGATGGAAATCGCCCGCGGCCGCGTCGACGAACTGGGGATCGGCGACGACGCTGTGCGATCCCGCGGTGAACTGGACGATGCCCCCGAAGAAGACGTCGTAGTCCTCGTCGAACGGGGCGTCGGCGTAGCCGACCTTCCAGACGGCTTGGATAATGTTGTTGCGCATCGACAGAATGGTAGGTCCACACCCGGAGGAGCAGACCACGCCCTGGCTCGAAGCGCCGGTGAGGACAACCGTGTTGTTGAACGCCCGCGTCCCAGAGACCGGCCCGTACCCGCTCCCACTGCCGCGTGTGACGAGGAATATCGAACTGTCGAGGGAGGAGGTGACGACGTTGTAGGCAAAGGAGTTGTCGGAGGACCGCGAGTTGCCGAGTTCGGTGAACGTGTCGTTCCCGTCCGCCTGGTTGTGGTGGACGTTGTTGTTCTGCCCCCCATAGACTTCGATCGCGGCGCCATCGCGACCGTAATCGTAGGAGAACGCGTCGGAGCCCGAAATGGTGTTGTAGGCGACCTCGGTGTTATCGCCATGGAGCAGCACACCGAACGCGCCGGAGTCGTCGTTGCCGCCGGGCGTCAAGACCGACATCCGGTTGTTGTCGAGGATCTGGTTCTCAAGGATGCGGTTGTTGGTCGCGCCCGATTCGACGTAGATACCCGCGATGTTGTGCGTGATGACGCAGTTCTGGATCAGGTTGTTGCTCCCTTTGAGATCGATACCGGACCACGAGCAGTTGTCAACCGCGATCTCCTGCAGCGTGACGAAGGAACCGGAAAGCACCACGCACCCCGATGAGCCCTGAATCACGGGGAGTTGGCCGGTCCCGTAGGAGCCGACCACGATCGGGCTGGCTGCGGTTCCGCTGCGGGAGAGGGTGAGTTTCCCCGCCCAACTGCCGCCCCGTTTGAACAGGATGCGGTCGCCGGGGGCGAGGGGAGCCGCGTTCGCCTTGGTCAGCGATTTCCAGGCCGCGGCGGCGGAGGTTCCGGCGTTGGCGTCGTTGCCCGCACCACTGTCGACGTAGTAGGTCACCGAGCCCGACGGGCCGCCAGGGGTCGGGGATGGCGACGGCGTGGCCGTTTTGGTCGGCGTGGGCGTTCTTGTTGGCGTGGCGGTGGGGGCCGGCGTGGAGGACGACGGCGTCCGTGTCGGGGTTGCGGAAGCGGGCGGCGGCGCCGGATCGCCGCTCCCGACACCGCGCGGGTCGTATCCCGTGTCGACCGCCAGTCCCGACCCGATGGCCGCGGCGATCACACCCCAGGGAACCAGTTTGAAGTTCTGATTCCCGCCGTCGTTCTTGTCGTCCTGGGCGACGAACAACCCCGAGGCGTAGGCGCCGCCCAGATTGACGTTCGTCACGTCGATGCCGTCCGTGTGGGTCACCCCATCGACGCCGGCCGCGGCGATCGCGAAATTGCCGAGGTAGGCGTTGCCGCCGCCGCGTTGGTAGACGGCGTATTCGTTACTGCCCTGACTGGAAGCGATCAGGTAGCCGCCTCCGCCGTAGTAGATGGCCAGTCCCTCGATGTCGGCGGTGAGGTGACCGCCGCCGGCGGCATCCACCTCGGTCCGCGCGGACCCGGCGTCTGGTTCGGCCCCGTATCGCCACAGCGCGACGTCTTCCTGCGAAATGTAGAGGGCGCCGGTGCCGTCGTCGGCGACGATCCCTTCGGTCACCGAGCTGAGGGAAATCGTCCGGACCTTGCGGGCGTCGACGAGCCCCGCTCCGTTGTCGAAGAGTTCCCACTGCTGGTTCGTGCCGCTGTTGTCGCCGATGAAGACGTAGTACTTCCCGGTGACGGGGCTGTGGTACATGCAAATGCCGGCGACCCCGATCCCGGTGGAGATCGTCCGCGCGTTGACCGCAATGAGCGCTCGGCTTGCCGGGTCGACTTTGTAGATACGGATGCTGTCGCTCGTCGTGTCGCTCGTCACCACGAGGTCGACACGCTGGCCGCCGAGGGGAAAGTTGTAGCGCAGGTCGACGTTGTTCGGGGCGCTGTCGGCGTAGTAGGCGATTTGGTTGCCGGAGAGGTCGTAGACGGCCAGCCCGCCGAGCTTGTCCGTCCCAATGATCGTGCTCCGCGACCGATCGTTCGGGTTGATCCAGATCGCCGGATCGTCGGCGGCATCGCCGGCGTGCGGAACCGGTGCCGTCTCTCCCGCGGCGGTGACGTCCCCGCCCGCTCCCGGCGTACTCGACGCGATCGCCACGGTGAGGTCGATCGGGCTCGACACGACGGTCGCTCCGGCGGCATAGGCCTTCGCCGTCCACCGGTGCGTCCCGTTCTGTGTGCTCGAAATCGACCAGGAGTAGTTGAATGGGGCCGCGCTGGCGGTGCCCTTGAGGACCCCATTGTCGGAAAACTCGACCCGGCTCACTGCGCCAACACCCGTAACCGACGCCTTCAGCGTCACCGTTGCCGGGGCGATGAATGAGGTCCCGCTGGCCGGGCTGGTGATCGCGACGGCGAACACCCCTGGAGTAGACGTTCTGGTCGGCGACCCAATGGCGGTTGGCGTCGACGCGCCGACCGGTGTCCGGGTAGCCGTTGCGGTCGAGGTCGCTCCGGAACCCGTGGTCGGGGTTGGCGTGCGAGTAGGTGGTTTCGCGGTTGCGGTGGCCGTCGCGGTTGCAGACGGAGCAACGGTCGTCCCGGGAACCACGTAGAGACGGGGCGCGTGGTCGGTCTCCCGCGAGGAGAACACGGCGCCGTCGGAGTGGGTATCCACGACGACGAAGCTGACCGACCCGTCGCCGGCGACGAGCGAGGTGACGTCGAAATCGACCCAGGAGTTGACCGGCAACGACGGGAGTTCGGCGGAGTCGGTTCCTTCCCGCGCCGGCCGGTTGTCCCAGGTGAGTCCGGATTCGGTCCACGTGTCTTCCGCTCGGTAGACCTGAATCGGGATGACCGTTCCATTGCTGACGTAGAAACGCAAGACGGCCTGCGCGACGCTACCCCCGGTACCCTCGACCTGGAAACGGAGGTAGGCCTCTTCGTGGGGAGTCTTGTCGGTGACGAGCGTCGAGATGCTCCCGTAGTTCGACGACGGGGAGTCTTGCTTGACGAGCGCATCTGCTGCGGCATTCACCGCGATCGACCCCGCCGGTGCCGGTGGCGGCGGCGCCGGCGTTGGGGTTTTGGTCGGCCGAACCGTCGGACTTGGGCCCGGCTGATCCGTCGCTTTCGGGAGCGGGGTTGGACTCGGCGCGGTCGTCCCCCCCGCATCGAAGGTCACGACCAGTTGTGGCGGGTCGTCGCCTTCCTTTGACGAGAACGCCAGACCGTCACCGGAGGTCGGCGAGAAGACGAAACTGTAGGTGCCGTCGCGCGTTACCTGAGCCTGAACGTCGAATTCGTGCCAAAGGTCGTCGCCGGTGGCGCCGTCGAGGCTGTCCAGCTTGGCCGTCGTCCGCGCCGGGCGACTGTTCCACGTCAATCCACTCTCCGTCCACCGGTTGCCGACACCGTACACCTCCGGACCGCTCACCGACTCGCTCGTGAGATAGACCCGAATCTTCGCCGACTGGACGTTGCCGGAGACGCCGCTGACCGTGAACTGGATGAAGCCCTCGGCGTGAGGACCGCCGTCGATTCGCACCGTGCTGTCGCTGCCGTGGTTCGCAAGGGGATTGTCTTCCTCGGCCCATGCGTCGGCATTCGCGGGAAACGTCAATGTCTGGGCGGTCTCGTTTGCGGTGACGGAATCGGCCGAGAAAGAAGACGTTGTCGACGATTCGGATGGCTCAGTCGGGTTCGGTTCATCCTTTGGCGGTGCGTCATCCTTCTTCTTGGGCGCGGGTTTCTTGGTCGGGGCCGGCTCCTCCTCGGGGGTGTCGGTCGGCGCCAGCGACCAGGCTTCGGCCGTGTCCGTCGGCGGTGGAGGAGGAGGCGGCGCGGCGACTTCGAGCGATGCCGAGGCAGTCACGTCGCCGACCTCTGCCGTGACGTCGTAGACGCCGTTGTCCGAACTCGGTACCTCGAATTGCACCGTAAACATGCCGCTGTGGGAGGTTTCGAACGTGGCAAGCACCGATCCGTCGGCGCCCCAGACGAGCGTCCCATCCGTTTCTTTCGGAAAGCGTCGACCGTCGGCGGTGATCGAGACACCGGGCTTCGCCCTGCCTTTGCTCAGCGTCAAGAGCGGGGACGCCGCCAGGGTTTGCGGATTGGGGCGACCGATCGGCAGGAGAGGAACCGCCAAGAGCGTGACGGCTCCGATCGTGCAGAGCAACGAAACGAGGCGACGATTGGTCATGATTCTCTCCAGGCGACGCCACGACGGTCCTCGACCCGGCGTCCGATCGAACAGAGCGTTGCTCGTGCTCAATCTCCGTGTGCGCCTTGGCAATCGGATCCATGCACGAGTGACGGCTCTTGGGCAGTGCTGCCCAATCGGCGGAGTTGGGCAACAAAAGGTCAAGGATTTCGCCTCGAACGGGCCAGATGCAGGAGTTCATCGCACCGAGGACGTGTGTTGCCGCGAGGTCACCGTGGCCGCACCATGACGCTTCCACCGTCTCTCCGACAACGATGCTGAAGAGGAGAGGACCCGCGTGAAGAGCGGTGACCGGTTTGCCGATCCGCTCTCGGACTCACCGTTCGCCCACAAAGACCAGCACGATCGGCAACACACCGTTCGTGAACGGTGTGTTGCCGATCGTGCGCAGCCCGGCGTGCTTTGCCGATGGCGATCCCAGGTGTTGCGTTGGAGTGGTGACCCGACTCGGGCGTGCCGACACGGAGGGGGACGAAACCGGAAAATCGAACAGTCCAACGAGAGGCTTTGTCGGGGTTGGGCGGCCCGGTCCCGCGCTGCCGGAAACGATGCGCGGACGTTGTCGAGATTGCCCACAAAATGACGACACCGAACGACCGATGCGAACGGGGACCGGCATCTGCAAATGCCCACCCTCGCCCACAGACTCGTCTGTGTGCTAACAGCACCCCTTCCCTCCTTGTACTTCCTCGGCCGAGCAGCCCCTCGGCCGTCCCCCAGGTGTTGGGAAGCGGAATCCTGTCGCGCTCCTCCGCGTACCTCGCACCGGCGTGTGCCGGCGATCGTCTCGATGGCCGGCCCCGCGCCGAACCGGATGCAAGAGCCCTGGCCCACCTTGGCCGACCCAGGATGGCCGGGACAGAGGTCCTCCGGTAGTGTGGTCGCGAGCCACACGGCAAGGCAATAGGATGCGGGGTAACGCGCGAATGAGACGTTAGGCTGGCTAGCAGTCAGGACGAAAGTCCCGCATGCATGACGCCGAACTCGCCGTCGAGCCAGCCATCGACGGCCGCACCCGGGCGTCCCAGCCGCAGGCTATGGACCAATCGCGGCGCAAGCCGCCTTCACGAGCGTTCCGATTCGGGTGCGAATTCTCGGCACATCGGAGAGCTGCAACTCCCGCTCGTGGCGCACGCCTGTACGTACGAGCGGACCATAGCAAAAGTTATCCGCTGTGTCAAATAGTCACCGGTCCGCCAGGGTCGCTTTCAGCACCCCGTTCGACGGAAACATCGACCCCGACCGCGAGATCGCGGACAACAACCGTCCTCAGCCGATGAGTGGGACGAGCGGGTCGAGATGCGGTAAATCGTGGGCCGTTGTCGGAGGCGAGACCGGGTGGCGCAATCTTCCGCGGGTTCCCGGCTCCAGCATCGGCTGTGCCGAGATGCCGAGTGCCCAAGATTCGCGCACTCAATCCGTGTCCGGCACCATGCGCGTGCGATCGCGGTGACCGTCACCAGGCGCACTGCACCAGCGGCGTGCAGTCCGAATGCGAACCCCTGCGGCGGCGGCCGCCTCGCGAATCGCGCGTAGCCGCTCAAACTCGGTTGCATCGATCCGATAGCAACCGTCGACACATTCGGCCGCAAAATAGCCACGTCTGATCCAGCTATAGATGGTCTGCCGGCTCACGCCGGCGCTCGCGGCCGCGTCGCCGACCGAGAGTTCGCGCGGATGGGGAGGATGCGCGCCCTGATTCATGGCCTTCCTCCGCCGATGCAGCCGACCTCGTGCCGGTACTCTCGACGAATCGAGACGGACGACGACTTCTTGCTCGATCGACTCGGCACGTACGTTGCCACGTTGTTCACTCCGACGTGCCCATTCGTGGGAGACGTGCCCCGCTTACTGTTCGCCGCGGAGCTGTCCATGCCCGATGGTGTTCATTCGCCCTGTCCGGTTCTGCACCCGTGTCGGATGCGTCGAGAGGTGAACGGTGCCGCGACGCGCGACTACCCCCAACGGTCGATCCGACCCAGCGCATGTGTCGCGGTGAGCGACCCTGTTCATCCGGTTGGTCGTTTGCCCCGTTCGTTTATTGAGGATCGCGGCGTCACCGAAATCGCCGTGGTCGTGGGAGCGCGGGCGCCGATCACCGCGGAGATCGATCCTCAGACCGGATGTCCACCTTGCTCGCCGGGACGCATCCGAACATCCGGGACTTTCGTCCTGTGGTGAACTCGACCTTCGGGGGTTACGGATAGCGCGATCGGCCCAGTACCATCGGTTGCGATGGGACCGATTCCCTGGGTGGAGGCGTACGATGCAGAACCGTGCCGCGGATAACGTGCCACGCAGTTATCGGGTAGAGCACCGCGATGGCGACCACGTCGAAGTTCTCGCGCGCGGGGTCGATGCCTTCCCTCATCCCACGGCGTTGACGCTTTGGGTCGGTCAGTTGGTGCGCCAAGGCGCAGCAGGAAACGTCGTTTTGGTCGAAGAGGACTCCGGGCGCGTGGTCGCTCGGCGATGGTTGAGCCGCGGTGTAAGGCGCTGGACGTGACGGACCCGGCATCGCCCTGGCAGGCCACGGTGGCCGCCCGGTCGACCCGGGGTAACGATCGGCGTATGCAGCCGCGACATGCGGGGCATTCGTCTCCGCGGATTTGGCCGGTGGCGCACCGTGGCAGTCGGCGGTGCCGGAGTCGGTAAAGCCATCGCTCTCCTCGGGTACGAACGCCCAGTCGTAACTCTTCTCGTGCAGCGTCAGTTTGAGAACGCCGAACGTATCGCCGTTACGAATCTCGCTGTTTGGCCGGATCGCGCCGAAACCATAGAGAAATTTGCCCCCGGTCCCGACGACAATTTCGCGGATGCCGTACCCATCATCTCGCCGACCGGCGCTGTCCATCGGCGCGAACCGCTCATAGTCGTGGTCGTGGCCGGACAGGACGATGTCGGCGCCCGACTGATACAACAGATCCCAGAACGGATCCGATTCCGCATCGTCGCCGTGCCGCTCGCCCGAGCTGTAACGTGGCTGGTGCCAAAACGCGAGCGTGCACGATGCAGTGCTCGCCGCAAGGTCGGCTTTGAGCCACTCGTATTCGCGGCTTCCCGGATCGCAACCGCCGACGATATCGACGGAACAGTTGGCGTTCAGTGAGATGATGTGCCAGGCGCCGAGATCGAAGCTGTACCACGTTTGGTCCGGGCTCGGCCCGGCACGCTTCCCCCAATAGGCGTAGTAGTCACCGCGACCCTCCGTGTCGTGGGTAGGCCCCGCGGTCGGATAGGTAATGTCCTTGAACGCGCCCCAGCTCAGGTCGTAGGAAGCGCGGTAATTCGCGAGCGTGCCCTTCTCGTACTGAAAATCGCCAAGACCGAGGACCGCGTCGGGCGCGATCTGCTGCACGAGTTGGGCGGTGTACTTCTGCCGGCAACTCGACGCGGTACCATTTCCATGATTGAACGCCCCGTTCGCCGGGTCGCAGGCAATGTCGCCGGCCGCAACGACCACGGGGTCACTCGCGGCTGCACCCGGCGTTCCCGTCGTCGGAGTCGGCGTGTCGGCCGTTGTCGCACCGGCGACGCTGATAACCAGTTCGGCGGGCTTCGATCCCTCGCGGGATGAGAAGCGGACGCCGTCGGTCGCGGGTGTTGCGAGGACAAAGGTGACGACGGTGTTCGGCGCGACCAATCCCGTCACGTCGTACTCGGCCCAGGAATCGGCGACGAGATCGGTCGCGCCCTGGACCGACGTGCTCGCCGGCATGGGGCGGTTCGCCCAGGTGATGCCGGCTTCGCTCCAATCGCTATCCGCCGTGGCAACGGTCGGGCCCGCCGCGGTGTCGCCTAGGGCGTAGACCCGCAAGGTTGCGCGCCGGACTTCGCCGTCGACGCCGTTCACCGCAAAGCGGAGGTAGCTGACGGCCGCCGTCGCCCCGCCGTCCACGCGCAGTTCCGGATCGCCACCGTAATTCGTGTTCGGGTGGTCGCGTTCGACTCGGGCGTCGGCGTCGATCGGGATGACCACCGGCTTCGGTGCCGCCCGCGCGATCGTGTCTGCCGTCCAACCCGCGGTCGACGTCATCAGGGCCAATAGCGTCAGGCCGAGCGCGATCCGGAGACCACGACGGTCCCGCAGCCGGTGCTCCCTCCGCGACGTTGGTGGCGAGACCGCCTGACGCTTCATGCGACTCCCTGAACACGATGCAAATCGCGTCACCACGACGTCGAGGCGCGACGTCCGGTTTGGCCCGCGATCCGATCGGCCTCTTGCGCTTTCGCGCGCGGTGTCCAGACCAGCATCCGCAGGCGGAACAACGCCCACACGCCGGTCACGATTTGGACCGCAAGCCAGGATTCCGCCATCCCGGTGAGCCCGCTGGTCGTTGCCGCGATTGCCGCCATGCCGACACCCACCAGACCGCTGATCGCGCCGGTGAGGATCGCCTCCCGCAGATGCTGTTGGGCCCGGCAGACCGAGAAATAGGCCTGGACAAACGTGAAGGGGACGACGGCGATGACGAGGATGCGCAACGGGGTCGTGCCCTCGTCGGCATACCCTCCACCCAGCAACCCGAGCAGCACCGGCCCGACGACCGCCGAACCCGCCGCCACGACGACGCCAACGGCAAGCGACGTGGCGATTCCGTGGCGCACCGTACGGCCGAGTTCCTGTGGGCGGTGCGCCGCTTCCGCGAACAAGTTGAGACCGACTTGGATGGGGACGACGTAGACCACCCAGGCCATCATCCAGGCCGCATACCACGCGGCGTTCGCCTCCGGCGAGAGCACCTCGGTGACGATGATCGGCAACACGGCGCCGGGCGCCCGTTCGGTCAGCGTCAGCACCCAGTTTGGCAGCCCGACGAGTGTCAGTTGCCTGGCCAGACGCGGCCTGATCCGCGGGCGGTAGTGGTACGGCGACAGCGAGCGACGCAGTTGGAAGGACCCGATTGCCACTGGGGCGACATTGCCGATCGCCCAGGCACCGAGGATGGCGAGTGCGGTCGTCGCCCCGAACGCGTTGTGGAGTACGGCGAGCATGCCGAGGGTGACGACTCCGGAGACGACGCCGCGCACGAGCGCCTGGTCACCACGGCGGAGGGTGGTCGACAATTGATCGAAGAGCACGCCCAACGTGCCGAAGACGCACATCACGATGAAGACGACCGCGTAGGCGGGATCCGAGGCGACGACGCTCAACTCGCGGAAGGCACCCGACGCCAGGAGGAGGAAGGCTCCCGCTGCCGCGAAGGAAGCGATGGTAACGAGGGTTGTGGCGGTGTCGACCAAATCGGCCGGGTGGCGCCGGTGTTGGGGGAACAGGGTGATGACGGCGGCGCCGGCACCGAACAGTGCCAACTGGACGCACAGCATCATGGCCGAGACGGCCCCCGAGGCCAGCCCCACCTCCCCCTGCGAAAAGAGTCGTGCCGCCAGGAGCCAAGCCAGGAAGCCAAGCCCCATCGTCGCCAACTTCCCGATGATGAGCGCGAGCGAATTTGCGAGCATCGGCAGGGCCGCCCGGTCGGTCGCGGGTTTTGGGCCGATTTCGTCCTGAGGCACGCGCTTCGGGTCCATCGGCGCTTTTTCAGCTTCCTCGGCAGTGGGCGACCCGTCGGCGGATCTCGCGCGGGGTTGGCGGGGACTGCCGCCATCGGACTCCGGCGCGATGTCGTCGATCAACCAGTGTCGTTCGGCACCGTACACGAAGGTAAAGCGCTCGGCCGGCGGTGGCGAGCCCCCCGGTCGCGGGGGTGCGTAGACGATGACGGCAGCAACGCGCCCATCGGGACGAATCTCCACGTCGCGAATCGCCTCGACGGCCAGCTGATCTTCGCTTCCTCGACGGGAAACCGTCCTAGAAGTTGCGGCCAAGGCGTCATCGGCAAGTCCGGCCTCGACTCCGCACCGTCGCGCATACCCGGGGGTGCACAGCGCGAATCCCCGGCGAATGGTGCCGGCGTTGCCGCAGGCGAGGAGGTCATCGACGATCCGCCGTAGCTCGTCGATCATCGTCACCCCGACGACCTGCTCCAGACTCGACGCATCGGGCGATGCGGACAGCACGGCGGTCGGGTGACCACTCCTCCTGCCCAAGCCGTTGCTCTCACGGCAAGCGCTAGATCCGACCATAGTCGATGCCTTGTGTCCTGCCATCATCGAGTCGTCTCCGACCGCCGACCAGCACGAGGAACATCGCGGCATAGTTCATCGCGGCGTAGCACACGTAGTAGGGGACCCATCTGGGACGACGGCGTATCAAGCTCAGACCGATGCCGCGCACGGCGCCTGCCGCCGGGATACCGAGCAATGGGGTGGCGCTCCAGCGGTACTTCAAGACCATCCGCGCCAGTCCCTTCCCGTCGTCCTCGAACTGTCCGCGAGCGCAGGCAAACGTGTCCTCGAAGCGATGGATGACGATCGTTTGCCGAGAGACGCCGAGACGTTCGCCGCCTTTGCGGAGTCGCCACCGCAACTCGATGTCCTCCCCCGAGGCGAAGCGCTCGTCGAAGTTGTAGGAGAGGAGAGCGTCCCGTTGGAAGATCGTGGCCATCACCCCGGGCCAGTTCTTGCTCCGACCGGTGTTGTGGTGGTAGACGA
>DATBFX010000011.1:0-2348 GCA_036558305.1 Thermomicrobiales bacterium | reverse complement strand
ATCCTCACCCGCCTCCCCGGCGCCTACGACGCCCACTACATCGGCATGGGCTACCAGGGACCACGCCTCGACCTCGGCGGCGTCACCGTCTACCCCTGCAACCTCCACGGCGGCGACTTCTACGGCGCCATCCAGGGTGCCGTCCTCGTCGAAACCCTCGACGTCCCCATCGTCCTCCTCCTCCACGACCTCTGGATGCTCCGTCCCTTCGGCCACACTCTGGCCCCCCTCCGTCCCCGCACCACCGTCGTCGCCTACACCCCGGTCGATGGCATCCTCCGCGACGACGACCTCCTCGCCCCGCTCACCTTCGTCGATCGCTTCGTCACCTACACCGACTTTGCCGGCGACCAGATCGCCCAATCCCTCCGCCGCCTCGCTTCCACCGCCGGGGTCACCGTCATCCCCCACGGCGCCGATACCGCCACCTTTTTCCCCCTCGCCGGCTCCATCGACTGCCAGCTCGCCCCCGGCGCCCGCCGCGCCGCCCGCCAACGCCTCTTCCCCGACGACCCCACCTGGCACGACGGCTTCGTCGTCCTCAACGCCAACCGCCCGTTTCCCCGCAAGCGGATCGATCTCACCCTCGAAGGTTTCGCCCGCTTTGCCCAGGGCAAGCGGCCCACCGTCAAACTCTGGCTCCACCACGCCATCATGGACGCCGAAGAACGGGACTCGCTCGTCTCCCTCGCCGCCGGCCTTGGCCTGACCGACTGCCTCCACCTCACCGCCCTCGACGCACCGCCCCTCTCCGACGCCGACCTCAACCTCGTCTACAACGCCTGCGACGTCGGGCTCAACACCGCCCTCGGCGAAGGCTGGGGTCTGGTCAGCTTCGAGCACGCCGCCACCGGCGCCGCCCAGATCGTCCCCAACACCAGCGCCTGCGCCGAACTCTGGACCGGCGCGGCCGAACTCCTCCCCACCGAGGAGACCTACAACCCCCGCATCTCCCCCCTCACCATGGGCGCCACCTCACCCGCCGCCGTCGCCGCCGCCCTCGACCGCCTCTACGCCGACCCCAACCTTCTCCGTTCGCTCTCCCTCGCCGCCTACCGCACCGCCATCCAACCCGCCTATCATTGGGACCGGATCGCTGCGCAATGGCACGCCCTCTTCGCCGAGTTCCTGGAGCGACCGCGGTGAACCTCACCCTCCGCCCCGCCACCCCCGCCGACCGCGACCTCCTCTACCGCATCTACGCCAGCACCCGCGACGAGGAAATCGCCCGCACCGACTGGACCGAACCCCAGGTCACCGCCTTCCTCACCCAGCAATTCGCCGCCCAGGATACTCACTACCGCGAACACTATCCGGGCGCCGTCTTCAACCTCATCCTCCTCGACGACACTCCGATCGGCCGCCTCTACATCCATCGCCGCCCCGCCGAAATCCGCGTCATGGACATCGCCCTCCTGCCACCCTATCGCAACCGCGGTTACGCCACCTCCCTCCTCCGCGATTTCCAAACCGAAGCCGCGACCACCGCCAGGTCTTTGACCATCCACGTCGAACAATTCAACCCCGCCCTTCGCCTCTACACCCGCCTCGGCTTCCGCCCCATCGCCGAACACGGCGTCTACCTCCTCATGGAGTGGCGCCGAGAGTTCCCTTACCCGAACACGTGCCGGACGGATCCTTGCCAATGAGCACGGCGTCGGGAGTTGAGCGCGTCGTCGCGGCCTGGGACGGCACCCGGTTTCACGTCCGCGCGGGCGACGCGATCGAGGAGGAGATCGCGCGGGGCGGCGCGTTCGAGCCGGAGGTCCAACTCGCCCTCTTCCCGCTGCTGCGGCCCGGGGACAACGTGATCGACGCCGGTGCCAACGTCGGCTGCCACGCCTGCCCGATGGCCACCCGCGTCGCTCCCCACGGCCGCGTCCTGGCGATCGAACCGGTCGGGCGGTTGGCCGACCGCCTGGAAGCGAACTGCCGGCTCAACGGCCTCGCCAACGTCGTGGTTGCGCGATCCGCGGTCTCGTCCGGTGCCGGTTGGAGGCCGCTCGTCGTCCCCGACGCGGGCGATAGCAACCAGGGAAATGCCAGCTTCCACCGCGCGCCGAGCACAACCAGCGACGTCGTCGCGGTCGCGACCACGACCATCGACGCCCTGGTCGCGGAGGTCGGTCTCGCCGACGTGCGCCTGATCAAGACGGATCTCGAGGGCGAGGACTTCGCCGCCCTGGTCGGCGCGCGGGAGACGCTCAGGCGGTGGCGTCCGACGATCGCCTTCGAGTACCACCGCGGGCTCTGGGCGGCGGCCGGCCACACGCTGGAGCATGCCACCGGCTACCTCACCGGCGAGTTCGGCTACCGCGTCTCATCGCTGGCCCAAAGCTTCGAGGTGC
>DATBFX010000010.1:0-5966 GCA_036558305.1 Thermomicrobiales bacterium | reverse complement strand
CTACCGCTTCGCCAACCGGCTCCTCCGAAGCGGTGCCCGCGTCCTCGTCGCCGTCGAAACAACCTCGATCGAGCGCGGCAGCTTCATCGTCCCGCTCTCGTGCGCCTTCGATCCCTGGCTCGGCGGCGGCATCACCGCAGACGACGTCCAGCGCGCGGCAACCGACGCCGGCGTCAGTCTCTCACCGCTGTCCGAAACGGACCGCGTCGTCGCCGCGCCACTCGCCGT
Organism: Thermomicrobiales bacterium; assembly: GCA_036558305.1. Classification (GTDB taxonomy): domain Bacteria; phylum Chloroflexota; class Chloroflexia; order Thermomicrobiales; family UBA6265; genus DATBFX01. Next base: position 5,738 of record DATBFX010000010.1, on the reverse strand, counting down.
CACCCGAGTCGGTCTCTACGGCGGTGGCGGCGCCCCGTTCAACCACGCCGCGATCCTCGCGCTCGCCGGCTTTCCTGTCCAGTTCCTCTCCGATGCCGATGCACGAGCCGGGCGACTGGGCGAGGTCGACGTCTTCGTCATGCCCGGCGGCGGTTTCCGCGCGATGCACGGGCAGATCGAGCCATTGGGCGAAGACGGGTGCCGGGCGATCGCGGAATGGGTCCGGCGCGGCGGCATGTACATCGGCTGCTGCGCCGGGTCCTACGACTGCATCGTCAACACCGACTCGTTCCTCCGCTCGTGCTCGGCCCAGGGTCACCTGCAACTGATCAACGCCGGTCCCTGGGCCGATGCCGCCGCGGTCGAATTCCTCGATCTGCAATCGCCGGGCGTCGGCGTCGTCAAAGTCCGGAACGAGCAACCGGACCATCCCGTGATGTTCGCGATGCCGGAGGAATTCGAGATCGTCCACTACAACGGACCGGTGCTCGATCCGTTGCCCGAGCGTGTCGTTCGGGATGCGTCCGAAGCGGTCGGCTTGGCGACGTTTTCCGGTTGGACGGATCGGTTCACCCCCGCGGAGGGGTTTGCGGGCGGTCAGACGGACGGAGAATCGACGTACCTCGCCCGCGCCGTGGCGGCGAAACGCTGCTCGATCATGGCCGGCGAATTCGGTCTCGGTCGCGTCGTCGCCTTCGGGTCGCACCCCGAGTTCGGATTCGACCTGGCGATGACCGAACGGTGCGCGCCGGCGCGCATGCTCGCGAACGCGGTGCTCTGGCAATCGATGTCGGGCGGTGCCGGGGCGAAAGCGGACCCCGCACCGAACGTTGGCAAGCGCATCGGTTTGCCAATCGGCAGCACGTTCACCGCGGTCGTTCCCCTGGCGCACAAGTTGGCGAAGCTGGCGTGCGATTTGCGGGCAAAGTCGATCGATCCGCCGCCTGGCTGGCTCAACCCGGAGTACGCGATGTCGGTCTTCGGTTTGCCACCGCGCGAAGTCTGGTGCCGCTCCCTCGTACAGTTGGCAGACCTCGCCAACGACGTGGCCGGCAAGGCCGAGATGCTTCGGAACCAATTCGCCGAAAACGTCTCAGCGTATCCGGACGGTTTCCCCGTTGCGCTGCTTGACGCGCTTCTGAAGTGCGAGCAATGGATGCTGGACGAACGCCCGGCCGAGTGGCAGCAAGACGGCGGCTACCAGGGCGTGCTTGCCCTCCTGCGCACGGCAATCGGCATGTGCGAAAAGGCGGTGGCGAACTGGCACGTCGAACTCGGTCCGCCGGACGGTCCGTACGGGTACGTCCACGACAACCCGTATCACCTCGTCGCCGGCTCCTATTTGGCGGCCATCGGCTGCGCCGCCGGCGCCGGGAAGTTGATGGAAGCGATGGAGGGGGAACTGGCAGTCGCCGAGTGGGTGGCGTCGTCCGCCTCGGCAAAGGGGAGGTAGCACCTTGGTCACCGCACTCCGCGCGGGTTGGCTCTGGGATGGCACGGGCGGCGCGGCGATCCGCGACGGCGTCGTCCTGATCGACGGCGACCGCATCGCCGCCATAGGACCGGCATCAACGGTCGCCGTGCCGGAGGGAGCGGAGACGGTCGACCGGAGCACCGAGTTCCTGATGCCCGGTCTGATCGACGCCCATACCCACATCACGATCATCCCCGGTCTCGGCAACCAGATCGGGCAATTGATGCAACCGATCGAGCAGCAGACGATGCGCGGCGTCGGCAACCTGCGGCGGATGTTCCGCTCCGGCGTGACGACGGCGCGGATCATGGCCGAGGAGCACTGGCTCGACGTCACCTTCAAAGAGGAGATCGAGCGCGGCACCATCATCGGTCCGCGTCTCAACATCTGCACCCGCGCCATTACCCAGAGTTTCGGTCACGGCCGGGCGATTTTCGCGGCCGACGGCGTCGACGAAGTCCGCAAGGCCGCCCGCGAGAACCTCTACCACGGGGCAGAATTCCTGAAACTCTTCATCACCGGCGGGGTCAGCTCCACCCGCGGCGGCGGCGTCAAGGCCGCCAGCTACTCGCGGGAAGAGATCCGCGTCGCGGTCGAAGAGGCCGACCGCGCCGGCACCTACGTCGCCGCCCACGCCATCGGCGGTCCCGGGATTCGCCTCGGCGTCGAGGAGGGGATCAGGACGATCGAGCACGCCTCGATGGCGACCGACGAGGATCTGGCGCTGATGAAAGAGCGCGGCGCCTGGGCGGTGATGACCGAATCGATCCTCTTCCACCCGACCGGCATCGAGCAGGGCGACCGCGACAACCCCTTCATCATGGCCAAACTCCGCGACGCCCGCGCCGCCGCCCCGGAACGCCTGCGGGCGATCGTCGCCTCCGGTGTCCGCTACTCCGTCGGCACCGACAGCATGCACGGTCTCCTCCCCTTCGAAGCCGCCAAACTCACCGAGTGGGGCGCCTCGAACTCCGATGCGCTGCTGGCGATAACCCGCTGGGCGGCCGAGTGCATCCGCATGGAAGACCGCATCGGCGCCCTCGAACCCGGCAAACTCGCCGACCTGGTCGCCATCGAGGGGAATCCCTTGGAGGACATCAGCGCGCTTGAGCACGTGAACCTGATCGTGAAGGGCGGGAAGCGATACGAAGGGTTGTCGGAGGTGTAACGGACCCCGTCGGGAAAGGATCGTAGGGGCGGACCTCCGTGTCCGCCCGGCAACGTTGGCGCACACGTACGAGGGCGGACACGGAGGTCCGCCCCTACGAAATGACCGGAGGAGGCACAACACATGACCGTCACCACGACCCAAACCGACACCGAGCGGCAAGTCCGCGACGCCATCGCCATCGACGAACCCTGGGCCTTCGTCGAGAAAGCGACCACCCTCGTTCGGCTGTCCGGCAGCGACGACGAGCGGGCGGCGATCGACTACCTGAAAAACCGGCTCGATGACTTCGGCGTCTCGTACGAACTCCACACCCCGACCTGCTTCATCAGTTGGCCGCTGAAGGCAACCCTCCGCATCGCCGGCGACGACGCGTTCCAGATCATGGCCAAGACCTCGGCGATGTCGGTCTCGACCGGCGGCGAGGAGCGGGAGGCCGAGATCGTCTACCTCCCCACCGGTTACGCCAGGGACGTCACCGACATCTTCTCCGTCGGCGAGATCGCCCAGGTCGACCTCACCGGCAAGGTCGTCGTCACCGAGGGCATGCCGATGCCGGCCAAGGTCGCCGAGTTGACAGCACGCAGAGCCGCCGCCGCCGTCTTCGTCGGTCCCGGCGAGCGCATCCACGAGGGGATCTGTACGACGATCTGGGGTTCGCCCGATCTCGACTCGATGGGCCGCCAACCGGCCATCCCGATCGTCGCCGTCAACAAACCGCAGGGTACGGCCCTGATCGAGCGGGCGAAGCAGGGCGGCGTCCGCGTCGCCTACTCGACCAACCTGGAAACCGCCTGGCGCCCGATCCCGATCCTCGTCGCCGAGATCCGCGGCCGGACGCTGCCGGAGGAATTCGTCCTCGTCCACGGGCACCTCGATTCCTGGCACTACGGGATCGGCGACAACGCCGTCGGCAACGCCACCCTGCTGGAGCTGGCCCGCGTCCTCAACCGGTTCCGCGACAACCTCACCAGGACCGTTCGCGTCGCCTGGTGGAGCGGACACTCCCACGGTCGCTACGCCGGTTCGACCTGGTACGCCGACACCAACGCGATCGACCTCGCCGAGAACTGCGTGGCCCAGGTCAATTGCGACTCCCCTGGTTGCCGCTGGGCCACCGTCTTCACCGACGTGATGTGGACCGAGGAGACCGCTCCCCTCGCCGCCCAGGCGATCCGCGACGTCGCCGGTCTCGAACCGGAGTGGGCGCGACCCTTGCGGGCCGGCGACTACTCCTTCATGAACCTCGGTCTCTCCGCCTTCTTCATGCTCAGCAGCACCATGCCGGCCGATTTGCGTAAGGAGAAGGGCTACTACGCCGTCGGCGGCTGCGGCGGCAACATCGCCTGGCACACCGAAGACGACACCCTGGAAATCGCCGACCGCGACAACCTGCTCCGCGACATCCGCCTCTACGCGACCGCCGTCTGGCGCGCCGCCAACACCCCGGTCCCCCCCTTCGACTTCCGCCTGACCCTCGATTCCTTTACGAAGACCCTCGCCGGCTACCAGGAGCAGGCCGGCGACCGCTTCGATCTGGCGCCGGCCCAACCGGAGATCGCCCGCCTCCGCGAGGCGCTCGACCGCTTCTACGCCGGTCTCGACGACCTCCAGGCGCTCGACCCGATCGACCCCGCCGCCCGCCACGCCGCGACGATCCAGCGCAAACTCGCCCGCCTCCTCATCCCGGTCAACTACGCCCGTGCCGGTCGCTTCTGGCAGGACCCGGCCTCGAACGTCGTCCCGCTGCCCGACCTCGCCCTCGTCAAACGCCTGGCAAAGGCGGAGACCGGCTCGCACGAGTACCACGCCGCCCTCGTCAGTCTCCAACGCGGTCTCAACCGCCTCGTCTGGGCACTCCGACGGGCGCGCGAAGTGGCGACCAGCGAGGGAGTCGTCGAGGAATGAGCGACCTCCCGGCGACGATGCGGGCGGTCGTCGTCCACCGGCACGGCGGCCCGGAGGTTTTGTCGTACGAGGAGGTACCGCGCCCCGACCCCGGACCCGGCGAGGTCTTGATCCGGGTCCGCGCCACCTCGCTCAACCGGCTCGATCTCTGGGCGCGCTCCGGCCCGCCCGGTCCGGTCTTCCCGTGGAAGGAACCGTCGTTCCCGATCGTCAGCGGCAGCGATTGCGCGGGCGACGTTGCCGCCGTCGGTCCCGGCGTCACCGCCGTCCAACCGGGTCAGCGCGTCGTCCTCTACCCATCCCTGTTTTGCGGCGAGTGCGACTATTGCCGTGCCGGTGAGCAGACCCAATGCCTCGACTACCGCATCTTCGGCGAACACACGCCGGGTGCGATGGCCGAATACGCCGTCGCCCCGGCCGGCAATCTGCTGCCGCTCCCCGCCGCGATCGACTTCACCACCGCTGCAGCGATGCCGGTTGCCTACACCACGGCCTGGCGGATGCTGATCACCGCCGCCGGGCTGCGCCCCGGCGAAACCGTCCTGGTCCTCGGTGCCGGCGGCGGTGTCGGTTCCGCCGCCCTGTTGATCGCCCGGTACGCGGGCGCGACCGTCTACGCGGGCGCCAGCACCCCGTTCCGCCGGGAGCAGGCGCAGAAGCACGGAGCCGCGGCGACCGTCGATCCCGCGGCCGGTCCATTCTCCGCCTGGGTCCTGGAGCAGACGGCCGGGCGCGGGATCGACGTGGTCGTCGATCCGCTCGGCGCGACCTGGGCCGAGAGTATCCGCAGCCTGGCCCGCGGCGGTCGCCTCGTCGTCTGCGGCGCCACCCTCGGCAACCGCCCCGAGTTCGACATCCGCGAGCTCTACCAGCGCCACCGCAGCATCCACGGCGCCCCGATGGGCAACTGGCGCGACTTCGTCAACGCCATGGGGCTTGCCTTCCGCGGCGCCCTCACCCCGGCGATCGACCGGGTCTACCCGTTGTCTGAGGCGGCCGCGGCCCACCGCCGCGCCGAGTCGCGCGACGGCTTCGGCAAGATCGTGCTGACGGCGTAGAGCGGCCCTCACCCCCTGGCCCCCTCTCCCTTCCGAGGGCGAGGGGGAACCGCGCCGATGGGCAGGAACGCCTCAATTGTCGCCGTGTTCGGTTGAGGAGTGCTCCCCTCGCCCTCGGAAGGGAGAGGGG
>DATBFX010000009.1:0-15047 GCA_036558305.1 Thermomicrobiales bacterium | reverse complement strand
GGACGATCCCGTGCTCGCCGACGATTTCCATCGCCGTCCGCCAGGTGCTGTGCGCCCAGCTACCCTCGACGTGCGCGATCACGCCGCTGGCAAACCGCACGACCGCCAATGCGTAATCGCACTTCGGTTGGTACGGCGTGTAACTCAGGCCGTGCGCGAACACCCGCTCGACGTCACCGAAGTACCAGCGCAAGGTATCGAAGTCGTGGATCATCAGATCGACGACCAGACCACCACTCGCCCCCAGGTCCGCAAACCAACCCCGGTCCGCCGGGGGATGGGCACTCACACGCGAGGCGCGAACGAGACCGATCTGGCCGAGCGTTCCTTCCCGAAGCACGTCGCGAATCTTGACGAACTCCGGGAAGAAGCGGCAGACGTGCCCGACCATGAAGCGGACGCCCGCGTGCTCGCAGGCAGCGACCATGGCTTCCGCGTCGTCGAGTGTCCGTGCGATCGGCTTCTCGCAAAAGACGTGCTTGCCGTGCGCGGCGGCGATTTCGGTCACGGCCCGATGGAACGGCGTCGGGACGGTGACGATGACGGCGTCGACGTCGCCGGCGATGGCCGTCTCGCCGTCGGTCGTTGCCCGCGCCCCCAGTTCACTGGCGAGCAGCTCCGCTCTGATCGCGTCCTGATCGGCGATCCAGGCAACGGTCACCCCCGGCAGCCCCGCGCACACCTTCGCCTGCATGGCGCCCATCACCCCGGCGCCGACGACCGCGACCCTCGTCACGAGCAATAGCCTCCTTCGTCAGAGCAGCCCCCACCCCCGACCACCACCGCACCCAGAGGGTTCCCGGTACCCGGCCCTACGCAGGGGGAGGGGAGACTTGCCGATGGGCGCGTTCCCCTCTCCCGCGCACCGGGAGAGGGGGCGGGTACCCTCTGGGTGCTGGTGAGGGTCGTTCCTACACCGGTTCCAGTTTGCCGGTGTACATCAACATCGTCGGGATGCCGTCGGCGTACGGCGCGTTCTTCAGGATCGGATCGTCGTCGGCCGGCCAGGCCTTGACGCGGACGCCCTCCCAGGCGGCGTTGTTGCCGAAGCGCTCGTACATCGGGATTTGCGGCAGGAGCTCGTTGTACGCCAGGACGATCTGGGTGACGTTCGCCTTCTGCGCGTTCTCGTCGAGCCCGAGCGCGGAATCGATCACCAGCTTCTCGAGGTCGACGTCCCCGAGCACGTCCGTGTGCTGTTGCAGCGGGAAGCCCTCGCCCTTGCCGCCGTTTCGGATCGCCTGCGTGTTGTGCAGGAAGAGGTCCTGGACGAAGGCGAAGTGCGGGTGCGGATTCGTCGACGATCCCCAGCCGTCCATCGCCAGTTGGAAATTGCCCTGGTCGATGTCGATCGGGTGCTGGGTGTACGTCACCGCCCGCGGTTCCAGCTTGATACCGAAGTTGCCCAACTGCTCGACGACGTCGAGACCGGAAGCCGATTGGTCGGCGAACTCGGCCGAGAATGAGAGCTCCCAGGCGGCGTCCTTGCCGTCCGGCGTTTTCCAGGTATCGCCGTCCTTCGTCCAACCCGCCTCTTGCAGGAGCGCGGTCGCTTTGTCGAGGCTGAATTCGTACTGGTTGAGCTTGGCGATGTCGTCGGCGCTCACCCAGTCCGGGAGCATGATGTCGCTCATGCCGGTCATGTACTTGATGCCGACGCCGGAGTCGCCGAGCGAGATGGTCCCGTTCTGGTCGCGGTTGATGACGTAGGCCAACGCCTGGCGCACGCGTTTGTCGTTGAAGATGTCGCCGAGGGTGTTGTAGTTGAAGCGAATGGCGGAGCCGTTGTAGACGGGCGGCCGTAGGACGCGGAGACCCTGATTGGCCATCGAGACGAACTGCTTTTCGGTCGCCGGCGGGAACCCGTGGGTCGCGTAATCGACGTCCTTGGCGAGGACGACCGGGGTGATGGTCGGCGTTTCGCCGTTGAAATTGACAATCCGGTCGAACTTGACGTCGTTCGCATTCCAGCACTGCTCGTTCTTGAGGAGTGTGTTCTGCGAGTTGGTGAAGCTGCTGACGTCGAACATGAACGGGCCGCTGGCGATGACGTTTTCGGGCCGGAACTTGGTGAATTCGTCGAGGAGTTGCTTGAGTTCCGGGTCGTCGAGCGTTTTCCCGGCGCCGAACAAGTTGTCCGCCTTGGTCGCCCAGTCCCCATAATCGACGGCGGACATCGGGTTGAAGCGCAGGACGTAGCGCTCGACGACGGTCGACGGCGTGCTCATGTGGAAGTTGACGGTGTAGTCGTCGGGCGCGGTGACCTGGTCGATGTAGTCCCAGAGCGTCACCTTCATCAGACGCGCGCAGGAGAAGGTCGCGAGCATGTCCTTGGCGGTGATCTCGTTGCCGTCGCTCCACTTGGCGCCCTGGCGGAGCTTGACCTGGAAGGTGTCGCCGTTCTGGAAACTCCATTCCGTCGCCAGCAGCGGCAGCCAGTCCTTCGACGCCCAGTAGTACATCGCCATCGGCTGGATGATCAGGTCCGCGTAGATGTTCGGCGGCGTGAAGATGGAGTTGGTGACGCCCTGCATCAGATTGAAGTGGCCCTGCGGCGGTTGAAGGTAGGGCCAGGCGGAATGGAACTCCTTGGCCCCGTCCTGGGCGACCACACCGCGCACGCTCAAACCGGGTAGCGCCCCACCGGCAACCGCGGCCCCGGCCGCGGCGCCGGCGGCCGTGCCGATCAGACGGCGGCGGCTCAGCACGATCTCGTCAAACGTCGGTTTGCGGGCCATCAGCGTCTCCTCCCGTCGATACGTTCTTTCGTCTTCCCTGCGCCACTGCAGGGAGCATCTCGTAGACGGTTCGATCGCGATTTTGGGCCGATCTGGTTCGGCCACCTCCTTTCTCTCTTGCGTCTCAAGTCCACGTCCCCTTGTGACCTGAAACGTGTGACGTGCGACTTCCCTAGGCCACGGCCTCCTTGCCGCGTTCGCGGGCAACGACGTGGCAGGCTGCCTCGCGGCCTTCGCCGACGTCGATCAACCGCGGCACGACCGCGTCGCAGAGACCGGCGACAATATAGGGACAGCGAGGGTGAAACACGCAGCCGGTCGGCAGCGCCGCCAGGTTCGGAATGTCCAGGCTGCGCAACTGAAGCTTGTCTTTGTTCCTCGTCAGATCGGGATCGGCTTCCGGGATCGCCGCCTCCAAGGCCCTGGCGTACGGATGGAGCGGCCGGCCGATCACCTGCGGCGTTTTCCCGTACTCGACGAGCTTGCCGACGTACATCACGCCGACTCGTCCCTCCCAACCGAAGTACTTGACCACTGCGAGATCGTGGGTGATGAAGAGGAACGCGACGTCGAGGTCGTTGCGGAGCTTAAGCATCGTGTTCAGGATGCTGACTCGGATCGAAACATCGACCATCGACACGGCTTCGTCGGCGATGATCAAGCGGGGATTGAGCGCCAGCGCCCGCGCCACGGCCACCCGCTGCCGCTGACCACCGCTGAGTTGGTGCGGGTACTTGCCGAGGAAGTTTTGCGGCGGGGTCAAATCGACGGTCGTCAACAACTCGGCCGCCCGCTCGGTCGCCTCGCGCCGTCCCCGGACCAGTTTGTGGTGGAGCAGCGGCGCCCGCAGGGTTTCGCCGATGGTGTGCACCGGGTTGAGCGAGGAATAGGGGTCCTGATGGACGAGTTGGACTGCCCGCCGATAGACCGAGTGATCGTCTTTCGACATCTGCCGCAGGTCGCGACCCTCGAACCGGATGGTCCCGTGGGTCGGTTCCAACAGCCCCGCCGCCATCCGGGCGACGGTGGTCTTGCCGCTGCCGCTCTCCCCCACCAGGCAGAGGATGTCGCCGCGCTCGATCTCCAGCGAGACGTCGTCCACCGCAACGATGCGGCCGCGCCGGGTGTTGAACTCGCGGCTCAGGTGATCGAGACTCAGCAGCGGTCCGCTCACGTCGTCGCCTTCTCCCAGACTTCCTGGCTGCGGGTGACCCGATCGCGATGGAAACAGGCGGCCTGGTGATCGTCGCCGACCTTGAACAACGGCGGCGTCTGGCGCGCACAGAGTTCGGTCGCGTAGGGGCAACGCGGATGGAAGGAGCAACCCGACGGCATCGCCAGCAGATTCGGCGTCGAGCCGGGGATCGCCGTCAGCGGCGTAAATTCCTCGCCGGCGATCGGCGGCACCGCATTCAGCAACCCGACGGTGTAGGGATGCCGGGGATTGTAGAAGACCTCACGCACGTCGCCGAATTCGACGAGTTCGCCCGCGTACATCGTCGCCACCCGATCGGCCAACTCGGCGGCGAGCGAGAGGTCGTGGGAGATGAAGACCATCGTGAAACTGAGTTGTTGCCGCAATGAGCGAATGACGTCGATAATCGCCCGCTGCGTCAGGATGTCGAGCGCCGTCGTCGGCTCGTCGAGGATGATCAGCTGCGGTTCCAGCAACAGACTGAGCGCGATCGAGACGCGCTGCCGCATACCCCCGCTCAATTCGTGCGGGAACGAGGAGATGACCCGTTCGGCGTCGAGCTGGACCATGCGCAGCAGCTCGAGGGCCCGGGTCATGGTTTGCTTGTCGTTCCTCTTCCCGTGCGCGCGCGCCGTCTCGACGAAGTGGTCCCCAATCTTGAGGACCGGGTTGAGTGAATTGAGCGCCGCCTGGAACACCATCGAGCATTCTTGCCAGCGGAATTGCCGCAACTCCTCATTGTCGAGGGCGAAGACATCGAGGACACGACCGTCGCCGGTCCGAAAGAGCGCGCGCCCCTTCGCGACCCGCGCCGTTCTGACGAGGAGGCGGAGCAGCGCCAACCCCATCGTCGTCTTGCCGGAACCGCTTTCGCCGATCAGGGCGACGGCTTCGCCGGCGCGAACTTCGAGGCTCGCACCGCGCACGGCCTGCATCCGACCGGACGGTGTTTGGTAGTCGACCCAGAGATCTTGGATCGAGAGGACGACGTCGTCCGCCAGTTGCCCGTTGTCTTGCGAACCGGTCGCGCTCGTGGCGGATGCCCTACCCACGTCATCCCTCTCGCAGCCGCGGGTTGAAGATCTCCTCCAGGGAGCGGGAGATCATGACCAGTGAGAGCTGAAGCAACGAAATGGCGACGATGGGAGACAGGATGTACCAGAGACTGTCCTTGAAGAAGATCGCCCCCTTCGTGTAGCCGAGTTGGATCATCAACCCCCAGTTGTCGCCCGAAAGGGGGACCAGCCCGAAGAAGTAAAGGATGATCTGACCATAGATCGCATTCGTCATGGCGATGACGAAGTTGATCACGATGTAGCTGGTCATGTTCGGCAGGACTTCGCGGAAGAGGATGTGCGGCGTACCGAGATCGAGGACGCGGGCGGCCTCGATGTATTCGCGCTCTCGAAGCGAAAGCACCTGCGCCCGCACCGCGCGCAACAGGGTTGGCCAGGAGACCGCGGCGATGATGACCGCCAGATAGATCGGACTGTTCAACTTGAGGAAGGTCGCCAGAACCCCGAGCAAGACGATGTAGGGGATCGTCAGCACAACGTCGGCGATCAACAGGACGAAGGAGTCGAAACCGCCGCCGGCCAGCGCGGCCAAAGCGCCGAACGTCACCGCGATCAGCGTCGAGAGCAAAGCCGCCAACGCTCCGACGACCATGACGCTGCGCGCACCACGGACGATCTGCGTGAAGACGTCGTGCCCGGCGTAGTCGGTGCCGAGGATGTGAGCGCGAGAAGGCTGGCTGTAGATCTGGTTGAGATCGGTGACCTTCGACGACGAGGTGATCATCGGTCCGAAGATGGCGAGGAAGACGAAGAATCCGAAGACGAGGAAGGCGACCGCCCCGATCTTGTCGCGCCGGATGAAGCGCAGAATGACTTGCCACCAACCGACGCGGCGCGCGGCGATCAGGACTTCCTCGGTTGGTCCGACGTGGGTCAGGTCCGCCGTCGTCTGGACCATGGTCTACTTGCTCCTTCCGGCAGCCCGGATGCGTGGATCGAGCCGGCTGTAGAGCAAGTCGGCGACCAGGTTGGCAACCACGACCGAGATCGTGATGATCAAGAAAATGCCCTGCAGCAGCGGGTAGTCGCGCGATTGGATGGCCTGGAACAGTGTCAAGCCGATTCCCTGGTATTGGAAAATCGGCTCGACCAGGAACGAACCGCCGACGATGAAACCGATCGCGATCGTCAGTTGGGCAAAGAGGGGAAGGATCGCGTTGCGCCCGACATAGACGAGCGCGATCCGGCGCTCCGGAAGCCCCCGTGCCCGCGCCGCGGTGACGAAGTCCTCGTCCAATGCCGTGACCGTGCTGCTCTTCATCAAGAGCATCCAGGCCCCGAGTCCGGCCACGGTATACGTCAGGATCGGCAATGCCGCATGGTAGAGCGCGTCCTTGAAAAAGGCGAAGCTGAATTCTACCTCCTGACCAGACGAGAGGTTACCGCGCATGTCAGCGAAGGGGATCCAGCCGAGCCGAACGCCGAAGAAGACGATGACCATGATACCGAAGAGATAGCTGGGGACGGAATTGAAGATCGAGGCAATCGCCGAAAGGACGTTGTCGAACCCGGTATTCCGGCGGTAGGCCATGACCATGCCCAAGACGACGCCGAACTGGAACGCCAGCATCAAACCGATACCGACGCTGAAGATCGTCCACGGCAGATATTTGAAGATGATCTGCGTGACCGGCACGCCGGGCGAGAGCATCGATTGCCCAAGTTCGCCGTGGGCGATGTTTTTCAAGTAGTCGAGGTACTGGACGAGGAGCGGTTGGCTCGGATCGACGGCGAACAACGACCGCGCCTGGTCGGCCGCGACGTCATACGAATACCCGTACTGGGTGACCAACTGGTTGATGTAAACCTCGACGGGGCTTCCCGGCAACAGGCGGATGAGGAAGAAGATCAAGGTGCTGACGAAATAGATGGTGAAGATCGCCTTGGCGATGCGGCGGACGAGGAAGTGGGAACCGACCCGCCGGACCGGTGCGAGGACGCCGATCCGCGCCGGGGTCGAGCGTTGTTGGGCAATCGCGGCCATAGTCACCAGCCTTGAGGCGAGGTGCCAAGATCGACGATGCGAGCAGCAACCGGTCCTTACCGACTTCGGAGAGAGATTGCTGTAACGTCGGCCCCCGGCGTGTGGACGATCGACGAACTCGACGCTAACGGCAAGGCGATGCAGATAGCATACCCGAAATTCGCGCAAGGTGAACCGGTCACATGGCCGGGGGGCCGGGCACCAGACCGCTCGGTTGACTCAGGTCCAGAACCGGTAGGCAGGGCGGCGTGCTTTGGGTGCCCCACAGTGCCGACGTCCCAAATGGAGCCGGTAGTCGCTCGCGCAGGGCCCGAACTCCCGAACGGCGTTGGTTTGGCAAGAGTCGCCGACTATCCCACCGGGCGTGTCAGAAACGCACCGGCTCACCCCTCTCCGCCGAGGCATTCGCCGCCATCACCAACCGGTGCGTCCGAAGAGCGTCGTCGAACGACTGCCGCAAGCCACCGGTCTCGCCGGTGCCGATTGCCGCGAAGAACGCCCGTGCCAACTCGCGCTCGTTATCACCGGGATCGGCGGACCAGGTCAGGGTGGCGTCCGGCGTGGCCCAGGTGGCGCCCGTCCAGTCGAACGACGCCTTGCCCTCGGACGCGACGAGGACGAGACCGCTGTCGGGTTCAAGCCCCGGTTTCAGGGCATAGGTGCTGGCGTAACTGCCGACGGCGCCGTTCGCCCACCGGATCGTCAAGCTGTAGCCGTCCCAGTTGTCCCAGTTCGGTTGGCCGCGCAGCACCTGATCGGTGTAGCGTGCGTAGACTTCTACCGGTTCGGTACCCATCAGATAGCGGCAGAGGTCGAGGTAGTGGATACCCCACTCGACCACGTGACCGCCACCCCAGGACCGCGACCAATTGCCGGGGATGTCCGGCCCCTTCCGATAGTTCCAGACGTGGGTCAACGCGACCGGCTGCCTCGACAGGAGTTCGCGCAGATCGGCGATCCCCGGTCCGTAGCGGAGCTGGTGGCAAACGTGGACCAGGCGACCGGTGCGCGCCGCCGCCTCGCCGATCGCCTCGGCCTCCGCGACCGTGAGGGCGATCGGTTTCTCGAGCACGACGTGGGCGCCACCCTCGAGCGCGGCGACGGTCTGCTCGCGGTGCAGAGGCGGCGGGCTGGTCACGAAGACGACGTCCGGCCGCGTCTCGCGGAGCATCGCGAGCGGGTCGGCGAAGGGAGTGGCATACGGGGCATCCGCGGCGACGAGATCGCGCGCTCGGCCCTCGTCGACGTCGGCGATCCCCACCACCCTCGCCTGATCCTCGCAGTCCGCGACCGCACCGGTGTGCATTCGACCGCGTCGCCCCGCGCCGATCACCGCGACGTTCAGCGTCATCTCAGTGGCCTCCGGACTCCTCGATCAACCACGAACGGGAAAGACCGCCAACGCCGTCCCGCCGAAGATCCGGTCAGGATCTCCGTCGGTCACGTTCCGGAACGCCGCGAAGCGTGCCATAGGCAGGCGCAACGCGTTGCCGTACCCTTCGCGTCCGCTGACCGGCGGGTAGTCGCTGCCCCACATCAGCCGGTGGCTGCCGAACGCGCCGAGGGCCATTTCCAGCAGAGGCGGGTTGGGCTGCTCGAACGGATCGGGATCGGTGATCGGCAACGCCCGTCGACAGAATTCGCCGAGCCCCGGCAGCTTGATGGACACGTTCGGGAAGCGGGCCAGTGTCATGGCGTTCAACCGAGCGGCGCGTTCGTTTGCATCGCGGTCGGGTTGGCTGGCGGCGCCGAGGTGCTCCACCACGATCGGCAGCTCGGGCAGGGCGGCCACGACGTCCGCAAACGACTCAGACGCGAAGTCGGCCGCCGCGCCGGCGCAACTGACGGCGAGACCCAGGTCCGACGCGGCCCGCCAGATGGCGAGCGGATCGGCTCCCGGTGAGCGTGTCGCCGCGCCGAGTCGAACCCCACTCGCGCCGGCGTCCGCGAGCCGCGCCAGCGCGTCGACCGCGTCGGGCCGCGTGGCATCGACGAGCACGACCGGGGCGAACCGGCCCGGAAATCGCCGGACACACTCGAACAGGTAGGCGTTGTCGAACTGCCCCTGCATCTGGATCAGAACGGCGTGGGCTACGCCGTGGCGCTCCATCTGGAAGAGCAGGGACTCCACCGGCTCGTACCAAAGCGGCGAGACATGGCAGTGGCTGTCGACGACGATCATTGATTCGCTCCCTCGTTCGCCTCCGCGCAGTCGCCTCTCGGGCCCGGAGTTATACTCGCCGTCCGACCATCACGCCGCACGTCAGGAGCGGATTGGTGAACATCGCGATCCTCGGGTACGGTTCGATCGCCCAGGACCATGCGCGGGCCATCGGCGCGCTGGCCGCATTCACCGGGGGGCATGACCTGCGCCTTTATGGGGTCATGGGTCCACAGGGCGCACCGACCGCCGCGTTTGCCCGCGAGTTCGGCATTGAAGTCGTGCACACCTCGCTCGACGATCTGCTGGCCGATCCCAACGTCGACGCGGTGATCGTCTGCTCGCCCACTCCCGTCCATGCCGCGCAAACCGAACGGTGTCTGCGGGCGGGCAAGCACGTCCTCTGCGAGATCCCGCTGGCGTTGTCCGTCGCGGACACCGAGCGGTTGACGGCCCTGGCCGGCGAGGTCGACCGGCGGTTGATGGTGTGCCATACGCAGCGCTACCTGCCGGCGTTGATCGAAGTCCGGCGACTCATCGCGACGGGCGAGATCCATCCGCACGCCATCGTCTCCCGCTACATGTTCGGCCGGCGCGAGAACGTCAACTGGCGAGGTCGCCGCCGGTCGTGGACCGACAACCTGTTGTGGCACCATGGCTGCCACGCCGTCGACGCCGCGCTCTGGTTGCTCGGCGTCGCCGACCGCGGCGAGACGGTCGAGACGGTTGCTCAAGTGGCGCTCCCAGGCGGCGACCTCGACATCCCGATGGACCTCAGTCTGACGATGCGCACGGAAAGGGATCAACTCGTCACCGTGTCCATGTCGTACCACGTCACGATCCCGTTCCACGACTACCTGATCATCGGCGAGGAACGCACGCTCCTCTTCGCCGATGGGCGTTTGCACGACGGCGAGCAACTCCTGGTCGAAGCGGACGGGACCGACGCGGACAATTCGGATTCCCCGATCGCGCGCCAGGACGCCGACTTCTTCGCGGCGATCCGCGAGGCGCGCGAACCCGCGGTCTCCGGTCGGTCGGTTCGTCCGGCGATGACCGCTCTCCAGGCCGCCCAGGACTCGCTCGACGCCCGGCTAGTCGCGCTCGGCCCGGACACCCGTCATCCACGCCGGCCGTAGCCGCGACTCCGGCACTCAAGCGACCACTTGCCGCGCCATGAGAGGTCGGAACTCCTGGAACGCGTTGGTCTGGCAGGAGTCGCGGGCCATCAGGCACATCTGAGCACTGAGGATTCCTGCCGCCAGCGGCGCCCGTGTGCTCTCCTTGCCCGCAACCGCGTTGAGGAATTCCGCGACGAGTGCTTCGTCGCCGCCGTGGTGCCCCACGCCGGTCGATTCGAAGCGGTGGCGTTCGACTCGGGCCGAGTGGTGGTAATGGACGGTCAGTTCGTCCTTGTACCAGTCGAAGGCGACCGTGCCGAGATAGCCGACGAGCGTCGCCCCGCGGGCGACCGCACCCCGCCGCGTGTAGAAGTTCTGGGTGTAGACGGCGTGGATCCCAGACTCGTAGCGGATGATGGCGCTGGCCGAATCGTGGTTGCCCGTGTCGACGGCGAAGCTGCACGACCAGTCGTTGGGTTCGACCTCGTGGGTCACGCCCTGCCGGAAGAGGTTGTAGGGACTTTCCGGGCACTCCACCTGGCGCCAGCAATCGACGCATTTGAGTCCCGCCGGCATGTCGCCGCGGAAGACGGTTTTCGACTCCATTGCGACGACTCCGAGCGGCGGCTGCCCGATCAGGTAGTTGAGGTAATCGATGTCGTGGGTCGCCTTTTGCAGCCAGAGACCGCCCGTCTGCGCTTCGTCGCGCATCCAGCCGTGGTAGTAGTCAGCGGCGTAGAAGGGGACGTTGTTCACCGCCTGGACATGTTCGACCGTGCCGATCGCTCCGGAGTCGATGATTTGGCGGGCGGTCTCGCAAAGCGGTGAGACGCGCAACGGGAACGACACGACGACCTGACTCGTCGTCCGCTCGCTCGCCGCTTGCAGTTCCGCGAGTTGGTCCCAACTGGTCGCCACCGGTTTTTCCAGGAAGAGCGGCAGATTCCGCTCCAGCACCTTGACCGCGTACGGGGTGTGGAGGGTGCAACGGGTACCGATCAGGACGCCGTTGAGTTGTTGCTCGTCGAGCATCCGATCGACGTCGCCGTAGAACGCAACCCCGGTGAGCGCCTCGGGAAATGCCGCCCGCAAGTCCGTCTCGCGGGGATCGAGAACCGCGGCGACGGTCGCCCCCGATTTGAAGCGATCGATCGTCTTCAGCATGTGTTGCATCCGCCTGCCGTAACCGATCACCCCGAGCCGGCTCATCCTCTGCTCCTCCTGTTTTCCATCGTCGCCACCGCTTCGACAGAACCCATCCTACCGAATTGCACGGCGGACGGTGCAACGCGTGAGGGCGGCGCAGAATCGGGTTCTCGGGTATCGTCTGTGACGTCAGTTGCCGACGTGACCGGCCAATCGGACAGGCTTTCCACGGGTCAATCATTTCGGCGAACTCTGGATCAAGTTACCTGAAAGGATCACCATTCGTGAAAATCACCGCGATCGAGGCGATGCGACTCACGGTTCCCCCGCGGAACGAGCACCCCGCCAAACGCCGCGCTTCCTGGTCGGAATCGGCCGAGGTTGCCAACCCGATGTCGCGCTACCCGCACGTGAAGGCCTTGCGTGCCCTCTGGTTCCCGAAATGGGAGCAGACGTGGTGCAGGGTCACGTTGGAAGATGGAACGATCGGTTACGGCAGCACCGCGCACGGTCGCGCGACCGCGGCCGTGATCGACGACCACCTGTCACCGCAACTCGTCGGTCAGGACGTCATGGCCGCGGATCGCCTGGCCGACATGATGTTCCGCATGACCCAACTCTACGGTTCGAGCGGACTCGCCTCGTACGCCGTCAGCGCGGTCGACATCGCCTGTTGGGATGCGCGCGGCAAACTGCTCGACCGGCCGGTCTACGAACTGCTGGGCGGTCCGCAAAAGGACAAGCTCTTCTGCTACGCGACCGGCAACGACGTCGCCTGGTACCAGGAACTCGGTTTCCGCGCCTTCAAGCTCGCCTGTCCCTACGGCCCAGCCGACGGTCTCGACGGCATCCGCAAGAACGAGGAGTTCGTCGCCAAGACACGCGAGCAGATCGGCGACGAGTGCGAACTCATGCTCGACTGCTGGATGGCGTTCGACGTCGAATACACGGTGCGACTCGCCGACGTGCTCCGCCCATACCGGCTCAAGTGGATCGAGGAATGCCTCGTCCCGGACGATCACGACGCGCACCTCGCGCTTCGGGCACGCCTTCCCTGGCAAACCCTGACAACCGGAGAACATTGGTATACGCCGCTTCCGTTCCAATGGGCGGCAAGTCACCGCGTCGTCGACATCCTCCAGCCGGACATCAACTGGTGCGGCGGCGTCACGGTTTGCCAGCAGATCGCCGCCACCGCGCAAGCATCCGGGCTGAGCGTGATCTTGCACGGCGGAGGGAACACCCCCGCCGGGCAACACTTCTCTCATGCATCGGCGGCGGTCCCGTGGCTGGAATGTTTCGTCGGCACCGCGCCCGGTGTGCCACTGGCCGAGGGTTGGGCGTTGCCTGGACAAGCGGCGCCGAAGGACGGCTGGTTGACGCCCAGCGACGCTCCGGGTTTGGGATTGGAGATCCCGGAGAGTTGGTTCGCGCCGTTTTTCGACTGACGGCGCGAACCCAGCGGCGCCTTCGGCGGCGCAACACTCGCGGCACCGCCGATTGCCGGACCGACGATCGGGCGGTGGGTTAGGAGACCGTGATCGCCCCGGTCATGCCCTGCATGAAGTGGTGCTTGCAGACGTATTGGTAGGTTCCGGCCTCGTCGAACCGGTGGGAATACGACTCACCGGGGGAAATCCGGTCCGATTCGAAGCTGCCGTCGAAACTCGCGATGCTGTGCCAATCCTGCCCGTTGTTGGTCCAGGTCACGGTCGTGCCGATGGCCACCGCCAACCCGTTCGGGACAAAGCGGTCGTCGACCATCGACACCGTGGCCGTCGGACCGGTCGTCGCATCCGCCGGCGTCGCGGACGGGACCGAGGTGGGCGCGGCGGTTGGCGTGTCCATCGCCATGCCCGGCGGCATGTCCCCGCCGTCGTGCCCGGGCACGGTGGGCGTCGCGTCGGCCGGAGCGGCGTCATAGAAATCGGCGACGGGTCCGGTCGGTTTGTACCCCTCGTAGGCGAGGAGCGTCATCATCCCGTTGGCCATATGGTGTTCCATGTGGCAGTGGACCATCCAGACACCGGGGTTGTCGGCGACCAGCGCCAGGTCGTAGCGCTCAGACGGACCGATCAGCACGGTGTCTTTCGTCCACCGACCGGCCGCGGGGACGGGATTGCCGTCGGTGGCGACGATCTGAAAGGAGTGACCGTGGGTATGGAATGCGTGCGGCAGGCTGCCGGCATTGAGGAGCCGGATCAGCACGCGCTCGCCCGTTTTCACGACGATGGGCGGGACTGCGCCGTGCATTTTCCCGTTCATCAAGAAGTAGTCGCTGCCCAATTCGCCGCCGCGCAGGGTGCGGTCGCCGGGGCCACGCGACGCGGTTCCTGCCGCCACCGCCGGGGTCAACTCGGCGTCCCACTCGGCGAGGACGTAGGTGTCGTCGCGGTCGTAGGTCTCGACCGTGACGCGCGGCTCGACGATCAAGACGCCGTAGAGACCGATCGGCACCTGAAGCGCCGGATCGGTGTGCGAGTGGTACCAGCGGGTTCCGGCCGGCGTTGCGATAAAGTCGTAGACGAAGGAGGCGCCGGGGTCGACCGGGGCCTGATTGAGCCCGGCCACGCCGTCCATCGCGTTGGGAACGTTGACGCCATGCCAATGGATCGTCGTCGGCACGGGGAGTTCGTTGGTCAATGTGACGCGGACTCGGTCGCCCTCGCGCACGCGAAGTTCTGGCCCAGGCATCTGGCCGTTGTAGCCCCAAGCGCGGACGACCGTGTCCTCCATCAGCGGCCAGTCGAATTCCGCGGCCGTCAGTGCGAACTCTCGCAACCGAGGTTCTCCCTTGGGTGCCGGCCACGCCTCCTCGGCGACCGCCTCCAGCGCCGGTGCCGACTTCGCCATCCCCAGTCCCGTAACGGCCACGGCCGAGGCGCTCCCCAGGCGAAGTAGAGCGTTACGCCGGGACAGGCGCGAAGCGGTGGGAAGCAGGGAAGCGAGGCGCCGACGATCCATGGCAGTTTCCATCCCGATCTGCCCCAGACAGGGGCAAACGCTCCCCGGCGGCCCTGCGACGCGCTGTTGCAGAGCCGATAGGACACTGGCAATCAAATCTGTTCAAGTATGCACAAAGCTTGGCGTAATGAAGGCGACCGTTTGGGTAATTCCTGGGGGACCAAGGTCCCGATTTCCGCCGGCACCGGCACCGGCGTTCTTCCCGCAAGGCCGTCGCACCTTTAGCGGCAGCGGCTACCACAAATCGGGCGATCTCGGGGTCGACCCGAGTCTGGTCGGGTGGGACGGCTACCAGCCGCAAGACACGTACGAGCTGACGTTCGATACACCCGGGGAGCAGGGCGATTACTGCATCTTGCACTCCGAGAGACCAACGAGGAATTCGGAAGCGCAACCGGTTGCGGGGAGTCCGGAAGGCTCCACTGCCGCCGCGATCGATGCGCGGACTCCGCGAACGCAGGTCTCGCCGGGGACCCAGGCAATCAATGCCCCAGGCCCCCGGCGTGATCGCGTGCCGGTCAGGCGGCTACTTGACGACAATGGTGCCGCGCATGCCCTGGTTGGGGCTGCCGTGGATGGCGCAGTAGTAGGGATACTCGCCGGGTGCATCGAACGTCAGCTCGGCGCTGTGCGGGAACGGGAAGCGCGTGCTGAGGAAGCCC
>DATBFX010000008.1:0-81674 GCA_036558305.1 Thermomicrobiales bacterium | reverse complement strand
TCCCGCTGCTGCGGCCCGGCCACGACGTGATCGACGCCGGTGCCAACGTCGGCTGCCACGCCTGCCCGATGGCCACCCGCGTCGCTCCCCACGGCCGCGTCCTGGCGATCGAACCGGTCGGGCGGTTGGCCGACCGCCTGGCGGCGAACTGCCGGCTCAACGGCCTGGCCAACGTCGCGGCGGCGCGGTTCGCGGTCTCCGCCGGCGCCGGGCGGCGGCGGCTCGTCGTCCCCGACGCGGGCGATAGCAACCAGGGCAACGCCAGCTTCCACCGCCCGCCGACCGCGACCGGCGAGGTCGTCGCGGTCGCGACCACGACCATCGACGCCCTGGTCGCGGAGGTCGGGCTCGCCGACGTGAGCCTGATCAAGACGGATCTCGAGGGCGAGGACTTCGCCGCCCTGGTCGGCGCGCGGGAGACGCTCGGGCGGTGGCGTCCGACGATCGCCTTCGAGTACCACCGCGGGCTCTGGGCGGCGGCCGGCCACACGCTGGAACGCGCCACCGGTTACCTCACCGGCGAGTTCGGCTACCGCGTCTCATCGCTGGCCCAAAGCTTCGAGGTGCAAACCATCCTCGCCCTGCCCTGACGGCCTGCGCCGGCCGGGATACGTGGCATCCATAGACCGTTGCATCCGACAATCGGTCGGCAACGCGCGGCGAAGGAATCACGTCGATCGAGGTGGATGGGACCATGGCGAACAAAGGAGCGGATCAGGAGCGGTTTCTCGGCGCCCTGCTGGGCATGGCGATCGGCGATGCGCTCGGCATGCCGGTCGCCGGTTGGAGTGCGGCGCGCATCCAGGAACGATTCGGGACGATCGACGGCTACCACCAGCGCATCTTCCCCGAAGGCGCGGAGATCAAGGCCGGCGAGTTCACGGACGAGTCAGAGGTGGCCCTCTGCATCGTCGAGTCTTTCACCGCCAACCACGGTGAACTCGACGCCGACAACATCGGCGCCCGCCTGGGATTCCTCGCCGCCGGCGAGTCGAAACGTTGGATGGGCAACGCCACCCTCGCCTCGCTCGCCAGCTCGGCCGAGACGCTGGACTACCAGGTACCCATCGACGAGGACGACCCGGCAACCGGCGACGTCGCGGCCCGCGGTATCCCGATCGGTCTCATCCACGCCATCGGTCCCTTGCACCCGGTCGATCTCCGCGCCGACGCCGAACTCGTCACCCGCCTCACCCACGGCAGTCCGCTCGCCATCGCCGCCACCACCGCCGTCGCCTTTGCCGTCCAACTCGCCGCCCGCCGCGAGGTGCCCGCGGCCGATTGGGCGAGGACGACCGCCGCGTTCGTCGACGTCGGTTCGGTCGCCGCGGAGTTGGACCGTGCCGCCTCGCTCTTCGCCGCCGGCGAACCCGCGGCAACCGCCATCCCGCGACTCGGCAGCGACCTCGCCGCCGCTCCGGTGGTGGCCACCGCCCTCTACGCGGCGATGAGTGCCGCCGCGTTCGAGGACGCCGTTTTCACCGCCGTCAACGCCGGTGGCGCGACCGATGCCCGCGGCGCCATCGCCGGCGCCATCGCCGGGGCCACCGTCGGGGCGGGGGGAATCCCGCAGCGGCTGATCGACGAATTGGAAGGCCGCATCTACGTCTCGCTCGCCGCGCCCTGGTTCTATCGCACCGTCTTACGGAAGTCCGGCACGGTCATCGACCTTCGGCAAACGTAGGACGGCCCGCGGAGGACCGATCGCGCGCAACGTCCCGACGCCGAGGCCCAGACGCGCTGATCGAGCCGGCTCAGGCTTCGGGCCGGTCCGGATCGAGGAGGGCGCAGAGGTCGACCTCGGAGAGCTGACCGATACCGCGCCGCCCCGTTTCGATCTGGGGTTCGGGGGCAACGGGTTCGGCGATGATCACCCGCCGCTCTTGCAGCGAGACGAGGGTCCGCATCAACCCCGCCTCGTCGACCGGCAGCAACTCCGCCAGCTCGCCCCAACTGCCGATCCCGGCCCGCGGCAAAGTGAGGCGCGACCCTCCAGTTCGTTGGCGGTGTGGGAATCCGCGTCGACCCAGGAGGCGACGGCGAGCGCAGCGTCCCGTGGCGGCAGCAGGTCGCGCAGGCGCCGGCGTTGGGCGAGGCGCTGGACCGCTTCCGCGCGCCTCGGGCTCATCGCGCGAGACTGCAATCAACACCCTGCCATAGCATAGAACCGTGGTCCCGCAACCGACCCTGAATCGTGAACGCGACCTCTTCCTCGCCCCGCCGCACGACCGCATCTTCCCACGCCGCTCATGCGTGCGCCGAATTGGCCCCCCCCGGCCCCCCAATCCTGGGGGGAGACGAGAGGGGGGTCTTGAGGACTGTTCCTCAGCGGCATGACTCCTTCACCCCCCAGGATTGGGGGGCCGGGGGGGCCGACCACCGCGCCTCGAATTCGTCCCGCAAGATCGACATCACCACCTGATCGTGGTACCGGCCGTCGAAAAACAGGTCGTCCCGTAGCCGCCCTTCCTCCACGAACCCGACCTTTTGGTACGACCGGATCGCACGCTCGTTCCAGGCGATGACCGACAACGAGACCCGGTACAGGTTACGCTGGTGGAACAGGTAGCCGAGCAACGCCACCATCGCCTCGGTTCCGAACCCCCGACCGCGCCCCTCCTCCGAGCCGATCAGGATCATCACCTCCGCCGATCTGGCGATCGGATCGAGTCGCTCGTATTCGATGCGGCCGATCGGCGTGCCGTCGTTCAACTCGGTCATGAAGTAACCCGCCTCGTCGAAACGACGGAAGCGTCCGGCGAGGTCGGTCTCGAACAGGTCCTCGGCAACCAGGGGAGCGGGTTGTCCCCAGAAGCGCGTCGTCTCCGGATCGTCGAACCAGGCGCGGAGGATCGGCAAATCGCTGCGCCGGATCGGTCGCAACCGCAGTCGCTCACCGCTGATCATCGCGTTCGACGCGCTCCTTTGCTCATCGGGCGGCATGCTGACACCCACTCGGTTTATGATCGCGCGGTTTGGCCGCGGGCGAACAGGTCGTGTCGCCCGCTCGCCGGTCGCGCCGAATCGCGACCGAGTTTCGGGAGCACCTCAGTGGGGATCACCGCCACCATCGCGCTCATGCCGGGCGACGGCGTCGGACCGGAGATCGTCGCCGCAGCCATCACGTCGCTCGACGCCGTCGCCGCCCGCTTCGGTCACCGCTTCGAGACCTTCGAGGTC
Organism: Thermomicrobiales bacterium; assembly: GCA_036558305.1. Taxonomy (GTDB): domain Bacteria; phylum Chloroflexota; class Chloroflexia; order Thermomicrobiales; family UBA6265; genus DATBFX01. The sequence continues at coordinate 78,494 of DATBFX010000008.1, read as the reverse complement.
CACATCGGCGGCGCCGCGATCGACGCCTACGGCGTGCCGCTTCGCGCCAAAGACCTCACGCGCTGCCAGCAGGCCGACGCCGTCCTCCTCGGTGCCGTCGGCGGACCGACGTGGGACGCGATCGAGGTCGCCCGTCGCCCGGAGCGCGGTCTCCTCGCCCTGCGCAAAGGGATGGGGCTCTACGCCAATCTCCGCCCCGTCGCCGTCTACGATGCGCTGGCCGACACCTCGCCGGTGAAACCGGAGATCGTCAAGGGCGTCGACGTGATGGTCGTGCGCGAGCTCACCGGGGGGATCTACTTCGGCCGCCCCTCCCGGCAATGGCGCGAACGCCGCGGTCAGGCCGCGGTCGACACCATGGTCTATCGCGAGCACGAGATCGAGCGCGTCAGCCGTCTCGCTTTCGAACTCGCCCGCGGCCGCAAGAAGAAGGTCGCCAGCGTCGACAAGGCCAACGTCCTGGCCACCTCGCGACTCTGGCGCGAGGTCGTCACGCGCGTCGCCGCCGAGTTTCCGGACGTGGAGCTCGAGCACGTCCTGGTCGATGCGATGTCGATGCGCCTGATCCGCCAACCGGCCCGGTTCGACGTCGTCGTCCTGGAGAACATGTTCGGCGACATCCTCACCGACGAGGCGTCCGTCCTCGCCGGCTCGATCGGGCTCCTCCCCTCGGCCAGCATCGGCGCGCCCCGCGCCGGTTCCGACCGGCGACGGCGCGGCGTCTACGAACCGATCCACGGCAGCGCGCCGCACATGGCGGGCCAAGGCCGCGCCAACCCGACCGGGACCATCATGTCGCTGGCGATGCTCCTCCGCCTCTCGCTCGGTCTCGACGCCGAGGCGAACGCCGTCGAACACGCCGTCCGCTCGACGATCGAGGATGCGGTCCGCACGCCCGACATCGCCGCGACCGGCCAAACCGGCGCCACCACGTCGCGCTTCGGCGACGAGGTCGCGTCTCGAATCGCCGCTTCATAGGGTTTGATGAAGGCGGGACCGGTGGACACGCCCATCGAGGTCAAGATCGGTCAACTCGTCATGGCGGGTATCCCCGGCCCGACCGTCGCCGCCGATGCCCGGCACCTGATTCGCGATCTCCACGTCGGCAACGTGATCCTGATGGGCCGCAACGTCGAGTCGCCGGCCCAGGTTCTGGCGCTGACGCGCGACCTGCAAGAACTCGCGCTCGCCGCCCACGGTCTCCCCCTGCTGATCGCGACCGACCAGGAGGGAGGACAGGTCCAACGTCTCAACACGGCAGCCGGTTTTCTGGGTCTACCGAGCGCGGCGGCCGTCGGCGCCTGCCGGTCGCCCGAGGCGATCCGGCGCTATGCCCGAGCGGCCGGGGAAGAGATGCACGCGGTCGGCGTCAACGTCGCCTTCGCCCCCGTCCTTGACGTCGCCGACAACCCGAACAACCCGGTCATCGGCCGCCGCGGCCGGTCGTTCGGGTCGACCCCGCAGGCGGTCGCGGCAGCCGCCATTCCCTTCATCCGGGGTCTGCGGGACGCCGGCGTCCTGGCCACCGCCAAGCATTTCCCCGGACACGGCAGCACGACCCAGGACTCGCACCGGTCCCTTCCCACGGTTGCGAAGGACCGGGCCGCTCTGGCCGAGGTGGAACTGCCGCCGTTTCAACGTGCCATCGTCGACGGCATCGACCTCATCCTCACCGCGCACGTGACCTATCCCGCGCTCGACCCGGCGGGCACTCCCGCGACGCTCTCCCGACCCACCCTTGACGACCTGCTGCGCCGCGACCTGGGATTCCCAGGGCTCATCGTCACCGACGATTTAGAGATGGCCGGTATCGCCAGGCTCGTCCCCCCGGCCGAAGCGGCCGTCTGCGCGATCGAGGCCGGTGCCGATCTGGTGCTCTGCGTGCGCAAGCGACCGTCGCTGCGCCGGTCCGACGTCGTCGAGTCGATCGTCTCCGCCCTGCGCGAAGCCGTCCGCGTCGGCCGCCTTTCGCCCGAACCCATCGACGAATCGTTCCGCCGCATCGTCGAGCTCAAGACCCGGCATGCCCTCGGGCCGCCAACGGGAGACGACCTCGACAGGATCGGCGGCGCCGACCACCGTCGCGCCCTCGCCGATCTCGGCGTGGGCCAAAGCCATGAAGACGCGGTCAGCGTCCGCCGCGTGATTCGGGACTTCGGAGACCGGGCGAGATCACGACGCGGCCTTCCCGCATAATCTCGACGCGATCGCCGTCGGCGATCGACTCGTGCTCTTCCGGAGAGACGAGCACCACCGGCACGGTACGCCCGTACAACTCCTCTCCCAGGATGGCACCGAGCCCGATGATCGGATCGACGCGCGCAACGATCACCGCCGCCGGTGCGGTGCGATTGCGGATGGCTTCCAGGAACACCCCACTGGCCGAGCACGAGCCGCGGCCGTGCGGCAGGACGAGGACCCGCCCGGCGACGTTGCGTCCGCTGAGCGGATGCCGGCGGTCGATGATCTCCCCGGTGTCCGGATCGAGACCGCCCCAAAAGCTGATCGGTTCGTCGGTGGTCACGGCGATCCCCGACGCCGCTCCGGCGACGATCACCGTCGCCTCGATTACGCGCCCCACGGCCCGTCCTCGACGACGACGCGTCCCGCTTCCGCCGAGGCGACGCAGTCTTCGGTGGCGGCGAAGACGGTCTCCACGCCGAGCAAGCCGGGCGCGTAATGGGCGTACTTGCCCGAGTTCGTCATCATCACCCGGGCGCCGCTCCGGACCAGCGGGGCGACGACGACACAGGTGTCGGCCGTCACCTTCGCCCCGAATCCGAGCAGCGTGTCGAGTTCGCCGCTCCGCTCCAAGAGGTCGCGAACGGCTCGACTGGTGGTGATGAAGACGTCGATGCCGGACGCCGCACGGCGGCCCCTCATCAACTCGGCAAGCCGCCGGCATTCGGCCAGGCTGCTATGGGGACTGCCGAAGGCGACGAGATCGACGATGTCGTCGGTCGCCGTCGAAAGTTCGCGGCGGGCGCGGCGCAGATCGTCGAGCCGGACCTCCACTACGCGCAACGGCGCCCGGCCGCCGAACGCATCTGCCGCGGTCGGTGCCTCGGGGGTGATACCGACGAGATGGAAGAGGGCGACCGACCCCGAGGTGGCCGCCGCCGCAGCCAGCGCCTTGAGTTGGTCGTCGGACGGACGGGCGGCGAGCCCTTCGACGACCGCGATCTCGTCGTCGACCAGGGTGCCGAGCAGGTAGCCGAGAACCGGATAGAAATCGTCGCGGATCATCACGGCCATGGGGACGTCGCGGAGCCGGACCAGGATCTGCCCCAGGCGGTTCTCGCTCAGGTGCAAACCGGCGGCCGGGACGCGAGCCGTCAACGCGCACGAGATGTCGAGGTAGTCGCCGTACCGATTACTCCGGGCACCGATCACCGAGTTGGCGAACGCGACGGCGTTCGACTCGGACCAGGCGATCTGCTCGCCGAAGGACGGTGCCGCCGCCGTCTGGTACGGAGCGCAGGTGAACGTCGGCGAGGCCCCCATGTCGAGGTAGGCCCGACCCAAACGGCGCGCCTTTTCGGCGTAGGCATCCGTCAAACCGAGTTGTCTCCAATGGCGATGATCGAGCGACACGACGTTGAGCGAGGTTGGCACCCGGACCCGACCGCCGAGCGATGCGAGCCGTTCGGCGAACTCCAACCCCGCATCCCCCTCGTAGATACAGCCGTCGATGTGGGCCCGCGTGACCGGCAGCAGCGCGGTCGCGCCGTAGAGCGGAGCCATCCGGGTCAGGATCCGCATCGCCAACCGCGTCGCCTCGCCGAGCTCGCCGGCGAGCATCGCCTGCTCTTCCGCGGTCAGAGAGAGGCCATTCGGTTGCGCGAGACCGATGGGTGAGGGAGTCATGGCAGGTAGTCCGGGGCGACGTCGAGTTCCTCGAGCGCGGTGACGATCATCGCGACAAGCGCGGCGAAGAGGCGCTCGCCTTCGTTCGCGCTCGCCGTGGCCGGATTCCCGAAGTACGCCTCCGTCCCCCCCGCTTCGGCAAAGGTCCGCGCCCCCTCGCGCAACCGACCCGGCAGATCCACCAGCACCGGCGGCAGCGACGACAGGAGTTCGGTTCTGACCCTTTCCGGCGCGGCGGCGAGCATCAACGACGTCTCGTAGGCACCGGCGTGCCGCGAACCCCGGCGAAACTCGTCGGAGAGCGTGCTTGCCCATCGCGGTTCGCGTTTGTCGGGGAAGGCGATCCTGACACCGGTATTCGCGACCGCACGCCGCACGCCCTGGCGAACGGCTTCGACGTGGGCCGGTTCCAGGTGGGCGTTGACCACGGCGAAGCGGGTCGGCCCAAACGCGGCGAGCCCGACGATCACCGCCTCGACGAGCGCCGAGACGACCGACGAGGGTGCCGGCACGGTGCCGGCGAAGGGCGCCCCGACGTAACTGACTCCGTAGGCGATCGGTGGAGCGACGATCGCGCTCACCCCGCGGTCGCGAAACCGCGCCGCGGCCCGGCAGGCGGCTTCGGTAGCGATGACGACGTCGGTGTCTAATGGCAGATGCGGTCCGTGCGCTTCGATCGCCCCGACCGGAAGGAGGACGACGCAGCCGGCGGTGAGGACATCGCGCGCCTCGACCCAGGTGAGATCGGACATGAGGAAAGGCATCGTCGTCGAACCCGCGTTCGTCGCTGCCTCAACCGAGCTTCGCCGGATCAAGCAGGCACCGTGTGCTATAACGGCTCGTCAAGAACGGCGTTCCTATGCGCCGCAAAGGGCGGTCACGCTCCCGATGAAGTTGATCGTCGCCATTGTCCAAGATTATGACTGCGACCGGCTCTTGCGCGCCATTGCCGGGGCCGGATTACGCGCAACCCGCATCGGCAGCACCGGCGGCTTCCTGCGCACCGGCAACACCACGGTGCTGCTGGGTATCGGAGACGACCAGGTCGAGTCGTGCGTTCGCCTGATCCGCGCCTCGTGCCAGACGCGCGTCCAACGGGTGCCGGAGGCCGTCGCGGGCGATCTCGCCGAGTGGAATCCCGCGGGGATCGCCGAGGTGTCGATCGGCGGCGCCGTCATCTTCGTGACCAACGTCAGCCGGTTCGAACGAATCGGCGAAGGTGCAGCATGAAGCGGCGTATCGATGTCCCAAGCGCACTTCTCGACGTACGCGCCCGCGCGCTCAAAACGCTCCGGGCGGTGGGCGCCTCGACGCTGTTGACGATGCGCCTGTTCGACGTCCTGCCGGAATCGGCCGCGCGTCCGCGCACCGCGATCGTCCGCGAGCTCACGCTGGGCGGCATCTTCGACCCGCGCGAAGTATTGCCGAACGGAATGGTCCTGACCCTGCCGCTTGAAGCAAACTCCGCGAACCGGCGGGAACGGCTCGCGGAGTTCGGCCCGAATTAGTCGTTAGTCGTCAGTCGTTAGTGGGCAAAACGTCGTGCTCGTCTAGCGACTGACGACTAACGACTTACGACTCTGGTTAGCTGGCAAGGGCGACCTGCTCGGTCGCGAAGCGCGCCTCTTCGCTCAGCATTGGGGCGAGCAACTGCTGCATCGCCATGATGTGGCTGCACGTGCCGACGACATGGGAAGAGAAGGTGTGGCAGTTGCAACTCCACTCCTCGCCGCGCAACCGGACGACGTAGTCGTCGTGGCTGCCCCGGAACGTCGCCTCGAAGGTGTCGAAGCGGATGCGCTCCGGTTCGCGCGCGTAGCGGTGGGCCTTTTCGATCTTGCCGATCATGCTCGAGTTCATCGCGCCAATCCTCCACCCTGGCCGAACGACGATCGACGGGACGCACGCGGTTCAGCGGGGCGCCGCCCCCAACAACAAAACAGCACCGAGATGCGCGCGCATCCGGTGCTGGTCCGGGAGGTCCGGGTTGGCGGTCGAGCCATTCAACGGCTTGTCTCTCCGTCTCCGCTCATCGCACCACCCGCCGACGAAAACCGACGTACCAGTCTTGGGCCGCCAGTATATCAACAGATCGTCAACGCTGCCAATCATCGGGTGAGCGACGTTGGTCGAGTCTGACCGGGACCATCCGACCGTCGCGCCGTTGAGCGCGGCCATCCTCGCCGGCGGCCGGAGCAGCCGGATGGGGACCGACAAGGCGCTGCTCACGCTGCGACCGGGGGGACCGCCGATGGCCGCCATCGTCGCCTCGGCGCTGAACCGCCTCTCCGACGACGTGTTCCTGGTGTCGCCGCCTCGCCCCCAGTACGCCGGAGTGGGCGCGCCACTCCGACCCGACCTTTACGGGGAGACCGGTCCGCTCGGCGGGATCGCCTCGGCGATCGCGCACGCCCGCCACGACTTCTGCCTGGTCGTCTCCTGCGACATGCCGTTCGTGAACGTCGATCTTCTGCGTTGGATGGCGCAGAGGCCGAGAAACTTCGACGTCCTCGTGCCGACCCTCCGCGGCGACAGCCGGCAAGGGCGCGACGTCGTCTTCCAGACGATGCACGCGATCTACGGCAAAGGGTGCCTGCCCGCGATCGAGCGCAATCTGCGAGACGGACGCCTCCAAACCGTCGCCTTTTTCGACGAGGTGGTTGTCGAGACCGTCGACGAGACCGAGGTGCGCCGGTTCGATCCCGAACTCCGGTCGCTCTTCAGCGTCAATACGCCGGAGGCGCTGGCTCAAGCCCGTCGCTGGGCGCAGCGGTGACTGTTCGAGAGAGACGATGCAGGCGATCGAGGGACCGATTGGCGACCACCATCGCGGCGCCGCTCAATCCCCACGGCGATTGTGAGGTCGATGGCGTTCGTCAAACGTACCCCGGCAGCAGCCCCGGTATCACGACAGCAGGGCGTCTCGCACCGTGGTGAACAGGTCCACGACGTGGCTGCCGACCGTCGTCATAACGCCGATCGAGACGATCGAGATCAGGACCAGGATGAGGGCGTACTCCACGAGCCCTTGCCCGCGTTCTTCGCCGTCGCGTTTCGTCAATGCTTCGATGAGTTTGCCCATGGCCGACCTCCGTCGACGACGCCGTGCTGACCCCGACGCAGCATGGGCTGTCCGGCCGGGGCGGACCATCCCCGAACGGCAGGAATCGACGGTAGCCCGTTTTTCCGCGGGCGCGGCCGGTCCGTACTCCGAAGCCCACCGAACACCCCTAGTCGGGGGACGGAACGACTGGGCAATCGATCGATTGGGTGAAGGAACCTATGCGTCGCGGCGCCGGAGGTACATCCGCACGAGCGCGCCGACGACCAGGATGCAGATCACGCCGACGATCTGTCCGCCCAGGATCACCCGGTTGAGGTCGAGGGCCGGCTCCCAGGAGACCTTGCCCTCCTTGATCACGTAGACGCCGGCCGGCACCGCCCGGAAGCCGAAGCCGCCGCCGGCGCCGACTGGACCACCTGCCGCCTTGCCCTCGCCGCTGGGCTCGGCCTGGCCGCCGCCCTGGCCGCCCTCGCCACCTCCCCCGCCGCCCATCACCTTTGCCACGGGGATGACGGTCGCCCCGTCCCGTTCGATCGCCTCGCCGAAAACCTGCCGGACGGTCATCACGTCGCGGGCCTGTGCAAGCAGTTGTTTGGGGTCCATCGCTCCCTCCAATCGCGCCGTCGCAGCCGACCGCCGCGCGGTCGCGGGCACCTCGCTAAGCAGGTCCTCGCGCCGGGCGTCGTCCTCCTCGTCGCAGATGCGGTGAGGTCGACCGCAATTGCCTGCTTCTCGACTCGGCAGGAGAAACGCCATGGCGCCCGGACTGGGTGCGTCGGATGGGCGAGCGTCGCCGCGCGAGCGAACGTGCGGGCAATCGGTCGGCTCCGGCACCCGCACGCATGGTCGTCCACGGTTGTCGGTTTGTCCAGCGCCGTCGTTCCGGTGGACGGGCCAGACGCGTCACGTCCCGGTCTCGTCCGTCCAAGAGTACGGCGATGATCGTCAGGGGCTTCGAATCTTCCGACGGCGGTTCGTTTTCCCCAAAATGCCGATGCCATCGCGGTTTCGCTCGGCTTGATAGAGCGTTTGCCGGCTGGTATCATTCGGAAAGTTATGGTGAGTCGGGTTGCCCTACCATCCGTCGCCGATCTGAGCGCTCACCCTCACGGTGAACGGCGCTCGCGTGAGGCGCTGCTCATGGAAACCACCGAAAGTCTCGGCTGTCCCGTCGCGCGCACGGCCCAGATCATTGGCAACAAGTGGACCCCGCTGATCGTCCGGGATCTGGCCGACGGTCACCGGCGCTTCAGCGAGTTGGAACGCTCGCTGATCGGCATCAGTCCGAAAACGCTGTCCGAGCGGCTGAAACGGCTCGAAGAGGCGCAGGTGATCGAGCGCCACTGTTTCGCCGAAGTTCCCCCCCGCGTCGAATACTCGTTGACCGACAAGGGTCACGCCCTTCTGCCTGTCATCGAAAGCATGCGCGAATTCGGGAAGCGCTGGTTGCCCCCCGACGACTGCGTGCCCGAGCCGGGCGAAGACGACTAACCTCACCGGCGTTCGCACCCCACCGCGTTCCATCCAAGCGACCCATCGCCGATCGCGCCGGACCGAATCCGGCCGGTCGGCCGCCGCGCCCGCGTCACGCTTCTCCCCGGATATAATCGACCAATTGGACCTCTGTCGCTTCGTTTGGCCGGAAGGATTTCGAGGGCAATGTCGGATCAGGTGGACACGGCACCGTTGGGAAAACCACGGCGAAAACGGGTCTTCTCTGGGATTCAACCATCGGGCACGAGTCACATCGGCAACTACCTGGGTGCGATCCGCAATTGGGTGACGCAGCAGCAGCAGTACGACAACGTCTTCTGCATCGTCAATCTGCACGCGTTGACCTTGCCGACGACCCGCGATTCGCTCGTCGACAACACGATCACGATGGCCAACACGCTGCTGGCCTCCGGGATCGATCCCGCGCAGTCGATCCTGTTTCTCCAGTCCGACGTCGTCGAACACGCCGAACTCTGCTGGCTGTTGAACTCGGTCACGCAGTTCGGCGAGCTGCGGCGGATGACGCAGTTCAAGGACAAGGCGGGCGGGCAGGACGAGGCGGTCTCCGCGGCGCTTTTCGACTACCCCGTCCTCCAGGCCGCGGACATCCTGCTCTACGACACCGATCTGGTGCCGGTCGGCGACGACCAGCGGCAGCACGTCGAACTCGCGCGCGACGTCGCCCAGCGGTTCAACTCGCGCTACGGCGAGACCTTCGTCGTGCCGCAACCCGACATCAAACCCGAGGGGGCGCGGATCATGGCGCTCGACGATCCCACGAAGAAGATGAGCAAGAGCGCCTCGACGACCGCGAACTACATCGCCTTGACCGACGACGCCGACGCGATCGCGCGGAAGATCAGGAGGGCGGTTACCGACTCCGGCAGCGACGTGGTCGCCGGACCGGACAAACCGGCCCTAACGAATCTGCTGACGATCTACTCGCTCTTCAGCGACGAGCCGATTCCTGCCGTCGAAGAACGCTTCGCCGGTCGCGGCTACGGCGCCTTCAAGCAGGACCTGACCGACCTCCTGGTCGACAAGCTGCAACCGATCCAGACCAAGCTGGCCGAACTGGAAGCGCATCCGGAGGTCGCGATCGGCATGCTCGCGGACGGCGCGGTCCGCGCCCGCACCCACGCCGAGCGGACGATGACGCGCGTTCGCGATCGCATGGGCTTGACCCTGTCGGCCGTCTGAGCCAACCGGCCCGACGGCGCCGGGAGGCGGCGTGCTCGGCGACTATCGCGAGACCTGGCGAGCCACCGGTCCGGCCGGACGCCGCTTCCTGACCGGCGGCGTCCTCTACGCCGTCCGCTTCCTGATGTTCGCGGTCGCCTTTCCGCTCTTCGCCAAAGCCAGGGGATTCGACTCCGGGGACATCGGCTGGTTGGTCGGCGGAGCGTCGATCTCGCTCTTCGTCTTCGGCGTGCCGGTCACCTGGCTCGGCGCGCGCGGCCACACCCGCCTGCTGCTGATGACCGGTGCGCTCCTCGGCGCGCTCGGGCAGGTCGTCATCCTCGCCGCACCCGCGGGCGCGTTCGCGCTCACCCTGCTCGGCACCCTCCTGTCGGGCATGGTGAGCACCATGTTCTGGATTCTCGGCGATCCGTTGCTGGCCGCCACCACACCGGCCTCGCGCCGCGCCCACGTGTTCGCCCTCAAGTTCTCGCTGGTCACGGGCGGCATGGCGCTCGGTGGCGGGCTCGGCGGTTGGGTTCCGGCCTCTCTCCAGTCGTTTTTCGGCGTCACCGAAGCGCGTGCTCTGGCGGCGACGATGCTCACGGTGGCGATCCTCGACTGCGCCCAGATCGTCGCCTACGGCGCGATGCCCGGTGCCGCCGTGCCGCGCCCGATCCGACGGGTTTCGACGCGACCGGTCGGTGTCCACGGCGAACGCGCGCGCTCCGCGTGGCCCTTGCTCGTGCTCCTGGCGATGCCCGAGGCGGGGATGGCGGTCGGCCACAACTCGATTCGCCCCTTCCTGTCGGTCTTCTTCGAAGAGCGGCTCGGTTTCTCGACGGGCGTGATCGGCACGGTCATGGCGGGTTTGGCGCTCGCCGGCGGCGTCGGTGCCCTCTTCCTGCCGGGTATCGCGCTCCGCCTGGGCAACCTGCGGACGATCGCGATTTTCCGGGGGATCGCGGCCACGGCCGTCTTGCTCTGCTTCAGCGGTGTCGGCGTCGTCGCCGTCGTCGGCTTGCTCTTCGTCTACTACGCCGTCGCCGACGGCACCGAAGCGACCTTCATCACGGAGGCGATGGACCGTGTCCCCGCCGACCTCAGAACCCCGTTCAGCGGTCTCTACGCGATGCTCTGGAGCGCCGCCTCGTTCGCTGCCGCCGCGGCGAGCGGCGCCATCCAGGACCGCCCCGGTGGGGGCTTCGGCGCCGCCTTCGGTCTCGGCGTGATCGGTTATGCCTTCTCCATCGTCTGGATCGCCACCGTCTTTCCACGGCTGCCCCACCTGGCCGGGCAGCGGGAGGAGCCTTCGACCAATGGGCTGGCCCGCGAATCGGCGCGGGACGAATTGGCGGTGGCTTCTGAGTGAGTCGGCGGCCGGACGCGCGGCCCCCTGTGATAGGATTGGCCTTCGTGCGAGCAGGTTTTTCCTCCCTGATCCGCCTCCGAACTGGGACCGCGTTGCGCGGGATCGACGTTTGCGTCTGACAAAGGAGCGTTGCCATGTCCGCCCGGTCGACCAGCCGCGCCACGGCCTCCGCGGGTTCCACGTTTCGATTCGAAGAGATGACGCGCACCGAACGGGTGATGGCGGCCGTGCGGGGCGAACCGGTCGACCGCTTGCCCGTCTGCTTTTGGCACCATTTCAAACCCGAGGGTTCGGGCCGGAAAATGGCCGAGGCCTCGCTCCGCTTTTTCGACGAGACGTTCGACCTCGACATCCTCAAGGTGATGCCGGACATCCCCTACCCCTTCGGGCGGAAGTCGATCCAGCAACCGAACGACTGGCGTCTGATCGAACCGATCGACGCGGGCCGCTCCCGCTTCTTCCAGCAACGCGGCGAATGCGTCCAACTCCTCCGCGACGAACTCGGCTACGACACCCCGATCATCGTCACGGTCTTTAGTCCGCTCTGCGAGGCGCTCTACTTCGCGGTCGACCGCGAGCGCTTCTTCGCCCACGCCCAGGAGTCGCCGACCGTGGTCCACGAGGCGCTGAGCGTGATCGCCGAAAACCTCCGCGCCCACATCGCCGACGTGATCGAGGCAGGCGCCGACGGCGTCTTTCTGGCACTGCAAGGATGCACCCGCGCGGTGATGACCGAAGAGCAATACCGGGAGTTCGGGCGGCCCTACGACCTGATCGCGCTCCAAGGGGCGGCCAACGGGTGGTTGAACACGCTCCACATCCACGGCGACAAGGATCTGATGTTCGACCTCGTCCTCGACTACCCGGTGCAGGTGCTGAATTGGTCCGACCGGCTGGCCGGCCCCAGTCTGCGCGAAGCGCGCGGTCTGACCAGCAAGTGCCTGATGGGCGGCTGGCACGAATTCGGCGCGCTCTCGAACGGTCCCGAAGAGAAGATCGTCGAAGAGGCACGCGACGCGGTCGCCCAGACCGCCGGCCGCAAGTTCATCCTGGCCAACGGCTGCTCCGTGCCGGACGAAACCGACGAGCGTTGGCTGCACGTCGGCCGCGACGCGGTCGAACAGATCGAGATCGAGTAGGTGGGCGCCGCCCGCGACCGGCGGGTACTTCGCGATGGCTGACGCACCCACGTTCGTCGTCGGCGACGTTCACGGCAGCCTCGATCGGACCGTCGCCCTGCTTCGGCGAGCCGGTTTGATCTCGGAAGCCCTGACCTGGACCGGCGGCACCGCCACGCTCTGGTTCAGCGGCGATTTCACCGACCGCGGGCCACACGGTCTCGGTTCAATCGACCTGGCGATGTGGTTGCAGCGCGAAGCCGCATCCGCCGGCGGTCGCGTCGAGGCGCTCCTCGGCAACCACGATCTGCTGCTCGTCGCGGCGCGCCGGTTCGGTGGCGAGTTCCTGGCCAACTGGCGACGCAACGGCGGCGTGATGGCCGATCTCAAGGGTCTGGTCCCACGGCACGCGGATTGGCTGCTGTCTCGTCCCGCGATGGCCACCGCCGGCGACCACCTTCTCGTGCACGCCGACACGACGTTCTACGCGGCATACGGCGACGACGTCGACGAAGTCAACACCTCCCTCGCCCGCGTCCTCGAAGCAGGCGATCCGAGGGCGTGGGACCGGCTCGTGGAGCAATTCTCCGATCGTCGCGCCTTCGACGACTCCTCGCTCGGGGGCACCGAGCGCGCCGCCGCATTCCTCCGTCATTTCGGTGCCCGCCGATTGGTGCACGGTCACACCCCAATCAGCCTTGCCGAAGGGATTTCGCCCGACGAAGTCGTCGCCCCGCTGGTCTACGCCGGCGGTCTCTGCGTAAACGTCGACGGCGGCATGTATTTGGGCGGACCCGGTGTGATCTATCGGATCGAGGCGATGAACTCGTAGGGGCGGACCGCCGTGTCCGCCCTGCCACGAATGCGCTCACGAACGAGGGCGGACAGCGCCCAGAGGGCACCCGGTCCGCCCCTACGCCTTCGGTTCCGGCACGCGCAGTGCCATCACCACAACCAGCAACCCGGCCAACGCCACGCCACCCATCACGACGCGCGCCGAGAAGAGCGACGCCACGATCCCCGCCAGTGCCGGCGCGCCGGCAAATCCGAGATAACCGCCCGCCAGTGTCGCGCCCGACGCCGCCCCGGTGGCGCTTGGCACCGCCGCGCCCGCCATACTGAGGGCGGTCGGGCCGGTGCCGGCAAGACCGAGCCCCGCGATTCCGCAGCCAAGAACCGCGATGGCAGCCGGGCCGCCGGATGCGATCAGAACGCCCCCGAGGAGAGTGGTTCCGCCTTGCACGAGGATGGCCCCCCGGTCGCCAAGGCGCGCGATGAGCGGCCCGTTTGAAAGGCGCCCGACGAACATGGCAAGGCCATACGCGGCGATCGCGAAGACACCAATCCGCGCCGAGAAACCGCGTTCGTCACGCAAGTAAATACCCGCCCACTGCGAGATCAGCGCCTCGCCGCCGAACGCCAGCCCCGTGATCGCGGCGAACCAGCGAACGTCGCGCCGGCGCAGCAGCGACAGGGCCACCGCCGGCGCCTCGCGCTCGGTTGATCGGAGGTAGGGTAGACGGAGGGTGCGACGGACCTGCACGGTTCCGGCCACGGCCAGCACAAAGACGATCGCCAGACCGAGGTAGACGACGCCGAAACCGCCGCCGGCTGCCAGCGCAACCCAGACGATGCCGGCCCCGAGCATCGTGCCGCCGCTGAATCCGGCGTGGAGCGGACTCATGATGCGCCGGTCCGTCGCCTGCTCGTAGTCCATCGCCAGCGCATTGTTCGAGAGGTCGAGGAGCGTGATGCTGGAGGCGCGGAGGGTCAGGCTGACCGCGAAGACGACGATTCCGCCCGCGCCGGTCAGGAGACCGAGACAGGCGACACCCATCCCGAGGAACGAAACGGCGAGCAGCGACCGCTTGTCGAACCGCTCGGTGAGACGGCCGCCGAAGAGCAAGATCGGGAACGAGACGGCGAGGCCGAATCCGCTGAGCAGCCCGAAAACGCCCTTGGAGACACCGAACGCGTCGATGACGTCGGCCCAGAGCACGCCACCGGCGCCGTCCATGAGACCGAGGCCGATGAACGCGCCGAACATCAAGACGAGCAGACCGGTCAGTCCCGACGCGGCTGTGCTCACACGAACGCGGGAGCAATCCGGCGGTGCAGGGAGTGTTTCGACCGTCACCGGCGGCATCCCATCCTGGTGCGAACGGCGCCGGAGCGCACGCTCTATCTGAGTCGTCAGTCGTTAGTCGTTAGAACGTCTCTTGTCCGTCTGTCCGTCTGTCCGTCTGTCCGTCTGTCCGTCTGTCCGTCTCTGCTAACGACTGACGACTGACGACTCACGTCCGCGCCGCCATGATGTTGGTCGAGTGACCGGGATCGAGCCGCGCCTTCGGGTCGATGAAGGTGACCGCGTGATTGACGGCGGTGACCGCTTCGGCGGCCCCGGTCGCGATCAGTTTGAATTTGGCCGGGTACCAGGCGATGTCGCCGGCGGCGAAGACGCCGGGGATATTGGTGCCCATCGTGATCTTGTCGACGACGATCTGGTTGCGGTGGAGTTCGAATCCCCAGGTCTTGAGCGGACCGAGATCCGCGACGAACCCAATCGCGACGATCAACTCGTCGGCGGGGATGCGGAACTGCTCGCCCTCACCATTCTTGTAGGTCACCGCGTAGAGCCGCCCGTCTTCGTGGGCGTGCGCTTCGATCACTTCGCACCCCGGATAGCGCAACTCGACGCGGGACTCTTCCAATTCCTTGACCGTCGCTTCGTGGGCGCGGAACTTGGAGCGGTGGATCACCGTGACGTGGCGGGCGATCGGTTCGAGGGTGACGGCCCAATCGACCGCCGAATCCCCGCCGCCGACGATGACGACGTCCTTGTCGCGGAAATCCTCGACCCGCTTCGCGAAGTAGTGGACACCGCGGCCTTCGAGTTCCTTGACACCGGGCGCGTCGAGCCGCTTCGGTTCGAAGGCGCCGACCCCGGCGCAGACGATCACCGTCTTGCTGTAGCGCTCGCCGCGACTCGTCGTCAGTTTGAGAAGTCCGTCCGGCAACGCCTCGAGACCGAGCACCTCTTCGTTCAGACTGACGGTCGGTTGATCCCGCATCGCCTGGATCACCATCTGCTCGACGAAGTCCTTGGCGAGCACCTTGGGGAAACCGGCGACGTCGTAGATGTACTTCTCCGGATAGATCGCGGTCAGCGCGCCGCCCGGTTCTTCCAGCGAATCGAGGATCAGCGTCCGCGCCTGGCGCATGCCCGCGTAGAAGGCCGCGAAGAGACCGGTCGGACCGGCGCCGATGATCGTGATGTCGTAGAGGTCGATTGACGGTTCGGTACCGTTGGGGGAAATGACTGGCGCGTCGCTCACCGTGACGAAACTCCTGAATCTTCCATCCGAAAACGATCTTGGGGTACCAATTGGGGAAGCCCTCGGGCGATTCTACCATCGACCGCGCGCCCGGCCGCTGTGGTCGCCGCACAATCGCGCGACGATCCGTTTTGGCCGCCCGTTGCCCGAGGCGGCCGGGCGCCCGTACAATCGGCCCTTGTCGACCCGATTCGCGCGCCTGGGGCGCCGCCGAGGAGCAAACACGCCGATGACCGAGACGACCGTTGCACGACCGCAATCGAACCTCCAGGCGCTCTACTCGCGGCGGGCGCGCGACCTGCCGAGCCCGCGCATCGGCGATCCCCGCCAGTCGGCCAACCTGATCTCGTTCAGCTACGGTTTCCCCGATCCCGGCACGCTGCCGAAAGAGAGCGTGGCCGCGGCGACGGCCCGCGCCCTCGAAGCCGACGGCGAATGGGCGTTGCAGTACGGCAAGACGACCGGCGCCCCGTGTCTGGTCGATACCCTCCTCGCGAAGCTGCGGCGGGATCAGGGCATCGTCGCCGGTCCCGACAACGTCCTGATCACCTCCGGCGGTTCGCAAGCCGTCCAATTGGCGCTCGATCTGCTGGTCGACTGGGACGACACGGTGATCGTCGAGTCGCCGACCTGGATGGGATTCCTCTACGCCTTGAAGAACGTCGGCGGCAAGGCCGTCGCCGTCCCGCTCGACGACCAGGGCACCGACACCGACGCGCTCGAGCGGGAATTGGCCCGCCTCAAGGGCGACGGGGTCACGCCGAAGTTCACCTACGTGATCTCCAATTTCCAGAATCCCAGCGGGATCTCGACGACGCTGGAACGACGCCAGCGCCTGGTCGAACTGGCCCAGGAGTACGGGACGCTGATCCTGGAGGACGACGCCTACCACGACCTGCGCTACGCCGGGGAGCGCATCCCGCCGATCTACACCCTCGACGACAGCGGCTCGACGATGTACCTCGGCACCCTCTCGAAGATCATGGGCGCCGGCATGCGGATCGGTTGGTTGGTCGCGTCCGAAGAGATCGTCCGCCGGATGTCCGTTCTCAAGGTGGACGGGGGAACAAACATCTTCGGCTCCCACGTCGCGGCCGCCTGGATCCCCGACAACCTCGACGCGCACATCGCGAACCTGAAGGAGGTCTACCACCGGCGGCGCGATCTGATGATCGCGGCGTTGGCGAAACACATGCCGGAAGGCACGACCTGGACGACACCCGACGGCGGCTTTTTCATCTGGCTGACGCTACCGGAAGGCATCGACGCAGCCCGCATGCTCCCGCAGGCGAAGGAGCGCGGGATTGAGTATCTGCCGGGCGCCACCTGCTACGTCGACGGGGGCGGCAAGAATCAGGTGCGGCTCTCCTACTCCTTCGCCCGCGACGAGCAGATCGAACCCGGCATCCGCATCCTCGGCGAGATCGCCAGGGGTGAATTGCTGGAAGCCGGTCGCCGTTAGCCAGGACTGTTCACGTCCGCGGCCGACGCCTCCGACCACCCTATCGTCATTCCGAGCGAAGCCGAGGAATCTCTTTCCGCCAGCGGCAGCGCGCCACCTTGATGACGCCTCCGCTTCGCTCCGGGAGATTCCTCGACAGGCTCGGAATGACGATGGGGTGGTTATGGCGAGTTCAGAAGACAATACGGGCAACGGTATTAACCCGGATTCCTATCATCCGAGAGTTCATCGGTTCTTATTTGCTGATTGAACGCGACCGCCGCCCGATGCGGTGACTCCTTGACAACGCTTTGGGTGTACGTATATCGTTCCGGCGTTGTCCAGTCTCCCCGCCGACCGGCTCCGCCGACCGCGTTTCGGTGTCCGCCAACGCCGCGCTCCGCATGGAGGATCGCGTGGCCGCGATATTCCGCCCGACGGCCGGACGCTACGCCCGCGCCCGGGCCTTCCATCCGCTGGCTGCTCTCGACCGGCTACGGGGACAATTCGACCTCGCTCGCCTCTACGCGGCTCGCCCGCGATGGCGGTGGCGCCTGTCGGCATCCTTCGTGGCCGATCAGCCGTGGCGGATGGTCGTCGGCATCTCCTCCGTCCTCGTGCCGGCGCTGGTGATGGGATTGCTCGCACCGACCCTGCCGGTGACGACGCCGGGGGTCGTGCTCCTGCTGGCCGTGGCGTTCTCGTCGTTCCTGGCGGACTGGGTGGGCGGGGTTACGGCGCTCGTTCTCGCCTCGATCGCGCTCGACCTCCTCTTCGTCGGCGATCGGACGCACGTCGACGCACCCCGCGACGCGGCAGAGGCGATCGGGTTCGGCGCCACCCTGGCGAGCGGGGCAGTCCTGATCTGGCTCATCGAGCGCATCAAGCGTCAGAGCGTCGAAGACCGGCGGGCGGCCCTGGCGGCGCGCTCCGCGGCAACCGCACTCGCTTCCTTGGAGACGGTCGCCGCCTCGCAAGAACCGGGCGACGAGGCCGGTCGTCGCCAGCTTTTCGAGGGGGTCGTCCGCGCCCTCGTCGGTATCCATCGCGCGCACGCCGGCGCACTCCTCGTCTCCGCCGGCATCCCCCCCGATCTGCAACTTGTCGCCAGCTACGGATTCGGGGCGGATGGGCAAGGCCGCCCGCCGGCTCCCTCGATCGTCGACCGGTTGGGCGATCTCGTCGCCGTCGCCCGCCGGCCGGTTGTCGTCGACGACGTGCTCGCCGATCCGCGGTTCGAGGTCGAACGATTGCGAGAAAGCAACATCCGGGCGCTCCTCGGCGCGCCGATCCTGGGCTCGGACGACAAACTCCTCGGCGTGGTCATGATCGGTCTGCTGGTGCCGCATCGCTTCACGGCCACCGACGTCGCCAAACTCAAGGCGCTGGCACGCCAGGTCGCGGCCATCGTCGAGACGGCGACGGTGGTCGACGCCCGCGAGACCCTCCTCAAACGGGCCCAGGAGGAGCAGCGCCGGCTCGAACTGGTCATCGCCGCGCTTCCGGAGGCGGTGGTCCTGGCCGCGGCCCCGGACGGCAAGATCGTCGCCGCCAACGATGCGGCCGTCTCCCTGTTCGGACCGCTCGGCGACCCGGACTTGGGCCGGCGGATGTACCGCCCCTCCGGGGAAGCCTGTCCGCCGGACGAATCGCCGATCGCGACCGCCCTGACCTCCGGCGAAGTCGCGGTCGGCGTCGAGCTCGTGGCCCGGCATCCCGACGGTACGGACGTGCCGGTCCTGGCAAGCGCCGCGCCGGTGCGCGAACCCGACGGCACGATCGTCGCCGTCGTCGCGGTTTTCCGGGACATCGGCGCGCTCAAGCAGGCCAGCCGGATGAAGGACGAATTCGTCTCGGTCGTCTCCCACGAGTTGCGATCGCCGCTGACGCCGATCCGCGGGTTCGTCCAACTGGTGGCCAAGGAACTGGACCGCGAGGGCGGGCACGACAAGCACGTACGGCGGCTGCAGTCATTGGCGGGGCACGTCGATCGGTTGACGCGCCTCGTCGACGATCTCCTCGACGTGTCTCGTCTCCGCGCCGGCTCGCTCGACATCCGCCGCGCCCCCACCGATCTCGTCGCGGTCGCCCGCGACGTGGTGCAGGTGCGCGCCGCCTCCACCGACCACCTCATTCGCCTCCAACCGGATCTCGCGGCGGTCGTCGGCGATTGGGATGCGGACCGACTCCAGCAGGTCGTCGACAACCTCGTCGGCAACGCCATCAAATACAGTCCACGGGGCGGCACGATCTCCGTCTCGATCGGGATCGATGCCCGAACCGGGGAAGCCATCCTGACGGTTGCGGACGATGGTCCGGGTATACCGGCGGACGACCGGCAGCGCGTCTTCGCCGCGTTCTACCGGACGCGAAGCGCGGCGACAAGCCAGGTTTCCGGCCTGGGTCTCGGACTCTACATCTGCCACGAACTGATCGCCGCCCACGGCGGCACGATCGCGGTCGGCGCGTCTCCCTCCGGCGGCGCCGCGTTCACGATTCGCGTGCCGCTCACCGTTCAGTCCCTCGCCGCCTAGGAACTCGTCACCGGGCCGACCTCAGCGAGCGGTCAGTCCGTCGTCGCAGGGGCATTGCTCGCCAGTCGCGCCATCAGGGCCGATGTCTCCGACGACGGCGATACCGGCACGATCTCGATCTCCGCCAGGTCGCCCCAGCGCGCGACCCACTCTTGAAACTGGACCGGATCCTCGCATTCCATGAGTTGGAAGCAGACGTCGAGCGCCGCCGAGACCCAGGAATCGACGTAGACGAGCCCGTCCGGCAGCATCCGGCCCCGCTCACGCGCGACGCGGTAGATCTCCGTCGCCCGACCGGGTGCGAAGCGCTCGACGACCATGAACAACATCGACAGGCCCCTCTTTCGATCGGCGGTTACGCGTTCACCCAGGCCGGCAGCGGTGCCGCCTCCGCACAATTCCCGGCCTCGAAACAGCCGACTTGCGCGGCGGCCATCGCCGTGATGTCGGCGACGTCCAGGCCGTTCAGCGAGATGATCGCCAGACTGAACGCTTCGTCGCCGATGCCGACGAAGACGGCATACCCGCTGGCTTCGCCGCCTTCGACCGGCGTCGTCACCCTCAAGACGACCGATTCGTCGCCGAAGGACGGCACGTCGGACACCTGCTCCAGTGTCGAATCGGTCGGTCGGTTTTTGTCGGTACGGTCGAAGGCCGTTCGGACCCATTCTCCGGCCAGCGAGGCAGATGGGAACCTTGTCACGCTCGTGTATTGAAACGTCGAGTCGGACAGCGCCGCCTCGTAGCGGTACCAGTCGGTCGCGTCGCGGTAGGTCTCGGTCGCGATGGCGGTGTCCTGGTCCGTGTCGCCCAGACCCATGAACAGCTTGCCGTCGAGTTTGAGGTAGTTGTCGACGTCGGGATCGTCGAAACTGGACCCCCGCCAACGGAGGACCGTCACACTCAGCCCCGGCCCACCGTCGGCGAGTACCCGCTCCATCCGCTCCAATTGCCGCTCGCCGAGTCCCTGCACGTCCGAGACGGTCAAGGTCTGATCGGGAGCGGCGAAGACGATCAGATCGCCGACGAGCGCGCCGCGTTGAAAGACGAGCCGGAAACCCGCGTGCATCTTGCCGTCGTCGAGCGAGACGGCGCCCAGGTCGATCAACCGCGAGCGGTCGCCGAGCGTCCGCGGGCTGGCCGTTGGCGTGCCCTCGCCGGCCCCGGTGTCCAATTGCGAGATCAAGCCCCAGCCGGCTTCGGACCCGTCGGGATCGGCGAACTGGACGATGCCGCTCGACACCAACGCATCGAAGTCCTCGTTCCCCGCCGCGATCGGGTGGGCGAGCCGGCTCCGGTAGCCGCGAATCCAACCGAGACCCGTCAGCAATGTCCGGATCTGCGCGGGGTCGCCGCCACCGGCCGCCTGCTCGGCGACGCGGTCATCGAGGGTCTGCGTGCGTCCGTCCGCCACCAGGAAATCGGCGAACCCGTTGTCGGCCAGGTCGTCCGGTGTCAGCGCCATCGCCGCGACGTCCAGCGGGGCCACGCCCGCGGCGGGCGACGCGACGGGTGAGGCGGACTGGGCGCTCGCGCCGAGCGCGGCCGGCATCACCGCGGATAACGCGACGATGAGGCAGGCGATGAGACGAAGACGGCTGAGCATCCGGCGCGTCCTTTCCAGTTGTCTCCGTGCGTCTACTCGGTGTTCGCTCGCGCAAGCATGCACCGGGGTGCACGGACCGCGCCAGACGCCGGTCGTCGCCGGGCGGGCTCAGAAGCCGCGCAGTTTCTCCGGCGTCACCCGAATCAACTCCGAATAGGTCTGCAACATCGACTCCGGCGTCAGCCCGATCGATTTGATCCCCTCGGCGTACTTCACCTGGTAGTCGGACCGTTCGGCGTCGGTCGGCCCGCCGGGATCGAAGACGGCGCTGCCGGTGATGACGGCGATGTCTCCGCCCTGGTCGCTGCTGTTGAAGTTCAACGAGACGCGCGGGGTGCGCCGAATGTTGCGCAGCTTGGCCTGGTTCGGTTGGGAAAAGATCAGTACCTGCTCGCCGTTCCACAGGAACCAGACCGGATTCGGTTGTGGCATCCCATCCGCACTCGTCGTCGTCAGCCAGACGATCTGTTCGTCGCGCAACCGATTGGCGACGCGGCCGCCGAAGTCGGAAGAAAGGTCAATCGCCATCTCGATGATGCTCCCCGTTGTAAGACTTCCCGAACGCAACCTGCTTTCCACTCTACCCCAACGCCACGCGCCTCTACAATAGACGCCGGCGGCAATGGCCGCCTCCAGACGGTTCAATCGAAGGGACAAGACGCGTGGTTGAAACCGCAGCCCTGACCCAGACAGCAGTCGGCACCCCAACCGGCGAATCCCATCGGTCAACCGGGGGGCAAGCACTGGTCGAGAGCCTCAAGCAGCACGGTGTCGACACCATCTTCGGTCTACCGGGTATCCAACTCGACGGCTTCTTTCACGCGCTCTACGACGCGCGCGACGCAATCCGCGTCGTCCATACTCGCCACGAACAGGCGACCGCCTACATGGCCGACGGTTACGCGCGGGTCACTGGACGTGAGGGCGTTTGCTGCATCGTCCCCGGTCCCGGATTGCTCAACGCGGCGGCGGGGCTCGCCACGGCGTACTCGTGCAACTCGCCGGTCCTCTGCCTGACGGGTCAGATCCGGTCCGACCTGATCGACCGCGACACGGGGGTGCTGCACGAGATCCCGAACCAGATCGGGATGATCCGCTCCGTCACGAAGCACGCGGCGCGGGCGACGACACCGGGAGACATTCCAACCACGGTCCGCGAGGCATTCTGCCAGCTCCGCACCGGTCGCTCGCGACCGGTCGAGGTCGAGATCCCGCCGGACACCCTCTTCGCCGAGGCGGACGTTGTGCTGCCGCCGGCTGCCGGTCCGCGCGAACGCTTCGCCGGCGACCCCGATCGGATCGACCGCGCCGCCCACCTCCTCGGCGAAGCGACAAACCCGTTGATCTTCGCGGGGGGCGGCATCCAGCGGGCCGACGCCGGTGAGGAACTGCTTGCGCTCGCGGAGGCGCTGCAAGCGCCGGTCATCGTCTCGCGCAACGGCAAGGGCGCCATCTCCGACCGCCATTACCTGGCACACGGCACGTTCGCCGAGATCGAGTATCTGCCGGGCGCCGACGTCGTCCTGATCGTCGGTTCCCGCTTCACCGACATCCTCGGTTCGACGCGGAAAATCGGTTCGCACCAGACCCTGATCCAACTCGACATCGACCCGGCGGAGATCGGCCGAAATCATCCCGTCGCGGTCGGGATCGAGGCCGACGCCAAAGCCGGCCTGGCCGCGCTCGCCGACCGAGTGGGTCGGTACAACCGCCGCCGGCCGTCGCGCGAGCACGAGTTAACGGCGTTCAAGCAGGCGGCCGAGGAGCGGATCAACTCGGTACACCCGCAGGCCGACTTCGGGCTGGCGATCCGGGTGGAAGTCCCGGATGAAGGGATCATCGTCAACGAATCGACCCAGGTCGGTTACTGGTCGTTCCTCGGCATGCCCGTGTACCTGCCGAATACCTTCCTGACTTCCGGCTACCAGGGCACCCTCGGCTACGGATTCACGACCGCGATGGGCGCCAAGGTCGGCAAACCCGACGTCCCGGTCGTCTCCATCAACGGCGACGGCGGGTTCGGCTTCACCCTCAACGAGCTTTCGACGCTCGTTCAGCACGACATCCGCCTGATCGCCGTCGTCTTCAACGACAACGCCTACGGCAACGTCCGCCGCATCCAGGATCAGGAGTACGACGGCCGCATCATCGCCTCGGACCTGCTCAACCCCGACTATGGGTTGCTTGCCAAGGCCTTCGGCGTCGCCGATCGCCGGGCCGAGACCCCGGCCGAGCTGCGCCTGCAACTGCGCGAGGCGATCAAAGCCGACGAACCGACCCTGATCGAGGTACCGGTCGGGGTCATGCCCAACCAGCGGAAGGTGCTCGGCTTGGTCTAGGTCAGACGCCGGCCGCCCAGACAAGCAATTCCTTCGATGCGCGGACACAGCCCTCATCGACCGGCGAGGCGGGCCGCCCCTACGACCGTCTTCTCGGTCGAAGAATCTGCAAGCGGCGGGACACGAGGGGCCTAAGCGGTGCCCCGCGGTCCAGCGTCCACCTTCCATGCCGGCAGGCGGAAGGGGGGCACGGACCGGTCGGGCTGAACGACCGGTCCGGCGTGGAGGAGGGGGCGACGACCGACCCGCGTCGGTTCGTCACCAGTAACACGAAATCGGGAGCGATCTGGATCACGTCGCGACGAACGCACCCGATCGTCGCGGCCGGCCGTTCCCTACTTCGGCGCCTCGTGCAGCGCGAAGAGGGCGCCCGTGGGATCGGTCGCCCAACTGACACGGCCGATGTTCGGGACCTCGATGACCTCGCCGGCAGGTTGACCGCCGAGGCGAGCGATTTCGGTCAGGGTCTGGTCGAGGTCGGCGACGTGATAGTAGATCACCCAGAGGGAAACGGGCACCTCGTCGGGTTTTTGCATCAAGCCACCGTACCACCGATCGCCCTGCTTGAGGATGTGGTACTGCACCGGACCCGGCATGTCAGAGGCTTCGAATTGCCAACCGATGACGTCGCCGTAGAAACGCTTGGCGCCTTCGACGTCGGCGGTGATGAGCTCGTTCCACGTCACGTCGCCCACCGGCGGCATCGACATCTCCGTCGGCCAATCGTCCGACTCGTCGGCGGACGTAAACGGCGAGACGACGGCCCCCTGCGGATCGGCGACGATCGCGAAACGCCCGACACCCGGAATGTCGGTCGGCGACAGATAGACCGTACCGCCCAACCGGCCGGCCGCGTCGACCGACTCGTCGACGCTCGGCACGTGGACGTAGGAGACCCAGTGCGACGGCGCGCCGCTCGCCGGATCGAGCGGGACGATGCCGCCGAATTCCTTGCCGCCGTTCGCCAGCATGTCGTACGTGAAGTCGCCCATCCCCATCGGTTTGACGGTCCAACCAAAGAGCTCGGTGTAGAAAGCCTTCGCCCGCTCCGGGTCGCTCGTCTGCAGGTCGCGCCAGACGAAACGGCCGGTCTTCAGGGTCGGCGGTGCCAGCGTCGCGCTCATGCTTACTCCCTCTCGGTAGGTGTACGTACGGGGCGACCATCCGTACTATAGCACACCGGTTCGCGTGAACGTAAAGCCTTCTGGGGGGCAGTTCGCCGGCGGGACAGGCGATTGGTAACCGCGCGATCGGTGCGCGCGGGACCATGCCCATACCGGCTGGCGTTGTGGAGGTCATGGCCGGAACGACAATCGACGCGCAAACTTCAGATACGAAGAGAGGTCCTTCGCTGCGCTCAGGGTGTTCATGGAGAGGGGTGTACCCAACCGAACATCCTGAGCGCCAGCGAAGGATCTCTCTCGGTTCGAGGGGCGATCACCCCGCCTTTGCCGTGGCGACCAGGCACAGAATCTCGAACATCAGGTTGGCGGCGTGGATGGCGGTGATGCCGGTGGGATCGAGCGGCGGTGACACCTCCACCACGTCGCCGCCGACGATGTCGAGTCCGGTCAGAGCGCGCAGGATCATCTGCGCGTCGCGCATCGAAAGTCCGCCCGGTTCCGGCACCGCTGTCCCCGGCGCGTAGACCGGGTCGAGTCCGTCGACGTCGAAACTGACGTAGGTCGGCCCGTCGCCGACGACGCGCTTGATCTCCGCGATCACGTTGGCGCGGCCGATCGCCTCGTACTCGTCGTAGGCGATGCACCGCATCCCGGCGTCGAGTGAGAACGCGATGTCGTTGCGGCTCCACTGGGTCCCCCGCAAGCCGACCTGGACGACGCGCCGCGGATCGATCAATCCCTCCTCGGTCGCCCGCCGGAACGACGTGGCGTGGTTGATCTTCGTCCCGTAGAACTCGTCGAGCGTATCGGCGTGGGAGTCGATCTGGACGAGCCCGAACGGCGTGCCGTCGAACAGCCCCCGCAGGATCGGCAGCGTGATCGCATGGTCGCCGCCCATCGCCACCGGACGCACGTCGTGCTCGCGCAGAGTGCGGGTGTGGGCCGCAATGGCGTCGATACCGGCCAGGAGGTCCAGCGGGTGCGTCACCACGTCGCCGACGTCGGCAACCTGGCACAACTCGAACGGGAAAACGCCGGTCGTCGGGTTGATCCGCCTGATCAGGCGCGACGCTTCGCGAACCGCGGCCGGACCGTGGCGGGCGCCAGGTCGATAGGCCAGACCGAGATCGAACGGGACGCCGATCAGGCCGACGTCGACCCGCGCCAGGTCATCGATGCGCGGCGCCCGCATGAAGGTCGCGATCCCGACGTAGCGGGCGACCACACCGGAGTCGATCGGCAGCTCAAATCGCCCGGCACTCATCCTTCTCTCCCCTTCCCGGCCACGCTCACGGCAAGAGTCGCGACGAAAGTTTGGTCAGACCCGGACAGCCACGATTCTCGATGCAATCGACCTGTGATTGCGCGGAATACGCGGCGCCGGGCAGCAGCTCCCGCTCGGCGGACGTGAGTAGTTTCTCCACCTCACTCGCTTTCGCTTCGTGGGAGCGTTGCCAAATGATCCGGGCAACGATGTTGCCTGAGCGAACGAACCCCATCGCCTGGTAAGCGTCGGTGTAGACGTTCAGGAACCAGACCGATTCGTCGCCGACGGACGGCGGGTCTTCCGGTTCTTGGGTCGGTGCGCCGATCCTCTCCCGCTCCTCCGCGAACGCGGTCGAAACGTTGTTCAAATAGGCCGACGCCTGGGTTGCGCTCGATAGGCGATAGAGTGTCACGGCGAGCAGGACGTCGATCGACTTTCCGTCTCGACCGGTGGCCAGGGTCTGACGGCTCAAAAACACGTCCTGAACCGCGGCATCGCGAAACTCCGCGCTATCCGACGCGAACTCATCGTCGCTCTGTTGATAGGTGCGAACCGTGACGCCGGACCGATGGACATAGTAGTCGTGCCCGAAGGAGCGGTGGTGAACGACGAGCGCCCCCAACTCGGGTTCGTCCTGCTCCGCCTTGATCCGCGACTCTACCTTCTTCGCCAACTTTTCGACCGAGGCGTGGGAGGGCGCCTTGCCGGTGTAATCGCGAATCTCGATCCCGGCCACGATCGAACCGACGCGAAAACGCAGTCCCACCACACCCGTCGCATTCGGGTCACCGGGCAGCGGGCCGTGGATGTCGAACATCTGGGCGCCGCTGCCGATGTCGTCTGATACCGGCACTTCCGAAGCCGGGTCGGCCAGCCAGGAAAGAAAGGTCTTCAAGCCCTGCCCCGCCCCGCCGGGGTTCTTGTATTCGGCGATCGTCGACGCCATCGTGCGCACTACCGACGGGTTCTCGCCCGACCCGAACTGCCCAAGCGCGAGGGCATAGGCGCGGTTCAGACCTTGCGCCGTGAGCGAGTCCTTCGTCTCCGCACCGAAGAAGACCGGATTGGCGCAGGCCGTCGCGGTCAGGCAGGCCTGGCCATCGATCAGGACGTAACCGTCCGTGCCCATGTCCTGGGGATAGATGGCGAGCGCCGCTAAATCGAGCGGTATCTCGTCTTGGCGTGCCGGCACCGCCCTGGTGGTCGCCACACCCGGCAACGACGACCAGACTACTACCAGCGCCACCACGGCCGGCGCCAACGAACGCGCACGATGCATCCGACAGTCTCCTCCCGCTCAACGCGCACCACCGCGATGAGCTCATCCCATGGCTCGCGGATCTCGGGCGCACCGCCCATGGCGTCCAAATCGACCTGATCTTAAATGATATGCGACTGCCTGCCCCTGAGGCTCCCGCGCACATCGATGCGTCTTCCGCATAATCTTGATATGTTTACCGTGCACCTTTCGGATTTCGGAGGGTCCCCGTTGCCGTCCGCTCACCGACGCCGTAGCAGGTTCGACACCTTGTCGGCAGGAGGTCGAGGATGCTGATTCCGCCATCTCCCCACTTCACACCGCTTGCCCTTACGAGTGTCTTCAACGCCGATCGGGCTCGGCTCGACGGCGGGTTGCGACCGATCGACGGTCGTGCCGCCGATTGGAGCGTCGAGCGGGCGTTCGGCGACACGTCGTACCGAGGGATCCCGTTCTCGCTGGGCGAACGGGATCGGTCCAACGTGATCCTCCTCGCCGCGGAGGAAGCGGCCAACGAGGTCCGGATCGAGATCGAACCGACGACGGCAACGTACGCCGTCTTTCTTCACGCCGTCGAAGATCTTCCCCAGCCCACGCTGCCGGACTTCGGGCAGGTTCCTTTGCCACCGCGGGTCGAGGTCTTCGCGGCCAACGACCTCGGGGCACACGTCGCCGATTACGTGCTCGTCTACGACGACGGCAGCCAGCACGTCACGCCGGTGCAACGCCGGTTCGCCATCCAACAGCGACACATCGTCTGGGGCGCCAGCCCCTTCGCGGCGGTACCGGCGCTCGGTCCGCACGTCTGGAACTCCGCCACCGACGACCGTCGCCTCGACCGCAAGGCACGCACGCCGTACGGCGAAGGGGAAACCCGTGTCGACTCCGGGCGCGACCGGGACGAGAACCTCTGGCTCTACGCTTTGCCCAATCCGGCGCCTGAGAAGGCGATCCGCGCCCTGATTCTTCGGCCCCGCGCGGAGCGATCGGTGGTCTACGGCATCTCCCTCACCTCCCTCGTCGACCACCCCCTGCAAGGGCGCGTTCGCCAAAAGCTGAAACTGTCGCTGCCCGCCGGCGTGACCCTGAACAACCTGGACGAGCTCGACGCCGACGACCAATCGCCGGCAATCGGGCTCGATCTCGGCACCGTCATCTCGGCCCGCGCGGTGCTCGACTACGACGAAACCCGCTGGCTCGGTCCCGATCCCGACGTGCAGCCGACCCCATCGACCGATGCCGTCGTCGTCGAATACGCGGGCCATCCCCAGGGCACGCTCCACGTCGCCACCGGTGACGATGCCGCTCTTGCGGCGGCTCTGCCGACGAACGGTGCCGGCGCCGCGGCCGCGTTGCGCCTGGAGCCGATTGCCGCTACCGACCGGCCGGTCCGGTTGCGGGTGATCGACGCGGCCACGAAACAACCCGTCGCCGTCCGCCTGCATCTCCACGGCGAACACGGCGAGTACCTGCCGCCGCGCGGCTACCATCGCAAGGTCAATCCGTACTGGTTCGAGGACAACTACGGCGAGTTCGTCAACGACCGCAACCAGTACTGCTACATCCCCGGCGAATGCGTCGCCGACCTCCCGCTCGGTCGCGTCTTCGTCGAGATCACCCGCGGCTACGAGATCGCACCGATTCGCACGGTCGCCGAGGTGAAGCCCGACACCGAGAACTTGACGTTCGCGCTGGAACGGCGCCTGCCGTGGCGCGAGCGCGGCTGGGTGACGGCCGACACCCACGTCCACTTCCTCAGTCCCCAGACCGCCCTCCTCGAAGGCGCGGCCGAGGGGGTTAATGTCGTCAATCTGCTCGCCAGCCAGTGGGGCGAGTTGTTCACCAACGTGGGCGACTTCGACGGTCGCACCACCCTCGGCGCCCGCGACTTCGGCGGCGACGGCGAGTTCCTCGTCCGCGTCGGCAGCGAGAACCGGATGCAGGTCCTCGGCCACATCTCGCTCCTCGGTTATTCCGGCGCGATGATCACCCCGCTCTGCACCGGCGGTCCCGACGAGTCCGCCCTCGGCGATCCCCAGGAGGTGACGATGGCCGAATGGGCGACGCGCTGCATCGACCAGGGCGGCCTCGTCGTCATGCCCCACGCCCCGAATCCGCAGTGCGAACGCGCCGCCGACGTCGTCCTCGGTCTGATCCACGCCATCGAGATGATGACCTTCAACCCCCACCAAAACCAGATCGGCCCGTACGGTCTGGTCGATTGGTACCGCTTCCTCAACCTCGGCTACCACCTCCCGGTCGTCGGCGGCTCCGACAAGATGTCGGCCTCGTCCCTCCTGGGCGGGGTCCGCACCTACGCCCACCTCGGCGAACGCGCCTTCGACTACGGCAACTGGACGGACGCCGTGCGCGCCGGCAACACCTTCGTCACCGTGGGACCGCTCGTCGAATTCGCCGTCAACGGGCAACCGGCCGGCAGCCGGATCGATCTCCCCGCGTCCGGCGGAACGGTCGACGTCACCTGGACGGTCGAATCGGTGCGGGTACCGATCGACCAGGTCGAGGTCGTCGTCGGCGGGCTCGTCGCCGAACAACGCGATGTCGGTGGCACGCTCTCGACGACGGGCGGCGCTTCGGTGCGCGTGTCGGCATCGTCCTGGATCGCCCTCCGCGTTCGCGGCAGTCTCCGTGGCAGAGAAGGCGACGTCGCCGCCCACACCAGCGCCGTCCAACTCCTCGTCGGCGACGCCCCCATCTTCTGCCAACCCGACGCGGTCGCCGTCCTCGAACAGATCGAGGGCGCCATCGCCTACGTCGACACGATCGCACCGCGTCCGGAGGCGCAACGGTTCAAGCAATTGAGGGCGACGCTCGAAGCGGCGCACAGCCGGCTCCACGGGCGTCTGCATCAGCAGGGGGTGGCGCACCTCCACACGCCGCTGCACGGGCACGAGAAAGTGCGGGAGCACTAACGACCGGCCCTCACCCCCTGCCCCCTCTCCCGACCGCGGGCGAGGGGGAGCGCGCCGCGTCGTCTCCCCTCTCCCTCGGAAGGGTGAGGGGCCGGGGGTGAGGGCCGACTTCCACGCCCACACCCTCCCGACGATCGATCTTCGCCCCCAATCGCCACAACCCCGCCGCGGCAATCAGTCCAATCCCGCCAAAGACCAACCATGGTAGCGCGGGCATGTTGGAGCGTTCGCCGTAGTCGTAGATCAACCCGCCGGTGTAGTTGCCGAGACCGCCGCCGATCGCCAGGCTGAGTGCAGCGACCCCGAAGTACGATCCGCGGGCGGCCGGTGCCGCCAGCCCCGCCGTCACCGTCTGCTCTCCCGGCCGAACCAGGACCGATCCGAGCGAGATGATAAAAACGCATGCAAGGAGTACCGGCACGTTCGAGGCCGCGCCGACGAGCCCCATGCCGAGTGCCGTCACGACGACTCCCACGACGAGCATCGGGTAGGCCGAGATGCGGTGCTCGACCAGACGCGGCAGCGGATAACCCAGCAGCACCGTGGCGGCCGAATTGACTCCCCAAACCCAGGCGACGGCCGTGTCCGTTCCGGCCACCGCTGCCGCCGTCAACGTCAGCGACAGGTTGAACTGGGTCGACATGAACCAGTAACCCATCAAGAGGCAGACATAGGCGGCGAACAGCGTGTCGCGTGAGACCCGCGCAAACCCTTGAAACACACCGTGCGACTCCGTGGCGACCCGGACCGCCGGTAAGAAGATCAATACCAGGAGGAAGGTGACGAAGAACACGACGGCACCGGCGAGCGAGACGGTCGCGAAGTCTTGCCTGATCAGCAGCGCCCCGACTTGGGTCCCGATCGCCACCCCGAGACCGGCGACCACGCCGGCCAGCGAGTAGAAGCGGCGCCGGTTGCTTTCGTCCGTCAGGGTCGCGATCGCCGCCGCCTTGGGCGACTCGAACAACCCGCCGCCGAGCGCCGCGACGATCGCCGAGAGCATCAGGATCGGGAAGGTATCGGCGCGCGCCATGATGGCAAA
Organism: Thermomicrobiales bacterium; assembly: GCA_036558305.1. Lineage (GTDB taxonomy): Bacteria > Chloroflexota > Chloroflexia > Thermomicrobiales > UBA6265 > DATBFX01. Next base: position 47,521 of record DATBFX010000008.1, on the reverse strand, counting down.
CCCGAGCGCGCGGACGAACATCCCGGCGCAGATCAACCCCTTCGCCCCCAGCCTGTCGGCCAGCGCCCCGCTCAGCGTCGTCGTCCCCTGCTGGGTAAACTGCCGCACCGCCAGGACGAGACCGATCGAGCTCGCCGCCCACCCCAGGCCGTCGACGTAATGGACGGCGATCAACGGCACGACGACGAAGAAGCCGCCCCAGGTCAGAAAGGTCGCCGCCAGCAGAACGATCAAACCTCGCTGCCGGGCGGCGGCACTCAATTCGCCGCGAGATTCCGCGCCAATTCTCGAGCGTTGATCCGCTACCTGCCGCCGGCTCGCCGCCACGGCCCATCCTCCGACATTGCGATCAGTCGCGGACGCGAGGGAACTCGTTGGGGCACGCATCATCGGTCAAGAGGGCGCGGCGCACAACCGAGCTTGCACGCGCCCGCCGGGCCCCGCAAACGGATTGCGGTTCGCTCGGCTTGCGCGGCCCGCAAAAAGAACGTATGATCTATTCGTACCGACCGAAACCCGACCGTTGGGGCATTCCGGGCTCGGCAACAAACCGCGATCATCGACCTCGGACAAAGGAGGCAACTCGGTGGCTACCCTCATCACCGTCGCCGACGAAACCGCGACCGGCACCACCCTGAACGAATTTCCCCTCGAATTCCTCAACGAGCGGGTGAGCGTCCGCGAACTCATCCGCGCCCGCATCTACCAGGAGGTCGCCGAGTACAACGCCCGCCAATCCGAGTACTTCCGAGGTCTCGTCCAACCCGAGGGGGCGGAGCGGACACAAGGGGGGTTCCGCCTCCGCCAGCAGCGGAAGATCGATTGGGAGGAGCAGTACAAGCGGGCGCTGAGGGGTTTTCGGGCCAACGGATTCCTCATTCTGGTCGACGACCGGCAACTCGACGATTTAGACGAAGAGATCGAGCTTCGCTACGACGCCAGGGTGAGTTTCCTCAAACTCGTCCCACTCGTCGGTGGCTAGGCGCGGGTACAGGCGCGCGTGACGTCGGCGGCAAATGTCGAGACGATGTCTTCCATTGGAGTCCAGACTGGGAGGTGTTCGGTGGCACTCGCGGACGTGGTGACGTCGGTCCTGGGCAGGTCCGAATCCGCGTCGCCGGCAGGAAATCGGGATGGCCAACCACGTCTCCTGCTCGCCGACTACCTCGAAGCCGTCGCCGTCTCCGGGCAGCACTATCCGTGGCAGATTCGCCCCGCCGACACACCTGCCGGGTGCGCTCTGCTCGCCACCGATCCTTCTTTGCAGGCCGCCACGGTCGTCTTGGCCGTGGACCGGTTGATAAGGCTCCTCGAGGCGCACGTGCATGGGCACGATCTTTACGCCCTCAGGGCGCTCATCCCGCAACTTTGCCGCCACCGGCTACCCTTTGAGGAGGCCGACCTGCGGCAGATGTTGGCGCTTCTCGCGGCAAGCAACTCAACCTGGCGAAGTTGGGTCCCACTTCTCAGCATCGTCAAGAGCATCGAGCGCTGGGTGACCGACAACGGTCTGCCGCCGGCAATCCGCGCCGGGCTCCAGCGTCTGCAGATCGCCGGTCACGCCTCGGCAGTCTATGCCGACGAACGAAAAGCCCTGGCGCTGGTCGTTTCGATGCTGGCCGGTCCCCAACCCGAAGCGGATCCTTTCGAACCCGATGACGATTGGGGTTACGCCGCGTGCGAGGCATTTGCGACGTTGGACGACACCGACCGTGCGGCCTGGCACGACCTGCTTCGCTACGCCGCTACCGCGAACGGCTCCAAACCGACGAAACCCTGGTTGAAACGCGCCGCCGAACGGATCGACGCGATCGGCCGTGAACGGAGTCGACAAATCCTGACGGCGTGCCTGGCCTTCATGCACGCACCCGCTCGACCCGTGCCAGACACTGCCACATTGCCATCGTCTCGCGTCTACATCACGGGCGACGTCATGCCGACCTCGATCGTCGGCGAGCGCAACGGCAATCTCCTCAAGGGACTCGCCTGGTGCTGCGTACTTTACGACGATCCCCTCACCGCCTCGACCGTCGGCGACGCCGCCGAGGCGTGCTTCAAGAAGATCCCCAACATCGGCGCGCGTTCGACGAAAGCCGGTAACGCCTGCGTCTATGCCCTCGGCGCGATGCCGGGGCTGCACGGCGTCGCCCAACTGCAACGCCTCCGGCAGCGGGTCAAGCAACCCTCCGCCTTGTCTCAGATCGACGCCGCCCTCGAAGCCGCCGCCCACCGCGAAGGGATGACCCGCGACGACCTCGACGACCTCGCCGTCCCCACCTTCGACCTCGTCGACGGTCGCCGCCGCGTCCGGTTCGGCGACTACGCCGCCGACATCGTCGTGGTCGGCAGCCAGCAGGTCGACGTCGAGTGGTACGGACCAGACGGCAAACCCCGTAAGTCGGAGCCGTCTGACATCAAGCGTCTCCACCCGGACGAACTCAAGGCGTTGAAGCGACTGGTCGACGACGTCCGGAAGATGCTCCCTGCGCAACGCGACCGCATCGAACGGTTCCTCTTGACGGAGCGGACCTGGTCGCTGGCCGACTGGCGACAGCGCTATCTGGATCACCCGCTCCTCTCGTGGTTTTCCCGCCGGCTGATCTGGCAATTTCGCACCGGCGACTACAGGGCGCTGGGAGCCTGGCACGACGGCAGCATCGTCGCCGTGGACGACCGCCCGCTGGGCGAGATCACCGACGAGACGCGCGTTCGCCTCTGGCACTCGATCGACGCGGACGCAACGACCGTCGAGGCGTGGCAAGACTGGCTCGACCGTCACGCGGTCACCCAGCCATTCAAACAGGCCCATCGCGAGGTCTACGTCTTGACCGATGCCGAGTTGGCCACCGAAACCTACTCGAACCGGTTCGCCGGACACATCCTCCGCCAACACCAGCTTCATGCCCTCTGCCAGTCACGCGGTTGGGCATACCGCCTACAAGGCGCCTGGGACGGCGCCAACAACCCGACGTTGATGCTGCCCGAAGCGACCTTGATGGTCGAGTTTTGGGTCGAAGGGGCACCCGAATCCGACGCGGCGCTCTCTCGGGCCGGCGTCTCCCTCTATGTCAGCACCGATCAAGTCCGCTTTCGGCGCATCGATCGTCGGGGACAGCCGGCTCCGTTGACCGACATCCCCACGGTCGTCTTCTCGGAGGTGATGCGCGACGTCGATCTCTTCGTCGCGGTCTCCAGCGTCGGGAACGATCCAACCTGGGCCGACCGCGGCGCCGATCGGTACGGCGATTACTGGAACAGTTTCGCCTTCGGTGACCTGAGCACATCGGCACGGACCCGCCGCGTCGTCCTCGAGCGCCTCCTTCCGCGCCTCAAGATCGCGTCACGGTGTTCCCTCGCCGACAAGTTCCTCGTCGTCCGCGGCGACCTCCGCACCTACAAGATCCACCTCGGCAGCGGCAACGTCCTGATGGAACCGAACAACCAGTACCTCTGCATCGTCCCCAGCCGCGGCGCTTCCGCCAAAGATCCCGCCCAAGGTCTCCTCCTCCCCTTCGAAGGCGACGGCATGCTCACCATCATCCTCAGCAAAGCCTTCCTGCTCGCCGGCGACACCGCCATCACCGACCCGACCATCAAGCGCCAGATCCAGCGCTGAACCGACGGATCGGAGCTTAAGGAGTTCGGACGGATCATTCTGTAGGGGCGGACCGGGTGCCCTCTGGGCGCTGTCCGCCCTCCCCGATTGTGCTCATGCACGAGGGCGGACACGGCGAACCGCCCCTACAATGCCCTCGTGACGCCAGGATTTTGGACACGCGATCGATTCAGGACCAACCGATGCCCGCACCGAACACCCTTCTCGTCGGCCAATCCGGCGGTGCGACGGCCGTCATCAACGCGAGCTTGGTCGGTGTCGTCGACGGTGCCCTCGCCTCGGGGCGATTCGGGCGCGTGCGCGGGATGCGCAATGGGATCGACGGTCTCCTCACCGAGCGATTCATCGATCTTGGATCCCAACCGCGTGAGCTCCTCGATCGCCTTCGCCGCACACCGTCCGCCGCGCTCGGCACCGGTCGCCGCAAACTCCGCGAAGAGGAACTCGACCTCGCGCTCGACCTCTTGCGCCGCCACTCGGTGCGCGCGTTGGTCTACATCGGCGGCAACGATTCCGCCGATACCGCGCACCGCCTCCACCAATCTGCCGTTTCCGCTGGATACGAGCTCGCGGTCGTCGCCGTCCCGAAGACGATCGACAACGACCTGCCGGAAACCGACCACTGCCCCGGCTACCCGTCGCTTGCCCGCTTCCTGGCCCACGCCGTCCGCGATGCGACCTACGACACCCTCGCCTCGCCCCAGCTCTACCCGGTCAAATTCGTCGACGTGATGGGCCGCGACGCCGGGTGGGTCCCCGCCGCCTGCGCGCTCGGCTTCGCCGCGGACGAACGCGATCTCCTGCCGCTCCTCTATCTTCCGGAGCGCCCGCCGCTCGACGCCGATGCCATCCTCGCGGAGATCGCGGCGCAGGTTCGGGCGCGCGGTTGGACCGTTGCCGTCGTCCCCGAGACCCTGCGCGACGCCGCCGGCCGCCATCTGGGCGGCGACGAACCGGACTACGTCGACCCCTTCGGTCACCCGTACCACACCCAACCCGCGGTCACCCTGACCCGTCTCGTCACCGGGCGGCTCGGTCTCCGCGCCCGCTTCGAGCGCCCCGGCACCGCCGCCCGGATGGCGATCGCCCTCGCCTCCCCATGCGACCTCGACGAAGCCGAGCGTGCGGGTCGTGCCGCCGCCGATCTCGCGGCACGCGGCATCTCCGACGTCATGACCACGCTCGTCCGCATCGGGGATTCTCCATACCGCTGCGAGATCGGCTCCGTGCCGCTCGACCGGGTCGCGAATCGCATCCGACCGTTTCCCGCCGCGTTCATCGGCGAGGACGGACGCTCAATCACGGACGCCTTCCGCGACTACGCGCTGCCGCTGCTCGGACCTGATCCGTTCCCGGTGTATGGACGACTCGCGTCAGATTCGGCATAGCGCCGCCATCCCGTCCGCGCCGAGGAACTGGAGAAAGCCCGTCGTGTCGCGCGGGCGTCCGAGGTAGTACCCCTGACCGACGTCGCACCCGAGGTCCCGCACCGCCCGCAACTGACCGAGCGATTCGATCCCCTCGGCGACCACGCCCACGCCGACCGCGGTTGCCACCGTCACCACCGCCTGCACGACGGCGGATGCCACCCGGTTCGTCGCCAGGCTCGCCACGAACGAGCGGTCGATCTTGACTTCGTCGACCGGCAACCGGTGCAGATACCCGAGCGACGAGTGACCGGTGCCGAAGTCGTCGAGCGCAAACCGCACACCCAGCACCTGCAATCGCTGCATCGCCGCGATCGTCCCGTCGAGGTCGTCGAGTGCCGTACTCTCGGTCAGTTCCAGCGTCAACTGCCGCGGGTGCAGCCCGCTGCCGTGCAGCGCCCCGATCACCTCACGGACCAGCCCCGGATCGCGCAGTTGGACACTCGAGACGTTCACGCTGACCGCCGCACCCGAACGACTGCCGGCACCGCACCACGATGCGGCTTGCCGGCACGCCTCGTGCAACACCCACCGTCCCAACGGCAGCACCAGACCGGCTTCCTCCGCCAGGGGGACGAAGGCGTCGGGTCGCAACAGACCGCGCGACGGGTGCTCCCACCGGACGAGCGCCTCTGCCTGGCTGACATTCCCGGTGGTGAGGTGGACGAGCGGCTGGAACTCCAGCACGAATTCCTCGGCGACGATCCCCCGCCGCAGCTCACCTTCCAGCACCGCCCGGGCGTGGACATCGCGCTCCAACCGCTCTTCGAAACAGGCGACGCGACCGCGCCCCCGTCGCTTGGCCTCGTAGAGTGCGGCATCGGCCGCGGCCAGGATGTCGTCGACGCTGCTTCCCACCGCCGGCAGGCAGGCGACCCCGACGCTCGCGCCCGGCGCCACCGGGTGCCCGCCGATCTCGATCGGCGCCGAGAGCGCCGTCATCATCCGCTCGGCCAGCGTGACCGCATCGCGCAGACTCGTCGGCCCGACCAGCAGGCACGCGAATTCGTCCCCGCCGAGGCGGCCGACGACGTCTTGCGACCGCAGTGCACCGCGCAGACGCTTGCCGACCTCCGCTAGCAACCGGTCGCCGGCCGCATGCCCCAGCGCGTCGTTGACCTGCTTGAATCGGTCGAGGTCGACCATCAAGACGGCAACGGTGCTCTTGACCTTCGCCGCTTCGAAGAGTGCCCGCGCCGTCAGATCGAGGAAACGCGTCCGGTTGGGGAGGCGAGTCACCGAGTCCAGGTACGCCAGTGTTGCCAGTTTGGCGACCCGGCCCGTCCGCGCCGTGGCGTCCCGCAGATGGACGACCATGCCCTGGATGGCGGCGTCGCCGGTGCGGTCCTCCGTCACCGCCTCGACGATCCGTTCGCCGCCGCCCGGCAGCGGAACACGGATCGTCGGCGGCACCACGGGATCGATCTCGCGGTCTCCGGCGGTCGGCCGCGATCGCCACGTACCCCGCGCCGCCGGTGGCAGGAGGTCGTCGATGCGTTGCCCAATCAGCGGTTCACCGACGCGACCGACCAGCGCCCCGGCCGACCGATTCGCGAAGGCGACCGCACCCTCTTCGGTGAGGACGAGCAACCCGTCGGGTCCGTTCGCCACGAGCGAACGGGCCGCATCGGCGGCGAGCAGCGCCCGCGCGGCGCGCGACCTGACCCGAGCCGGTTGAGCCGGCAACGTCCGGATTCGGCGGGGCGTCATCGTCCTCTCGGCAGCACGCGGTCATGACGCGAGCGGGCTACGCGTCGGTAACCCTTCTGCCCCAATAGTAGGGAGGACCGCGCGTCGAACGAATAGCCCGAAGTACCCGCCCCGAGCCGGGGACCAATGTCCCGGCGCCGCCCCGAAACCGATCACCCGCCGAAGCCCAAAGGATCCGATTCGCCCACCGATTTTGGACATGGCGCAGGGATCCTCCGCGGCGTGAAGGACCCCTTCCCGTCGTATGGGTTCGTGTGGCGACGCTCAGGCCGCCTTGACGAACTTCTTCGGATTCGCCTCGAACTTCTGCTTGCATTCGACCGAGCAGAAGTAGTAGATCTGCCCCTGGTACTGGCTCTGCGCCGGCGCCTGGCTGCTGTCGACTTGCATCCCGCACACCGGATCGGTCATCGTCGCCATCGCGTCCCTCCTATCCGTTGGGGTCGTGGCAGCAACCACTGCCCGCTACTTGCCGACCCGCCGTAGCTCCTCGATGCGCGCGGCATAATCGTTCTGCGTCACGGCGCGGACGTCCCAGCTCATCAGGTCCATGTACGGTTGCAGAAAGGCGGACAACTCGCGTGGATCGTCGTAGTCGACGAGGAGGAATCCGGCCCCGCCGCCGGCCAGGTTGTACCAACCCTTGATCCGCTCCGGATGGTTCAGCCCGGCGTCGTGCTGCTGCACCACCCGCCGCGCGACCGCTTCTCGCGTCGTACCTGGAAACCAGGTGAACTGGCAAGAGAAGAGCATCGTTCCCCTCCTGGCGTTGCTCGTTCGGGACGGTGGCCGTACCGGCAGCGAGTCGCCAAACCGCGGCCCATCGGTCGAGCACGTTGCCTTTCGACAAGCAGAGCGCATGCCATCGGTCACCGCCCGTTCCCTCATCAGGCAACGTCGCGCCGCCGCAGGATCGACGCGGATAACGCGACGAACCCGATCAGGTAGGCGCCGAGCACCAGCGCGGCCTGCGCCCCGTCGACAAAAGGACCGGAAAACGAACCGGGACCGTTGTCCGAGGCGTCGAGCGCACCGCCGAGGCCCTGTACCAACGAATAGCCGTTGGCGCGCAGGAAGAGTTTGATCAGCGGACGGAGCAGACTCGTCTCGTCGAACAGGGCGCTGACCAGACCTTCGACGACGAGTGCCCAGAGGATCCCGATCCCGATCGCCAGCGCGGTACCGCGCGTCACCACGGCGAGGAGCACGCCGAGCGCCGCCCAAACGGCGAGGAGGAACCAGCTGGCCGCGAACCCCCGGATCACGAGCGAGAGGGACGGCCAATCAACCGCCGCGTTTTCTCGCTGTGCGACGAGATAGCTGGCGACCCCGCCGATGACGAAGACGAGCAGGACGAACGGAACCAGCGCGATCGCCAGCGCCAGCAGTTTGGCGGCGAAGACGTGCAGCCGGCCCGGCCGCTGGGTAAAGAGCGTTTTCAGCGTCCCCCAACCGTAATCGCTGCCGAGCGTGAGCACGCCGAGGATGAGGACGATCGCCCCGCCAAAGAACGGGAAACCGCCGGTCAAGTTGCCGACCAGACCCTCCGGCAGGAGCGGCGTCAGCGATTGCGGCCGGCCCGTGCCGAGCGCGTTGTGGTAGCGAAGGTAAGGGACGACGTCGGCGAACATCGTGGCGAGCGTCACCTAGATCGCGAGCAGGACCCAGGTCGCGGTTCGCTTTCGCAGGATCAAGAGTTCGGCGGAAAGACTGCCGATCACTGGTGGCTCCTTTCGTCCTGGGTCAGTTCCAGGAAAACGTCTTCGAGCGAGGCCCGTTCCGCGACCAGCTCGCAGACGGCCAACCCAGCGCCGACGAGGGCACGGTTGATCGCGGGAGCGCGGGCCGGGTCGGTCGCGATCCGCAACGCGCCGTCGACGACGTCGACCCGCTCGACGCCGTTGATCGACGCGACGACGCGCTGCGCCTCGTCGAGCGGCGCGGCACGGATGCGGAGCGTCTCCCGCGCCCGCAACTGGTCGACCGTCCCCTCGGCGACGAGCCGGCCGCCGCGAATGACGCCGACACGGTCGCAAATCTGCTCGACTTCGTTCATCAGGTGGCTGGAGAGGAGAACCGTCCGGCCACCCCGGCTCAGACCGCGGATCAGCGCACGCATCTCCGCCATCCCGCCGGGATCGAGCCCGTTCGTCGGCTCGTCGAGGATCAGCAGTTCCGGGTCCTTGAGCAATGCCGCGGCCACGCCCAACCGCTGCTTCATCCCGAGCGAATAGGTCGAGAACTTGTCTCCGGCCCGCCCCGCCAGATCGACCTCCTCCAACACCGGCGCGATCCGGTCTTCCTCAATGCCGGCATAGCGGGCCAGGACGCGCAGGTTGTCTCGACCCGAGAGGAACGGGTAGAAGGCCGGTGTCTCGATCATCGATCCGGTCCTGCCCAGTTCGTCCGGTGTCCCGGGTGCGGCGCCCAGGACCGTCACCTCGCCCGAGGTCGGCCGGATCAGCCCGACCAGCATCCGCAGCGTCGTCGTTTTCCCCGCACCGTTCGGACCGACAAAACCGTAGATTTCGCCCCGACGTACGCGCAGCGTGAGCCGATCGACCGCGACGATGCGATCACCGTACCGCTTGGTCAGATCGCGCGTGACGATCGCGAAGTCGGCCGATGCCGGCGATGGCACGGGTGTGTCCATGGTCAAGGTTTGCATCTCGTGTCTCTTTCAGAGTGCGGCGATCGCCGGCACGACGTCGCGCCCGAGTCGCTCCAGCGTGGCGAGATCGAACGCCGGCTCGACCCGGCCGTAGACCGTCTGGATACCGAGACCGGCGAACCAGTCGAGCTTCTCCAGGAGTTCGCCGGTTTTCTCGCCGTTCTCGCCGAGGTTGAAGATCCAGGAGCACGTCTTCTCGATCGCGTCGTAGTCGCGCCCCTCCGCCTCGCAATGCCGCCGCAGAACGTCGAGTTTGTGCGGCAGCTCGGGCATCGGGGCGAGGTTGCAGGCGTCGCCGTACCGGGCGACCAACCGGAGCGTCTTGCGCTCGCCGTCGCCGGCGATCAGGAGCGGGGGATGCGGCCGCGTCAGACTCTGCGGCGAGTTCAGCAACCGCCTCGCCTGGACGTACTCTCCGGCGAAGGGTTGCTCGTCGCCCCGCTCGCCCTCCCACATCCGCAGGCAGTACCGGATCGTCTCCTCCAGGTACTCGAACCGCTCCGCCACCGGCGGGAAGAAGAGACCGAGCCCCGCCGCCTCGTCCTCGTAGTGTCCGGCACCGATCCCGAGCCACGCTCGGCCGCCCGAGAGCACGTCCAGCGTCGTCACCGTCTTCGCGAGGAGGCCCGGTGCCCGGAACGTCGCCGGCGTCGCCAGCGCCAGCAACCCGATCCGATCGGTCTGGGCGGCAAGAAAAGACAGGACCGAATACGCCTCCAATTCCTCACGTTCCGCCCCGCCCATAAACGGGTGCTGCCAGACGTGGTCGGCCACCCCAATCGTCTCGATACCGACGGCCTCGGCCATCTTCGCGGTGTCCGCCAATGCGCACGCCAGTTGCCTCGTGCCTCCCGGCGCCGCAAAATCGACGAGTTGCAATCCCAATTTCATCGTTGACTCCTTGTGATCGTTCAGAACATCCAAGCGGGACGACGCGGCCCCGCGTCCCTCGTGACTATCGGCTACCGGCTACCGGCTCGTTCGTCAGCCGCTCCGCCGACCCGCAAAACGGACGACGCAAACGCCGTCGCGATCCCGAAGATGAGGACGCCGTTCGGGATGTGCAGCGAGGCCGCGGTCGAACTGTCTCTGCTCGAGTAGCCGAGACTTAGCTGGATGGCCGTCAGTACCACCAGAACGGCGCCGACGAGCGCCAGACGGCTCCTCGACCCGAAGACCATGAATGCCAGAACCGCCTGGACGATCGCGACCAACAACACAAAACTGCCGATCTGGCCGTGGGTCTTGATCAGGTCGAAGTCCTTGAACCAGCCGCGCCCGGCGATGATCGCTTGCAGCAAGACCAGCGCCGCGAAGAGCGACGACGCCACCTTCATCGCCGTCAACAGACCCGGCCGGTTCAGGCCGGGTGCGGATGTGGCACCGATTTCGGTCATCGCGTCGCCTCCCTCGCTCGACGGTCGTCTGGTCGGTGGCGACGCCTGCCGTCGCCTCCACCAATCCTCCGATCGCGAGATCAAACCCCGGTATCGGCATTTCTCAACAATCCCTCAACAGCGCGTTTCGGCTTTGTCCGACGGTCCTTCGGGGCTGGAAATGACGAAACGCGTGGTCAATAATGCAAAGGGTCGGACCGGTGCCGGTGCCGAATCATGGGGCAGCAGACGTCGTGGATTCCCAAACAACGGTACTGGTCGTCGACGACCAGGAAGACATCGTCGACCTCATGCGGGACTTCCTGGAGGCCGAGAACTACGCGGTGATGACCGCCCTCGACGGGCCAACCGCCCTCGACCTCCTGCGGCACAATCAGATCGACGTCGTCCTTCTCGACGTGATGATGCCCGGCCAATCCGGCTTCGAAGTCGTCCGCCGCATCCGCGAGCTGGGCGACGTGCCGGTCCTTTTCCTCAGCGCCAAACAGGAAGACAGCGACAAGATCCGCGGTCTCGGCCTCGGCGCCGACGACTACATCGTCAAGTCCGCCACACCCGGCGAAGTCGTCGCCCGGATCAAGGCCGTGCTCCGCCGCACCCGCCGCGGCGACCAACCGCCGCCGGCGGTCCTCGACTTTGGCCGTCTCGCCATCGACGTCCGCGCCCACGAGGTCCGGGTCGATGGCGAACCCGTCCCCTTCACCGCGCGCGAGTTCGAGTTGCTGCACCTCTTCGCCGAGAACCCGCGCCAGGTCTTCACCCGCGAGCAGCTCTACGAGCGGTTCTGGGGTGCCTACGGCGACCGCCACACGCTCACCGTCCACATCGGACGCCTGCGCGAGAAGATCGAGGAGGACCCCGCCCACCCCAAATACATCGTCACGGTCTGGGGCGTCGGGTATCGCTTCGAGGGGGAGCCGGGGCGATGAGCGTGCTTCCCTTGCGGCGGTGGTTGGTGCTGGCGCTCGCGGTTGTGCTCGCCGTCCCGTTCCTCGTCACGGGCACCGTCGCCTTTCACCTCCTGGGATCACCCCCGCAAGACGCCACCGAGGCGGCCGCCCGGCGCCTCCGCGACGACGCGGCGAGCTGGCACGATCCCGCCTGGCAGGCCGCAACGGCGCGCGACCTCTCGGCCGACGGCCTCGCCTTCGTCTTGAGCGAAAATGGGCAGGAGCTTTTTCGCAGCACCGCCGACCCGCTTGCCGGCGAGCACGGCACCCGCATCGTGCGACGCATCGAGATCGCCGACGCCGATCCGTCCCGGACGGCGACCGCCTACGTCTACGCCGACGCCGATTTCGGTCCTCCCGCGGCGGTCCACAACTGGATCGTTCCCCTCGTCGGTTTGACGACACTGGCGCTGACGCTGGGCGGCGTCGGCTGGTTCTTCGGCCGCACCGTCGTCGGGCCGCTTGCCGCCACCAGTCATGCCGCCCGCCAAATCGCCGCCGGCGACCTCGACGTCGCCCTCCCCTCGTCGCGCGTCCGCGAAGTCGCCGAGGTCAACACGGCCTTCGCCGCGATGAGCGACGCCTTGCGGACCTCCCTTCAGCAGCAAGCGACGATGGAACAAGAACGTCGCCTCTTCATCGCTGCCATCGTCCACGATCTCCGCACGCCCCTCTTCTCCCTGCGCGGCTACCTCGAAGGATTTGCGAAGGGTCTGGCCGATACCCCGGAGAAGCAGGCGCGTTACGTCGCGGTCGCCCAGGACAAGACCGCGGCGTTGGAACGCCTGGTCAGCGACCTGTTCGACTTCACCCGGCTCGATTACCTGGACCTGGCGCCCCGCCGCGAGCCGCTCGATCTTTCGGCCCTGCTGCGGCGGCTCGTCGAGGCCGCCCGACCGCGTGCCGAAGCCAAGGAACTCGCGGTCTTGATCGACGCCCCAACTCAACCGTGCCTGATCGACGGCGACCCTCACCTGCTGACGCGCGCGATCGAAAACCTCCTCGACAACGCGTTTCGCCACACCCCGAATGGCGGCAGGGTCGTGGCGAGTTGCGCCGCCGACCCCGACGGCGTTCGTTTCTCCGTCGCCGACAGCGGACCCGGTATCCCGCCGCACGATCTGCCACACCTTTTTACCCCGCTCTTCCGCGGCGAGACCTCGCGCAACCGCCGCACCGGCGGTGCCGGGCTGGGCCTGACGGTCGCCAGGCGCATCTTGCTGGCCCACGGCGGTGACCTCACGGCGGCAAATCGCCCCGAAGGCGGCGCGATCTTCGTCGGGACCGTCCCCCTTCTTGCTCCCCAACGCGCTGCGCCTACGGCAGCCCGATCCGACGCCGAAACTCCCCCAGTCGGCGGTGCCGTCACCGCCCCGGTCGCTTCGGTTCCCCGATAGGTTCCCACTCAGGCGACGCGAATCTTGTCCGTCCAACGCGTGGGGCCGGGGCGTGCCCCTCTTCCTCGGCGCTCGGGGTACGGTGGCGCGCCGGGATACGGTGCCTGCCCCTCCCCCGTGATCCGCACCAACGTCTCGTCACCCATCACGCCGGTCGCCGGCACCTGCTCGCCGTTCGGCTCCATCAACCCCGCGTCGGTCGGATGGACGTGATCGATCGACTCGTGCGAGCGGACTGTCATCTCTTGCCACCCCATCACTGCCTCCTTCCGTCACCCGTGATCGGCATCCACGCAGAACGGCGGGGCGGCCGATGGCCGCCCCGCCGCCTCTTTCATCGGATGGCTTCGCGAGCGGCGGGGTTACCAGTTCCCCGTCACCTTCTTGACCGCGTCGTCGACCTTGTCCTTGGCGTCGGCCATGTCTTTCTTGAACCCGCCCTTCGCCTGGTCGGCCTGGCCTTCCGCGCGTTTCTGGTCGTCGTCGGTGATTTCGCCCCAGGCCGATTTGCCTCGGCCCTTGATCTCGTCGGCCGATCCTTCGATCCGGTCGCGCGTTTGATCGCTCATCGGTGCCTCCTTTTCTTCGCCGGCGCCTGAACGCTGCCGGCTCGTGACGCGATGAGGCGGTAGTCCTATCAGCGAATGCCCGCCGATGACCGTTAGGAAGTTGCCTCGGTCGAGGTGCCGGCCGCACTATCGTCGACGTGCACCTCTTCGCGGCGCACCGTGTCGGCGACACGCTGGGTCTTTTGCACCGCCTCCTTGCCGATTTCGACCTCCTCGACGACCCGGTTCCGCTTCTGGACGTCGACCTCCTCGGCCATCAGCGGAACCTCGATCGTGTCCTCCTTGAACGCCGACGCATCGGCGGGCGCGTCCCGGTCGACCACGCGCCGGTTCACCACCAGGTGCTCCTCGGTGACCGGAACGTCCATCGTCCGCTCTTCCGCCACGACGTCCTTGTTGACGCGGACGGTCCCCGCCTCGACCGGCCGCTTCGTCGCGGTCAGTTCTTCCTCGTGCACCGGCACGCGCATCGTCTTGGTGCCTTGCATTTGACCGGCGTCCGTCGCCTGATCGCGCAAGGTGGCGTCCGTGGCGCCGGCATCCACCTCGTCGGCGAGTCCGGTCGGGGTCACACCGGCGAGCCGGTCGCCTTCGGCAGTCACCGGCGTCGTCATCCCGGCGCCCGTCGCGTAGGTGCGGGTGCTCGCATCGTAATCGGTCGAGGACAACTGCTGGTCCCACCCCTGGTTGAGTGCCTGGTCCTTCGTCACGCTCAGGTACACCTTGTCGCCGTCGAAGTTGCTGATCGCGCTCATCGGGATGTAGTAGTCCGTCGGGAAGAAGAAACCCTTCTCGACGACGATGTACGACGGTTCCGCGGCGATGACTTTTCCGACCTTGTCGCCGTCGGCGCCGACGACGTCCGTCCCCTCGGGAATCTGCCACTGTTGTACGGTGCGGTCCATGTCGTTTCCCTTTCGTTGACCGGTCGAAGCCCCACGCTGATAGCTCCTCCGTTGTGACCCGCCTCAGCTAATGCAGACGACATGCCAATACAGAATCATTGATATGGCATCGGAAAGGACCGGCGAAGCCGGCATCGCACGGGGAAATCCCGCATACTGACCCGGCTCGATCCGACCCGAGCTCATTCTGCTTCTCTCGTCTCGCCAAAAGAGTGAACGGCCCATGACGATAGACGATCACGACGACATCCATCTCGCGCGCCGGCGCCCGCTTCGCTTCCAGGACTGGGACTCCTGGCTCGACAAGGCGATCGACGAAGCCCGCGAGCGCGGCGAGTTCGACAACCTCCCCGCCCGCGGCAAACCGTTGCGGTTCGACGCCAATCCGCTCACCGGCGAAGTCGACGTCGGCCACGGCCTCCTCAAGAGCGCCGGCTACGCACCGGCCTGGATCGAGCTCGACAAGGAGATCCGTGCCGTCCTCGACGACCTGGCAACCCTGCGCAAGCAAGCTGCCGATCGCCTTACCACGCCCCCAGAGCCCCCCGATGCGAACCCGATCGTCACGCCGTCTCGCTCCTGGTGGCGCGCCCTCTTCGGTCGTTCGCGTACGCCAACCGCAGTTGCCCCACGCGCCTTGCCCCGCCGCGCCCCCGACGCCGAGTGCGATGCGGCACGACGGCAATACCTGGCGCGGGCACGCGAGATCGACGCCAAAATCGCCGCCTACAACGCCTCACTGCCGCCCGACCTCTGGCGCCTCGAGCGCCCGCGCTTGCCATCCGAACGGGCCGCCAAAGACTTCGACGGGGCGATCACAGAAGGAAAACGATCACCGGACTAGGACGGGCCGGAGGAGGCGAACCGCGTGCCCCACCTGATCACGACCCTCGGCCCCAGGCGTCCGGAAGACCTTTCGGGTGCGATCCTGCCGCACGAGCACGTCTTCGTCGATCTCCGCACCTGGGACCAACCCGGTTACGGCGAGGCGGACGCCGCCGACGTCGTCGCCCTGATGGCGCCCGAACTCGACCGCGCCCGCCGGGCCGGCGTCGCCGCGATCGTCGAGCCGAGCACCGGCGGCGTCGGCCGCCGCGCCGACGTCCTCCGCGCCGTCTCCGTTGCCGCCGACTTTCCGCTCGTCGCCCCCACCGGCGTCTACCGAGAGCCGTGGATACCACCCTGGGTCCACGCCGCCGACGAAACATTCCTGCGCGACTGGATGGTTCGCGAGTTGACCGGCGAGATCGCGGACACCGGCGTCCAGGCCGGGTGGGTCAAGGTCGGCGCGAGCGACGACGGACTGACGACCGCCGAGACCAAGGTCTTGCGCGCGGCAGCCGCGGCGAGCGCTGCGACCGGCGCCGCCGTCGGCAGCCACACCATCCGCGGCAAGGGCGCCCTCGCTCAACTCGACGTGATCGAGGCCGCCGGCGGCTCGACCGCCCGCTTCGTCTGGATCCACGCCCACGCCGAACCCGATTTCGCCCTCCATCGCGCCGCGGCCGGTCGCGGCGCCTGGCTCGAATACGACGGCATCGGCGAACCCGGCACCGACGCCGCCTTCGTCGCGCTCGTCCAACGCGCCCTCGACGCGGGGTACGGCGATCGATTGCTCCTCAGCCAGGATCGCGGCTGGTACGACCCGGCCCAACCCGGCGGCGGCACCCCCCGCCCCTTCACCTACCTGAGCGAGGTCTTTCTCCCCAAACTGAGCGCCGCCGGCGTGGACGACGCCACCATCGACCAGTTGATGCGAACGAACCCGTTTTCCGCCTTTGCCCGGTAGCGGTCGCGCACACGACATCGTTTCCCTGGCGGCCCCGTCGCGTCTGTGATGGTCCCAGAGCGGGGAAATACCTGGGCAAACCTCAGCACGCGAGACCGACGCCACGACGATGCCGATTCTTTCTCGTCAGAAATCAATTTCCCTTCATTGACGGCACCGCCGAACTCGCTAGAATAATCAAACCGAGATCCTGTTCCAGCGAGTCGAGCGTCATCCGCAATCCACACAAGGAGGGCAGCATGGGCGACGGCACGTTTTCCCGCAGGGACGTTCTTCGGGTTGCCGGCGGTGTTGGCGCGGCCGCCATCGTCGCCGGTTCGAAGCGGTCGGCTTTCGCCGCGCCGGCGGTTGTCCGCCAAACAGGCGACCCCGACCTCAGCGATCCGGCCAAGGTCGGGGAGGCGCTCACGAAAGAGGGCGCCACGCTCAACATCCACACCTGGGGTTTCTCCGGTCTGCGCGAAACGGTCTTCGTCGACAAATTCGCCGAGCACACCAAGAACCTCTACGGCGTGCCGGTGAAGCTGACCTACGACCAGGGTGACATCAACCAGTACATCCAGGAATTGCCCCTGGCGGGGCGGCACATCCGCGAACTCGGCCTCGACGTCATCGACAAGGAGGAGGAGACCTTCGCCCAGATCCTGGCACTGGACTGGGGCGAGCCGGTCGACCAGGAGCAGTACCAACCCCTGCTCACCAATCTTGCCGACGTCGAAGACGCCTACAAGTTCCAGGGCGAAACCGACAGCAACGGCCCTGGACTCTACGGCGTCGTCTACCAGGGCTACGAGTGGCTCCAGGCGTTGCTCCGCAAAGACAAGGTCGACGCCAGCGCCTACAAGGACTGGACCGACCTGGCACGCCCGGAGATGGCCAAGAAGGGGATCGTCTACTCCCTCGACAACGACTCCCGCGGCCACTTCGTCTTCCTCGGTCTGCTCAATTCGCTCGTCAAGCAGGGCCTCGTCCCCGGCAACCTCCCAGACGACCTGTGGAAAATCGAAACGTGGGAAGCCGGTCTCCAATGGTGGAAAGACAACATCGAAGGGCAGATTTACAAATACGGCGACATCGGCAACGACCCGACGATGCGCCTGGCGTTGCAGTCGGGCGACGCCTGGTGGGGCGGGACCTGGGGCACCTACACCCGCGAGCTCCTGGCGATCGACTGGAACAAGCGCGACGACCTCCTCGCTCCCTTCTACCCGGTCTCCGGGATCGTCGCCGACCGGGAAACGCTGACGCCGGTGGCCGGCGCCGCCCACCCGGTGGCCGCCCGCATCCTGATCAACTGGTTCATCGACACCGAGTTCCAGCACGTCGGGTGGTACAAGGACACGCCGACCTCGGAGGCGGTCAACCGCTGGAACGTCCCCGAGGACAAGTACCTCCTCGTCTACTGCGGTGGCGTCGCCCAGAAACACCGCGACCTGGCGCCGGACTGGGCCAAGCCCTACTACCTCCAGAATCCTAGCGACTACCTCCTGACCGTCAACTGGGGCTGGTACACCCCGAATGCCGAGGCGATCTCGCGGGCGTACACGCGGATCGTTAAAGGTGGCTAGCGGACTCTCGCCCACCGAACTTGAGTTGACCCCGCCGGGGGAGCGCGCGCTCCCCCGGCCGATCGGTCTGGCCGCGCGGGTGGACGATTGGCGCCGGGCGCACGGGCCGACGCTGCTCCTCTTGCTGCCCCTCCTCGTCTACATGGGCCTCGTCTTCGCCGTCCCGGTGGCGTACCAGCTCGCCTTCGCCTTCTACTCCCGCCGGCTCTACAAGGGCGTCGTCTGGCTCACCCAGCGCGACTTCACCTTCCTCAACTTTCGTCGCGTCTTCACCGAGACCGAATACCTCCACAGTCTGGCCTGGACGGTCGGCGTCGCCCTCCTGACCTCGGCGGTCTCGATCACCCTGGCGCTGCCGATCGCCTACTACCTGGCGCGCTACAACGCCTTCGGCCGGCCCTTCATCGAACTCTCGTTCCTCCTGCCGATTTTCGGCGAGGTCTTCACGCTCTACGCCATCGCCTATGCGCTGACACCCCAGGGCCCGGTTAACTGGCTCCTGACCGGTCTCCACATCGTCGACCATCCCCTGCAACTGACGCGGACGCCGATCGCGGCACTCGTCTTCATGTCGGTCCCGACCCTCTCGGTGCTGCTGATCCGCGGCGCCATCGCCGGGGTCGACGTCGTCTACGAGGAAGCGGCGCAAACGATGGGCGCCACCGGCTTGCGGACCTTCTGCCGGGTCACCGTGCCGCTGGCGAAACGCGGCATCATGGGCGCGCTGTTACTCAACGTCTCGGCGGCAGTCGGCGCGTACACGGTACCGCTGATCCTCGTCGGCCCCAGCAACGACTGGCTGGTGACCAAAATCCAGCGCGAGGTCAAACCGTTCTTCAATTACCCGATGGCTTCGGCGCTCGGCGTTGTCCTGACCGGGATCAGTGCGCTCTTGATGTACGTCTACCTGCGGACCCAGGAGAACTGAGCCGTGAAACTCTCCCGCGGGACGATGATCGGCCTCAACGGCGTCGCGCTGCTGTTGGGGATGCTGCTGATCTGGCCGGTGATCCAGGTCGCGCTGGGTTCCTTCACCACCGACATCGTTTTCCCTCCGCACCATTTCAACCTGATCGGTTTCCATTCGGTCATCTGGCCGAGCTACTTTTTGGCGATCCGCTTCAGTCTCCTCCTCGGCGCCTGCACCACGGCCATCCTCCTCGTCGTCTGCCTGCCGGCCGCCTACGCCATCGAGCGCCGGCGGTTCAAGGGTCGCAGTCTCCTCTCCGTGGTGATTTTCGTGCCGACCATATTCCCGGTGGTCACCTACGTCCTGGCCATCGGTATCTTCGTCATCATCTACTTTCCGCACTGGCGCGGCACTTTCCCGATCGTCTTGCTCGGAACCTCGATGGCCGCGGTGCCCCTCGTCGTTCGCGCACTGCAGGCGTCGCTGGCGACGGCCGACCCGGTCTACGAGGAGGCGGCGCTGGTGATGGGCGCTTCGCCCCTCCACGCCTTCTTCCGCATCACGCTGCCGCTGATCGGTCCCGGTCTGGTCACGGCGGCGATGATCGCCTTCACCGCTGCCGCGATGTCGTTCACCCCGGCCTTCATCCTCGGTTCCAAGCAACCGACGGCGGCGCTCTTCATCTACCGGGAGATCGACAAGGTCGGCTTCACCCCCGGCGTGGCGGTCATGGTCCTCTCGATCGAAGTGGTCGTCATCACCATCGTCCAGATCCTTTACTGGGTGTTCCGCCGCCAATTCCGCGGTCTCTTCGTGTGAGCCGGTAGCCGGTAGCCGATAGCGAGGACTGAGTGATCCGTCGTCCGTCTGTCCGTCTGCCCGACTGTCCGTCTCTTCTATCGGCTACCGGCTACCGGGTTGGGATTGCGACAATGGCAACGGTCCAGGTCCGCGAACTCGAAAAGCGGTACGCGGCCGTCACCGCCCTGAAGCGGGTCGACCTCACGATCGCCGACGGATCGCTGACGGCGATCCTCGGGCCTTCCGGCTGCGGCAAGACGACGCTGTTGCGTTGCATCGCGGGTTTGCTGACCCCGGACGGCGGCCGGGTCTTCATCGGCGACCGGGACGTGACGCGTCTCCAGCCGTTCCGACGCAATCTCGGCATGGTGTTCCAGCGGCCCTCGATGTTTCCCCACATGACGGTGCACCAGAACATCGCCTGGGGTCTGAAACTGCGTGGCTGGTCGAAGTCCGCCGCGATCGATGAGCGCATCCGGGAAATCCTGCGGCTGGTCCGCCTCGAAGGGATGGAGCAGCGGCGGTACAACCAACTCTCCGGCGGTCAGGCGCAACGCGTGGTCATCGCGCGCGCCCTGGCGCCCCGACCGGATTTGCTGTTACTCGATGAACCGCTGAGCGCACTCGACGCCAAACTCCGCCTCGAACTCCTCGCCGAGATCACCGACATCCAACGTGCCACCGGCTGCACGACGCTCCTCGTCACGCACGACCAGTCGGAGGCCCTGTCGGCCGCCACCGACCTCGTCCTGATGAACGAGGGCGACGTGGTCCAGCAAGGGGATCCGATCGAGGTGTTTCGCCGGCCGGCAAGCCTCTTCGCCGCGACCTTCGTCGGCACGAAGACGGTGCTGCCCGCCTTCGTCGACCGCCCCGTCGACCCGATCGCGGTCTGCCTCGAGGGCGGCTCGACACGGCTGCTGGCCGAGTCGTCGAGCGGGCTCCTGCGTCCCGGTCAGGCCGTCTGGGCCTGCATCGACGCCGACGACATCGACCTCATCGCCGACCACGCCGACCCGGCGCCCAATCGCGTCTCGGTCGAGGTCGTCCGGTCGACCCTGACCGCCGGCACCGTCTCCGTCGAGGGTCGCCTCGACGGTCATCCGCTCCGCATCAACGTCGGCGGCAGCCGCCGCCTCGAACTCCTCGACCGCTCCGGCCAGACCGTTTCGTGCGCCCTGAGCCGGGTGGTACTCATCCCCCGCGATCCGGTCTGATGTGCAACGACGTGCGTAGGGGCGGACCGGGTGCCCTCTGGGCGCTGTCCGCCCTCCTCGGTGAGCGCATTCGTGGCAGGGCGGACACGGCGGTCCGCCCCTACAACAGTCGCGAGGGCCATTTCTCTTGCAACTCGCCCTTCTGGCCGACAGGGCACCGTGACCTGCACTTGACCCATCACTGCCAAGGCGTGACCGCATGGTCCCGAATGAAATCCCAGTCGATCGCTTCGCCCAGACCGGGGCGACGCGGGATCGGGACGCAACCGTCGGCGACGAGCGGGTCGATCGGTTCGGCGAGCCAGGGTGTCTGCGCCTCGTAGTCGAGGTGCGGGTGGAGCAGCCCCCGCTCGTAGTATTCGCCCAGGGTCGCCATTGCTCCGAGGACATGGAGGTTGGCCGCGCCCGTACCGTGGACCTCGGCGCGGACGCCGAAAGCCTGGCAGAGGTGGACCGCCTTCATCGCCGGCGTGATCCCTCCGAGGTCGAAGACGCCGACGCGCGAGATATCGGCGGCACCTCGCACGATCCACTCCGCCCGCGTGAACATCTGCCCCGCCGCCGTCTCGGGTCCGACGATCGGGATGTCGAGTTGCTCGGTCAACCAGACGTAGGACGAGGTGCTGTGCTCGTTCATCGGCTCCTCGAACCAGTAGAACCCGAGCTCCTCGAGGGCGCGGCCAAGGGTCAGCGCTTCCTGCCGCGAGTAGTCGTGGTGGGCGTCGAGCATCAACCGCATCTCCGGGCCGACGCGTTCGCGCACCGCCCGGCAGGCAGCGATATCGCGCGCCACATCTGCCCCGTACGGCGGCATCCAGCCGTGCATCTTAAAGGCCGTGTAGCCGCGCTCCTTGCAGGCCTGGGCGAAGTCCGCGTAGGCCGCGGGCGAATCGAGCCCACCGGGGATGTCGTCGCCGCACATCGTGCTGGCATAGGCCGGGACCCGATCGCGGGCACCGCCGAGGAGCATGTGGACCGGCAACCCGACGAGTCGACCGGCGAAGTCCCAGAGCGCGCCGTCGACCGCGGCCAGGTTGTGGTCGGCGAGGGTGCGCCGTTCGAGGCGCTGCACCCGCAAGAGCCGGTACCAGATCGCCTCGCGGTCGAGGGGATTCATGCCGCGGATCAGGCGGGTGGCCACCGCGGCCGTCTCGGCCGAGCCGCCGAAGCAATAGCCGTCGACGCCGGCGCTCGTGCGGACCCTGGTCACCGTCTTGAGCGCCTCGTGCTCGGGCGCCGGATGGGCGTGGCCTTCTTCGTCGACCCCGACCCGCGATGGGTAGCGAAAGGTTAGCGCCTGAACGTCGACGATCCGCAACTCGGCAAACTCGTCCCTGAGTCGAGACGCGGCCGCTTCTTGCCCGGCAATCTTGCCGTCCACGGTATCGCTCATTTCCCCCCTCCAATGGCGAATCCGGCGCATGTCGCGTGCGAGTGCCGCATCATAGGATGCCGGTTTCCACGGGACAAGCGGTCTTGACGAGGCAAAAGGCCGCTGGTAGCGTGCCGCGATTTCTGCGCCGTAACAACCGGCACCGGACACGCTCGGGAGGGATTGTTGATGGAGATCGGGCTGTTCGCCGAATCGGCGGGGCTGGGAGACCTGGACGAGACGCTGCGCCGTGCTTCGTCCCTCGGCATCACGAGGATCGAGCTTTCAACCGGCGGGCAGTGCTCCCATCCCTTCCTCGACGTCGACCAACTACTCGCCGATGCCGGCGCCCGTCGGGAACTGCAACAGAAACTCGACGGCCACGGACTCCGCCTCACCGCCCTCAACATCAGCGCCTATCTCCTCCATCCACGGATCGGCGCCGCCCAGGCCGAGCTCACGAAGAAGACCATGCGGCTCGCCGGTCTCCTCGGCGTCGAGCGGATCGTCGCGCAGTCGGGAACGCCGGGAGACGTGGCAGGGGCGGGCGGCCCCAACTGGATCACCTACAACTGGCCGCCGGAGTTGCTCGACACCGTCCGCCGGCAGTGGGACGAGGCGATCGCGCTCTGGACCGACCTGGCCGCCTACGGCGCGACGCAGGGCGTGACCAAAATCTGCCTCGAATTGCACGCCGTCAACCTCATCCACAACGTGCCGACGCTCCTCCGCCTGCGCCTGGCGGTCGGCGACGCGATCGGGGCGAACTTCGATCCGAGCCACTTGATGTGGCAGGGCATGGACATTCCGGCCTGCATCCGGGCGCTCGGCCCAGCGGTCTTCCATGTCCACATCAAGGACGTCGCGCGGCACCGGCACAACCAGGCGCTCGCCGGCGTCATCGACAGCCGGCCCGACATCGATTTCCGGGACCGTCCCTGGTACTTCTGCACGCCCGGCTACGGCCACGACGCCCGCTGGTGGCGTGAGTTCTTCGTCGCCCTGAATGACGTCGGCTACGACGATGTCGCCAGCATCGAAAACGAAGACCCCTATCTGCCGGGCATCGCCGGCGTCGAACGCACCGTTGCATTCCTGAAGTCGGTGCTTTGAGGTGTCGGCCCCCCCCCATAGCGCACCGTCCGGCCTTGCCGTAAGCTCCGCAGAACGACGTCATCCGCCCCGCCGATTATGGCTTACGCCGGTCTCGCCGTGCGTGTGCGCCCATGTGAGGAGACGATGGAGACGCCCTTCTCGAAACCCGGCCGCTTCTGGCGCGGTAACCTCCACACCCACTCGACGCGGTCGGACGGTCGCCGTTCGCCGGAGGAGGTCTGCCGTTACTACGAGGCGGCGGGCTACGACTTTCTCGCCCTCACCGACCACTTCCTGCCCGAGTACGAGTGGCCGATCACCGACACCACCCCTTACCGCTCCGCCGCCTTCACCACCATCCTCGGCGCCGAACTCCATCCCCCCGACGATGCGATGGAACTCGGCAACGGCTGGCACCTCGTCGGCGTCGGTCTGCCGCCCGACTTTGCCCCGCCGAAGGAGGAAGAAACTGGGCCCGAACTGGCTCGTCGTGCCCTCGACACCGGCGCCCTCGTCATCGCCGCCCATCCCAACTGGTTCGGCATGACCGAGGGTGACATGTTGGCCCTCGACGGGGTCCACGGTCTTGAGCTCTACAACGCCAGTGCCGCCGACGACAACGACGCCGCCGAAAGCGTCTACATGCTCGATCTCATGCTGGCCCGCGGCAAACGCGTTTTCGGCTTCGCCACCGACGACGCCCATTTCGTTCTCGACACGCGCGATCGCCTCGGCGGCTGGGTCGTGGTCAAGTCGGAGGAGTTGACGCCCGAGGCGATCCTGGCCGCGCTCAAGCAGGGCGACTTCTACTCCAGCACCGGTCCCGCCATCCACGACCTCGTCGTCGTCCCCGGCGAACGCCTCTGGGTCAGTTGCTCTCCCGCCAACCGCATCTTTGTCATCGGCGGTCCCGCCAGGTATTCCATGCGCGGCGAGCAAGGCATAACCGAAGCGGAGTTCGATCTGCGCAATTGGCGAGACGACTACCTCCGCGTCCTCGTGCGCGACGACGCGGCCCGCAAAGCCTGGACCAACCCGATCTGGTTCGACCCGCCGGCCTGACACACGAAGTGTTCGCGGGCGACTGCCCCCGCGCTCCCATTTCGTGAGAAGATTCCGTCTCGGATTCGGGCGCGATCCCGCACACACGACCCCTCGGTCCTGGCTTGCCCGCCCGGTTGCTCGAGGCTGTCGACGAAGGGAAAGGAGTTCTGTTCCGCATGGAGCCGCTTCGGGTCGGGATCATCGGTTGCGGTATCGGCCAGTTTCACGCCGACTCCTGGGCACAGGAACCGCGCGCCAGGATCGTCGCCCTCGCCGGTCTCGACACCGAGCGCTGCCTCCGGATCGCCCGCAAACACAACATCCTCAACCTCTTCCACGACTACCGCGAGCTCGTCGAGCGTTCGGACATCGACGCCGTCAGCGTCGGCGTACCCAATTACCTCCACCACGAGGTGGCGCTCGCCGCTCTCCAGGCCGGCAAGCACGTCCTCCTCGAAAAACCGATCGCCCGCAACGCCGCCGAGGGCGAGGAGATCGTCCGCGCCGCCCGCGACGCCGGGAAGGTCCTCGGCGTCTTTTTCAGCAAGCGCTACAAAGCCGAGATGAATCTGCTCCACCGGCACATCCTGTCCGGCGGTCTCGGCGACATCTACTACGCCAAAGCCTTCTGGATGCGCCGGGCCGGTATCCCCGGTCTCGGGAGCTGGTTCACCCGCAAGGAACTCGCCGGCGGTGGTCCGCTGGTCGACCTCGGCGTCCACGTCCTCGACATGGCCCTCTACCTGATGGGCAATCCCAAGGTGATCACCGTCACCGGTTCGACCTACGCCAAACTCGGGCCCCAGGGCAAAGGCAACTGGATGGACGGTCGCTTCACCGTCCAATCGGACGTCTACGAAGTCGAAGACCTCGCCACCGCGTTCCTGCGCACGGCGGACGGCGCCGCCATCCAACTCGAAACCAGTTGGGCCGCCCATTCGGGGGTCACCGACGAGTACGGCATCGCCCTCATGGGCGACGCCGGCGGCGCCGAAATCCGCGTCAAGGACTACGCCAAAACCGGCACCCTCCGCCTCTTCGGCGACTTCGCCGGTACCCCCACCGAGGTCACCCCCCGCTACGAACCGCAGCCCGAGCACCTCCAGGTCATCACCCGCTTCGTCGATGCGGTCGTCGACGGCGTCCCGATGAGCCCGAGCGGGGAGGAAGGGCTCGACCGCACCCGCCTCCTCGACGCCATCTACCGCTCGGCCGAACTCGGCCGCGAGATTTGCCTTGACGAGGCGGCCGAAGAAGCGGCTGCCGCCGACTGACGACTCCTCAAAATCTCACGTAGCGATCCTCGACCTTGGCTTCCTCGCTGGTGTACGTCACCGCATCCACCTGCTTGCCCTGGTTGTCGAGCAAGAGCAGGTTGCCCCGCTTGTTCCCGAGTTGGACACCGCTTCCGTCCAACTCGACGACCAGGGACGCGCCCGCCGCGATGGTTCCGGTCAGCGGCGACGCCCGGCCGTTGGTGTCTTGCAGTTTCCAGCCGGTGAGATCGACGTCGCTCGTCAAGAGGTTGCCGAGGACGACCGTTTCGTGACCGGGGTCGGCCCCCACGGGGTTGATCAGCGCGCGCTCAAGATAGACCACGCCATCCTTTGGCGTGTCGTCGTCGGGCTTGGTGATCAGGTCGCGAATGGCTCTGCTGCCGGCTGCCGGATTGCCCTGCTGATCGGTCGGCACCTGCTGCGACTGGAACGCGAGAAACAGCCCGACGGTCCGGTCGGGGAACGCCAGCAACAACCCGCCGTCGTGGAACGTGCCGTTGTCGCCCGCGTGGCCGCCGGCCTTCGGGTTCCCCTGGTTGCAGTGGATGTCGTGGACCCCGTTCAGGCCGGTGAGGTTCCCGAACTCCTGATCGATCGGCAGGTGCCGGTTACTGTCGAACTTCGCGCCGAACGCGATCAGGTCCCCGCCCGCGGTCTTGAGTTGCTCCAGGTGAACGAGCAACAGGTCTTGCAAATCGTCGGCATTGGCGCTCCCGGAGGGAGGCAACATCAGACCGGCCCGGAACGTGAACAGCGGCGCCTTGACGAAATCGAGCGCGTGGGCCCCGTCCCGCTGCACGGTCTTGAATCCCGCCGGCACACCCGCGATCGCGTTCAGGATCGGGTGGTTCGTGATCGGGTTGACCACCCAGTAAACGACCTCCGACCCGTCCTGCGACTCGACGTTGACCGCCACCCGCCACGGCGTGCCGTCGGCGAGCACCCGGATCTGGAGGTGCGGCGTCCCTTCGCCATCCTCTCGCTTGGCTCGATCGAATTTCCCCCGCAGGGCTCCGTAGTTGATCGCCATGACAGTGCTGCCCCCTTTGAGCTCTGGACTCCGGGAATGCGCGAACCCCTTAACTCGGTCGGTCCGCGTCGACACCGCGGTGCGACCGCGTTCGATCCTAGGGGCTCCCGGTGACCTGGGCAACACGAGCCACGTCGTTAAAAACAACGACATTCCGTTCGCCGCCCGCGGTCGCCCGCTGATCTGCCGGAGTACCCGGAGCGATCGCGTACACTCCCCGTCACATTGACCGGCCCGTGCCGGCATCGACTCCACCCGCTCAGAACTGCCCTGATGGACGTCCCGCCCGATCATCCCGACCGCGACCGCGGCCCGTCGCGACTCCTGACACCCGTCGGGCTCTTCACCGCGCTCGCCGTCGCCTATCTCCTGTTCGAGATTCGGATGGTCGTGGTGCTGGCGCTCCTCGCCCTGCTCTATGCCACCGTCATCGAGCGACCGGTGCGTTCGTTGGAGCGCCGGCACATCCCGCGGCGCCTGGCGGTGCTCTCGCTCGAACTCGCCCTCGTCGTCGCCGTGATCATCCCCGTCCTGCTGGTTGCCCCGGCGGCGGGGCGGGAATTCGACCGCTTTCGCACCGAAGAACCGGCCCGCCTGCGCGTCACCGAGACCGCCTGGGCGACCAGCCCTCACGCCGTCCTGCGCGGGCCCGGCCGCCGCGGTCTCGACCGGATCATTACCGCGATCCAAACCCCTCCGAAATCGCACGGGCGGACGGTCGGCACCGCGGTTCGCGGTCTCGAAGTCCTCGTCGGCGCCCTGGCCTGTCTCGTCATGGCCTATTACTACCTGGCGGAAAAGGACCTGCTGCGGCGACTGGTGCTCGACGCTCTGCCTCATCCCCAACGCGATCGCTTCGAACGCCTCTGGGACAACGTCGAGCGCGTCATCGGCGGTTGGCTGCGCAGTCGCCTCCTCCTCGGACCGATCGCGGGCGCGGTCACCCTCGTCGCCTACGCCCTCCTGCACCTCCCCTACTGGCCGTTGCTCGGTCTCCTTGCCGCCATCACCGAACCGATCCCCATCATCGGCCCGTGGATCGGCGGCGTTCCCGCCGTCTTCCTGGCCCTGACGATCTCCTGGCAGCGGGCGCTGTTGGTTGTCGCGTTCATCTTGCTGCGTCAGGGACTGATCGATGCCGCGGTTGTGCCACGACTCACTCAGCGCGAGATCGGGCTGTCGCCCCTGACGGTTTTCGTCGCGGTGCTGGCCGGCACGAAGCTCTTCGGCCCGATCGGCGCCCTCCTCGGCATCCCCCTCGCCGCCACGGTCCAGGTTCTCGTCGTCGACGCCCTCGCCCAACGCCGCGCCACCGGCCAGGACCCATTCGCCGCCACCTGGCGCTGGCTGCGGGGCGCCCGGTTCTAAATTGCATCTTAAGCAGCACGAACATTCCAGAGTGCCCCTTGGCCCTGCACAACATCGCCCATTTGGCCCGCCTTTCTCGAATGAACGGTGACAGCCCACCATGCTATCGCGGGGACCTACCCGCCTTGGTCGCAGCGCATCCCGATTGCTGGGCACAACGCTCGGCAGGATCGCCGCGGCGCGGTATGGGGCTGCCGCCATCGGTGTGACGCGAGTTTTCGCCAACGCCGATGCACCAGACCGATTCGGATCGCCCAGGGCGTCGGCGCCGACAGGATGACGGTTGCATCTGCAAGCGGCAGTTCTGTCCATTTCGTCGCAAACATTTGGTAAGTGTCCATATTTTTCACGACGCGCTCTCAAACGCCGTCACCTAAGCTTGAGGCTGGATTACGAGCCCAACGAGCGCGAGCGCGTTGGTGTCGGTTTTGTCAAGCGATCGATCCAACAAGCCCGACGTCTCGGCCCAAGCCGTCTGCTCACGGGCGCAGACCGTACTCACTTCCCGAGATGCGCGGCGCTCGCTCGCGATCTTTGAACAACTCTGCCGAGAACCCGTAGTCGAACGCAGCAAAGGATCATCTTCTGCCAGCTTGATCGGCGATTGGAGGATGAGAACGATGTCCAACGGGACCACGACGATTCCCCCCGAACCAGGTCTGCCAGCGGTAACGACCACCACGCCACCGCCGCTAACAACGGCACCGCCGTTGCCAACGGCAGTGACGACGACCACCGCGCCACCCACGACCACGCGACCGCCGCTGACAACGACGGCACCACCGACCGCGACGACGACGACCACCACGGCGCCCACGACCACGCCGCCGGCGGTGACGCCATCGATCACCCCGGCACCGCCGCTCAAGTGGCTCGGCAGAACTCTGCTCGGCGCATACTTCCTCGTCCTGCCGCTTGCCCTGATCTACGTCGTCTATAAACTCTGGCCACGGACGGGCCAACCCACGACAGAGACCAAGACTACCCTCTTTGGATTCCTCCATTTGAACGTCGACCTCGAAATGCGCCTGATCCTCCTCGTCGCGACGGTTGGTGCCTTAGGGAGTTTCATCCACGCGGCCACCTCGTTCGCCGACTTCGTCGGAAACCGGCGCGCTTCGTCGAGTTGGAACTGGTGGTATATCCTGCGCCCGTTCATCGGGTCCGTGCTGGCGACCATCTTCTATTTCGTGATCCGGGGTGGACTCCTCTCGGCAGGGGCAACCGGTCAAGACGTCAGTACGTTCGGTATTACCGCCGTTGCGGGTCTCGTCGGGATGTTCGCCAAACAGGCAACCGACAAACTGGCCGAACTCTTCGACGACCTCTTCAAAACGGACAAACCGGAAGCCCGCGGCGACAAACTGACGAATCCGGCACCGGTCGTCACCGGCATCGAACCGCCCAAGATGAAGGTCGGCAGCGGCCAGATTTCGCTCGACGTCCACGGCCGGGACTTCGTCCAGAAGTCGGAAGTCAGGATCAACGGCACGAATCGGGTCACGACTTTCGTCAACTCGACCAAACTCGTTGCCACCCTCATCCCGTCGGATTTGACGGCGCCGAGCGAGTTGCAGGTGACCGTCTTCAATCCTCCACCGGGTGGCGGCCTTTCCGAGGTTACGGTCGTGATCGTCGATCAAGCCTAACCGGTCTGGGACAAGGCGCGAACGGATCGCACCCCGCGCCGACCACCCGACGGTCTGACGGCGGCACCGGTCGGTGCCGCCGTCATTCCCACTCAGTGAAGTCCCGAAGGTTCGTCTGGCTCAGCCGGTATCTGCGGCGCGCCGGCGGCAACAAGCGTTGCGCTCGGATCGACTACCCCCGATTCTTCCTGGGTGCCGACAACCCCCGTTATTTCGAGCGACGCCGAGAGCCTGTCCTGAGCCTGCCGAAGGAAATCTCACTCCGCCAGAGGCAACACGCCGGCCATGCGGCGCCTCCGCTGCGCTCCGGGAGATTCCTCGCCTTCGCTCGGAATGACGATCTGGCGACGAGCGTCGCCCGTGAATAAGCCGGGCTAAGTGGGTGCTGGGGACAACGCGCCTCGGATGGCGGCACGCTGCACCCCCTTCTCCCGACCGCCGGGGAAAGGGGGACAGGGGTTAGGAGGCCACCGCCAGCGCAAACCTCCCAGCATCTACTCAGGCGCCGCCTGCCCTCAATGCCTCCCTCAACAGCCAAAGGGGCACCTCAGCGCGAAAAATCGCCGGGACGGCGGCTCTCAAAAGCCGATTCTCTTGTTGATATTCTCAGGCGGGTCGTAGGAGAATCGCCAGGATGCCACTCGCGTCTGATTCTCGCCCTCTGGATACAAACGTCGCGGTCCCTTCGCGACCTCGGTACGGTCCCTTGGTCGCGCGCACCTGGATCACGAGGGTGCCGGGACGACTATTTTCGTCGTCGTTGAAGTAGTACCACCGCCAGAACGAATTCGCATCCGCATCCGAAACCGGGTAGCCCTCGAACTCGTTCGCCCCGAGAAGGATCGTTGCGTGATCGTCTTCGAGATCGAAGTCGGCTTTGCCGACCTTCACGTCAACTCCCTCCCCTCCCGCGCGAGCCACGAATTCGCCGTCGGCGGCGATCGGACCGAGGGCAAGGGCATCCGCGTCGGCGTCATATTGAAACCAACTGACGAGCGTCACGAGCTCCAGCTCATTCTCCGGGGGAGGTGACGCGGCGTTGAGCACGGTTGCTCGATCCGGCGCCACGAGGGCAGCCAGCGTCATCGCGACGATGCCGATACCGACTCCGATCCTGCGCATTGTCAACTCCTTCCGCGCACATGGGCATTGCAGACGACGGGGTGGCGGTCAGAACGTGTTCACCTCCGTCTCACCGGGGGCCATCGCACGTCGGGCCGTAATCGATCCCTGCCATGTAGAGACCCCTCTCCTCTTCCGTCAACTCGCGGTTGGCGATCTGGCAAGCTTGCTCTCGCCACGTCGAGATCGCCGCTTGTCGCATCGTGACGGTCTTGTCGCCGCTGCCCGAAACAAGCAGCCTTCCATCTGCGCTATAGGCAACACTGTTGACGCGATCGTCGTGACCGGCCAACGGCGGTTGCAGCGGACGTTTGGCCTTCAACCCCCAGAACACGATCGTGCCATCCGAAATCCCGGACGCCAGCGTCGACCCGTCCGGACTGAACGCCACGCTCAGCACTTCCTTCGGCTGCGCCACCACGAGCCTAGTGATCGGTTGCCGGCTCGAGACATCCCACAGCCGAATCGTCGAGTCGCGGCCTCCCGAAGCGAGGAGCTTCCCGTCGGTGCTGAAGGCAACGCTATTGACCCAGTCGGTGTGACCCACCAGCGGGGAGCCGATCGGTTCGCGAGATCGGGCATCCCAAAGTCGGATGGTCTGATCGCGACTGCCGGCGGCGAGCACCAGTCCGTCCGGGCTAAAGGCGACACTGGTCACCCGGTCGCCGGGTCCTGTCAGCGGCGGGCCGATCGCTGTGTGGCTCGCCACGTCCCACAGGATCACCGTCTTGTCCCTGCTCCCCGAGGCCAACATCTTCCCGTCCGGGCTGAACGCCACGGTGTCGACCCAATCCGCGTGCCCCGCGAGCGGCGGGCCGAGTGCCGTGCGGCTCGCCACGTCCCACAGGATCACCGTCTTGTCCGCGCTTCCCGAGGCCAACATCTTCCCGTCCGGGCTGAACGCCACGCCGTACACCTCGCCGTGGTGTCCGATGAGTGGTTCGCCGATCGCCTTCCCGGTCTCCAGATCCCAGAGGATAATCGTCTTGTCCCAGCTTCCGGAGGCCGCCATCTTCCCGTCGGGGCTGACGGCGACCGAGTACACGTCGTCGGTGTGACCGGTCAATCGACGCCCGAGCGGCACATTCCGCCCCACATCCCAGAGCATGACCTCGCCGTCGAATCCTCCGGAGACCAGTCTCACCCCGTCGGAGGCAAACGCGACCGAGCTAACGCCTTCTTGGTGACCGATCAGGGCCGGATCGATCCGCTCGTGCCTGACGACATCCCAGAGGTAGATCGTCTTGTCCAGACTGCTCGACGCAAGCGTCTTCCCATCCGAGCTGAAAGCAACACCGAACACCGGGGCGGTGTGTCCATCGAGGGGTTTGCCGACTTCCTCCCGCGTCTCGACATTCCACAGACGGATCACCTTGGAATCCCCGCCGGTTGCAAGGGTCCGACCGTCCGGACTGAATGCGAGGCTGCGGATGGACACGCCATCGCCGTCCAGCGACACCCCGCTCGGAGGAGACTCCTCCAGATTCCAAAGAGTCACGGTCCCGTCCAGGTTGCCGGCGGCGAGGCGTTTGCCGCTGGGATCGAAGGCAACGCTGGATACACCGAATCGGTCGTCGGGAAGATCGTACGTGAGCTGGAGCGTCTCGGCATCCCAGAGGATGACCCGTTTGTCGAGTCCGCCGGAGGCGATGGTGTTTCCGTCGGGACTGAATGCAACACTCGTCACGCGATCACGGTGCACCGCTGCCGACTGTCCGAGGGCCTTGCCGGAGCTGACATCCCACAACATGATGGTGCCGTCCCAACTGCTTGAGACGAGTCTGCCGCCGTCGGGGCTGTATGCCAGGCCCGAGATCCAATCCCCGTGTCCGAGCAGCGCCGGTTCTCGCGGCACCCCCGTCTCCGCATCCCAGAGCTGGATCGCACCCTCCGCACAACCCTGCCCTTGTTCGGCGCGTTCTCCGCAACTGCCGGCGGCCAGCGTCGCCCCATTCGGACTGACCGCCACCGTCTTCACCGAATCGGGCGCATCGTGGAGGATGCCCGTCAGATGCGGACTGGCCGCCAACCCGGCCATCAAGCTGCTTCTCGTGTCCACCGAGTCGTCGATGCGGTTTGCTTGGAGACCAAGCAACAGCGCAAGGTCGATCTGACCGTCGCGCAAGGGTTGGACGGCCTGCGAGACCAATTGCCGCGATTGGGCAACCCCATTGGCGACCAGCGCCTGCGCTTCGGCGGTGCTTTGGGCGGCAACGGCCGTCGATTTCGCGTCGCTTGCCACGTCCTTCTGGTGGAAGAACGCACCGGCCGCCGACATCGCGATCAGGGAAGCAACCACGGCAACCACAAGCAGACGACGCAGCCGCCCCGCCGCTTGTGTCTTCTCCACGCTCCTCCGTTCCGCTTCGAGTCTCGCCGCTTCCTCGGCCCGTCTGCGCGCTTCGGCGAGTTCGGCCCGCTCCGATGCCTCGCGTAGCTCCTTCTCGCGGCGCTCCCGTTCCTCCTGATCCCGTTCCGCGTGGCTCGCTTCGACGTAGGCTCGCTCGACCTCCGAGAGGAGGTCGGGATGCGACGCTGCCCACTCAAGCGCATCCGCCAGCAATTGGCCGCGCAACAGCAACCCACTTGGCCGGCCTTGAACATCCCAATTCTTGGCCTGAATCTGCAGGGCCGTGAGATTGGAGGGGAACCAGGCGGCATTTCCGACTTTGATCGGTTCAATCAGTCGGTCGTGCGTCAGTTCATACCAATTTGCGCCGGACCTGCGCTCGATGCGTATGAGATGCCTGGCTTCGAGTACGGCGAGCGCCTCGTTGGCAATCCCCTGGGTCTTGTCGCGCTCCTGGTGCACAATTGCCCGTGTGCCCGTCGCCGTGATGAGCTTGTCTTCACACCAACGGCGCAAATGCGCTTCGTCGATTCCGGCAGAAAGTGCCGCGGTCGCCACCGCATCATCGTAGAACCGCGTCAACGCACGATCGACGTCGCCATACCGCGCCAAATGGTCAAACGTGATCTGCGTCGTGTCGGGTGGAAGCGCGTTCCAGAGGCTTTGGCAAACAACCTGCAACTGTACCGGCTCGACGAACTCTCCAGTTATCTCGACGATCTCGAGCGCTTCTCCAACGCTCGATTCCACTCGCTCCTGGATGAGATCGCCGACGAGACGTTCGGCCACACCCGGCGCGTACGTGCGCGCCGTCTGGCTGAGCGGTTCGGTAACCGCCGCCAGTGCGCTCTCCGAACCGAGCCGCTGCAGGTGCATCCGCGTGCGAACCTTCTCGGGCAGGATCGGCGCGTAGCGGTCGAATTGGGCAATCCACTCCTCGCGCGCGCAAAAGAGAACCCGCGTGAGCGGATCGCAGTGGAGAACCTCAGCAACCTGCTCGAAGAATCCTTCGCGCTGTGGCCAGTGCTCTGGATAGAGCGTGAAGAACTCCTCGAATTGATCGAACGCGAGCAGTCGGGGAGCATCCTGACCCAACTCGTCCTGTCCGCGCTTCCGCCCCTGCAGCGCCCGCAGGAGGCTCCAGGAAGCAAACTCTGCCGGTTCGGCGTTTTCGCCGGCCCAGCTTGCGATGGTGTCGTAGACAAATGGATTCTCGACGTCCTCGATCCTGACAGAGGGCGGAAGCCAGCCACGAATGCGGGCGACCGGCAAGACCTCGAACCCTTCTTTCTGAAGCTGAGGGACGGCGCCGGCGTTGAGCAACGACGACTTCCCCGCTCCGGACTGCGCGTGGAGGAGGAGGACGGCGTGTGCCGTGACGAGCGAAACCAGTTCGTTGACCTCGCGGTTTCGCCCGAAAAAGCGTTCGCTGTCCTCGACCGCAAAGGGACGAGGCCCGACGTATGGTTGGGTATCAGTCGGCATCGGCATAGCCATCCCATCGCTCCCGGAGCTCGGCGGCGAATTCCTGACTCGTTCCCCAATAGATGTTGATCAGGCTGCGATCGAAGGAACGCTTCAGGTAGTTGATGGCCTGTTGCTGGCGCTCCGCCGCGACGTCGTCGGCAGCAGGCTTCAGTTGAACGGAGACGTGCGCTCGTTGGGTACTGAGTTGCATGTACGTGACGAGACTGCGGAACAGGACCCGAAAATTCCAGTCGGCGAGGCGATACCCTACGAAGAGGAGCGAGGCGCCCGACATCGACTTTTGGATGCGTGCTGGCAACAGATTGGGGTCCTGGGCGACCCTCACCATGAAGTCCAGATAGTCGTCCTCGGTCAGGACCAGCGACTCGGGGATGTCTATGTGCCCGTGCAGGTGGTAGACAACCGAATTGGCCGCGGTGGGCTCGAATCCCACCGCGGATTTGAAGACCGATGGGGTATCTTCCAGCGCATCATTCCATTGGCAGATTTCCCGCACCGCATTCCGTTTGCGCGCCGCGAGTGCCTTCATCATGAAGTCGTCGTAGTTGCTCGTCAGATAGACCGGGAATGGCAAATCGGCCAGAACGCGATGCGCCTGCTTAGGATCGTCGAAATCGGGAGGAGCAACCTTGGCAAAACGCTCGCAGATTTCCTCCTTCGGCGTCATCGGATCCGCCATCACGGCCCGATACTGCGCGACGCGTGCGAGATCCTCGTTGTCCTTCAGCGGGTAGCCCCAGTCCGCCGCCCATGCTCTTGCGATCTCGCGGCCGAGTGGCAGGACACCGTAGCAAGCACCCGCGCCGATGAACGGCGTACATCGGCCGCTCTTGATCCGGCCCAGCAGGAGCTTCCAGCTGTTCTCATCCAATGTTTCCGGCATGTCGTCACTCCTCGACATCCCCTCGGACAACGCACGGAGTAGCCCTGATACGAGGCGCGGACCCCGCGCCAATAGGGATCGGCGTGTCCGAAACGATCCCGGGCAAGGAGCGACAGTGGGCCGTTCCGGCACCCGCCTCGCTCGCCTCGCCCGCAACCGCTATGGACTCCCACCCGCGCGACCACACGCGCTGCCATCGTATAGCGTGGGGGAACGGACCGCGTCCTCCAAACAGAGGACACCGTTCTGTTCACACCATCTTCCTGGCCTCCGCTGCCCGCACGGGTCCTGT
Organism: Thermomicrobiales bacterium; assembly: GCA_036558305.1. Lineage (GTDB taxonomy): Bacteria > Chloroflexota > Chloroflexia > Thermomicrobiales > UBA6265 > DATBFX01. The sequence continues at coordinate 11,624 of DATBFX010000008.1, read as the reverse complement.
TTGCTCCCAGGTTTGCCCGCTCTGGCGTAGGTAGGCAAACCTTGATGCGGGATCAGGCGACCGGTTCGGTCACGACGCCGCAGAGAGGGGTTCTTCGTGGGGACGGCGACCGGGGATACCGAGAAGGTCTCCCGATGGTGCACCCAGAACACTTCCAATCCCGGCACTTCCGAGCAATCCACGGCGACCGATGTCGCAACGCACAACCCGTGGGATCGAGTCCGTGGTTCGAGTCCAGAGATTGCCTTCGCGAACCATCGGAACCATCTGCCACTGACACGCCAGGAACGCTCCGATTTGGACGCACAATAATGGCCACAACCTGCCCTAAGAGATCGAACCTACTACCAATCGGGAAGAGACAGTCACTCCTGACCTAAGCGAAGGCTGGCGATCCTCGGCAGCCTCCCGCTTTCGCTCGTGGAGTGCACGAGTTGGCCGTTGAGATAGACCGCAAGGTCCTCATCCTCGACCGGCACCAGTGCCAGTGACTCGATCGCCTCGTCGAACTCGGCAAACAGCCGCCGCGCGAACAGCAGCGCCGGTTCCTCGAACCCACGCTCCGCACAATACCGGATCGCGATCTCCATTCCCATCACGCGATCGTGACGACGATTTCCTCGCCACAGACCTCCGTCGGGTACGTCTTGAGCCGCACGCACTGGTCGAACACCGCCTCGCCGGTCGCGATGTCGTACTCCCACTCGTGCCACGGACATCGCAGGATCCGTCCTTCCCGGCCATACCGGAATTCGTACACCTCGGACGCCAAAGCAGTCCCCACGATCTTCCCGAGACAGACCCGCGCCGCCTGGTGCGGACACGAATTCTTCAGCGCGTAGAAACGCCCGCCCAGGTTGAAGATCCCGACTTCCCGCCCCTCCAACCGCACGATCTTCCGCCCTCCCGGCGGAATCTCCTCGACGCGCCCCACCACGTGCCTCGCCATGCCCGGAAACCCTCACCGATTGGGAGCGAGCAGCCGCTCCCCGTAGACGGTTAGGGCGTTCTCGACCATCACCCGCGACCGCAGCTCCTCCGGCAACTCGTCTACCATCGCGAACGGATCGCCGAAATCCCAGTCCGGATACCCGCTCGAGAACAGCAGCGTGCGCTCGGCCTCGACCATCTCCAGCACCCGCTGCAACGCGGCCGGATCGGGCAGCATCTCCAGGGGATATGTCGTTGAAAAGACGTGGCGACGGATGTAGGCGCTCGGCCGCTCCGTCACCCACGGCGTTTCCGATCGCTGCGCCTTCCAGTTTTTGTCGAACCGCCACATCACGTGCGGCAACCAGCACACGCCCCCCTCGTACAGCACCACCTTCAACGCCGGAAACCGCGCGAACACCCCCTCCGTCACCAAACTCATCACGTGCGCCATGTAACTCTGCGGCAACGCCCCGTACCACCCGAACGCCGTCGCCGGGTGCCCGACCGCCGTCGCCGGCGGCGACATCCCCGCCCCCTCCCCGCCGGCGTGCAGCGCCAGCGGCAAGCCGTGCCGCACGCACGCCTCGTAGATCGGGTGATACGCCCGCCGCCCGAGCGGCACCTCGCTCGCGCTCCCCATCAACACCTGGACCATCCCCGGCTCCTGCCCGAGCCGGTCGATCTCCGCCACCGCCTGCATCGGATCCTGCGGCGCCACCAGGATCGACCCCTTGAAGCAATCGAACGGCCGCACCCACGTCGCCAGCGTCCACGCGTTGACTCCGCGCGCCAGCGCCCCCGCCAGGTCCGCGTTCGGCTGCACCCCCAGGCTGAAGATGTTGCCGGTCAAAATGGCAACATCGACGCCGCGCGGCTCCAGGTACGCCTCCCGCACAGACGCCGGATTCGTTGCCTCCCCAACACCCGGCCCTGGTCCAATCACCCGAAACCCGTGCCGCGCCAGCGGCGGACCGCCCTTTCGCGTGAATCGGTGCCGCAATCCCGCCGGCACGAACGGCGCGATCTCGCCCCAATCCCCGACCCGATGATGCAGATCGGCGTCGACCGCCCGCAACCGCGTCGAATTTCGACCAACTTCGCTTTTGGCTTCGATCTGACCAGCCATCTGTTCTGCTACCGGCTACCGGCTACCGGCTACCGGCTCCGTTTGGCGCCAGCAACCGCGGCCCGTACAGATCGAGCGCGTTCTCGACGAAGATTCGCCGCTTCAATTCCCGCCGCTCCGCCGGGATGAAGTTGAACGCCGCGAGCGGATTGTCGAAGTCCCAATGCGGATAGTCGCTGGCAAAGACGACCGTCCGCTCAGCCCGCAGCATATCGAGCATCCGCAACAGGTCGCGCCCGTCCTCCGGTTCCTCGATCGGCTGCGTGCTGAAGTAGCAATGGGCCAGGATCTCTTCGCTCGGCAACCGCTCCAGGTACGGCACCTCCGCCTTGAACCGCGGATAGGCGCGATCCATCCTCCCCATCACGTGCGGCGCCCAGCAGACGCCCCCCTCGATGAACGCGAACTTCAGCATCGGGAACGCCGAGAATGCCCCGTCGGCGACCAGACTGACGCAGTGCGCCATCATCGTCAGCGAATGGTCGGTGTGGAATTCGAGATACGTCGAGGGATACCCAACCCCCGTCGGCGCGTTGGCGACGCCGGTCCCCTCCGCCCCGACGTGGATCGCCACCGGTAGGTCGTGTTCCACCGCCGCCTCGTAGATCGGCCAGTAGAACTCCTGCCCGTACGGCACCCGCGCCGCACTCGGCATCAGCACCTGCACCATCCCCGGGTCGTCTCCCAAACGCCGGATCTCCGCCGCCGCCGCCTCCGGCAGTTGCGGCGTCACCAGGATCGACCCCTTGAAACAGTCGTACGGCCGCACCCACGTCGCCAGCGTCCAATCGTTGTATGCGCTGGCCACCGCCGCCCAGAACCGCGCGTTGTGCTGAATCCCCAGCCCAATGATACTCCCCGTCAAGACCCCGAGATCGATCCGATAACGCGTCATCAACTGCTGGATCACCCAATCGGGATCGCCCGCGCAGAGGTCGTCTTCCTCCCGCACCGCATCGTCCATCCTCCCCGATCCCATATTCGCGTAGTACCGGCCGGCAACTCCCGGCCCCCCATCCTCCAACCACTCGTGCCACGCTCGCGCCAAAAACGGCCGCAACTCCCCGTAACTCGGCAGATCGTTGTGCACGTCGGTGTCGATGCAGCGCAAACGCGCCCCTTTCTCGTCCGATGTCTCCGGTTTGGACTCCACGGCGACAACCATCGGCTTGCTCCTTCCCTGGACTCGGTCGGCAGCTTAGGAGTCCTTCCAACGCTCGTCAAGCACGACACGGTATCCCAGCACACTTGGGAGGAATACGACCGACGGTATAGGCTACGTCCCAAAGAACGAAGCGCCCTTCGACGTCCAGTCAGCCGGGAACCCACGAAATCGCGACCTCGGCGGAGGCAGCACCGAAGCAACGACCGATGGACGCACCTGAATCGACATCGTCTCTGGGTGCCGCCCAGCCGGCGCGCTACGGCGAGCTCTACGACCGCGGCTACCAGCACTACGACGGACCGCGGCTGGGCCGCCGCCACGCCTTCTGGGCGCTGGCGCGCTATTCGATGAAGCGCGCGCTGGGGATCAAGAAGGGCTGGATCTCCAAGGTCGTGCCGATCCTGCTCTACGTCGCCGTCGCCCTGACCGTCGTCATCCCGTTGGGGGTGGAGGCGTTCGTGCCGGGCGCGAACGTTCTGGCGTACTGGGACTTCCTGGCCGTCATCTTTGGCATCCTCGTTGTCTTCGTCGCGACGATCGCGCCGGAGATGCTCTGCGGCGACCGGCGCGAGAACGTGCTATCGCTCTACTTCTCGCGCGCCATTTCGCGGCTGGATTACCTGCTGGCAAAGGTGGTTGCCGCGACGGTGCTGACACTGTCGATCACCGTCGTGCCAGCGGTCGTCTACTGGCTTGGCCGCCAACTCCTCGACAACGCGCCTCTGGCCGCGATGAGGGACCATTTGGGTGACCTGGGGCGGCTCATCCTTGCCGGGGTCCTCCTTTCGGCATACCTCGGCTCGCTGGCGCTGACCATTGCCTCCTTTAGCGGTCGAAAGGGTATCGCCGCAGCGGTCACGGTCGTCGGCTTCGGCGTGGCGACCGCGCTCGCCTTCGCCCTCTCCCAGGCGGTGAACTCCGCCGACCGGCGTTACTTCGTGGTGATGAGCCCGCTTGACGTGAACCACTGGTTCGATTACCGCCTGTTCGGACAGCCGACCTTCGGCACCACCACCAACTTCGGCGGGTTCCTCGCCGTCTGGCAATACGCGGGGGCCCTGATCGTAACGTGCGCCCTCGCTTGCGCGGTCATGTACCGTCGGTACGTCCCCAACGAGTGACCGCGGTACGCCGGCACCAGCCGCTGCCCGGACGCACCCGAACGGATCGACCCCCGCGGCCGGTCAACCGTTCGGGGGTCGCCGGGGCCTGCGTCAACCGCGACCGGCTACCACACGCTGCGGTGCGGTCCGTGTCTCACGTCGTCTTCGCGCGATAGACGGTCAGCCTTGAGTTGCGTCTCCATCCGCGTCCGGTGCCACGCTCAGCACGAGCAGCGACAGGAGTCCCTCACCGTCGTTGCGGAACTCCCGGTTCATACCGGCCGGTCGCAACACGCCGGTACCCGCCACGACCGTCTGTTCCTCGTCACCGCTCACCGCGAGCGTCCCCGTTTCGACCGCCGCGAGCACCTCTTCATCCGCGGCGGGGGCCAACCGGCCACCGAGACCGAGCACCGCCCGCCCCAGCGTGACGTCCACCGGCCCCGTCGGCCAGGACTTTACGGTGCCACTCGCGAGGAACCGAACCCCCGGCAGCGGTCGCGACTCCGGAGCGTCGCGATTGACCAGATCCAAAGGTGCGAAGACGCCCAGCTCCGGCCCGCGCCGCGGACGGCGATCGCTGCCGTCGTCCACGTAAAAGAGCGTCACCCCCAGGACCACCGCCGCTTCCGTGCCCTGCTGATCGAGCGAGTGCCGTACCCCGGCCGGAACGATCGCCGCATCCCCCTGGTGCAACAGCGCCGCATCACCCTCGCCACCGGCCGACTCCTCGGCGCTGCTACCTGCCCGGACGACGCGCCCGCCCGTGCCGATCCGAACCTCCAGACTCCCCGCTTCGACGACCACGACGGTCGGTCCGGCACTGAGCAGCCCATCGAGACCCGAACCCAGGGAAAAGGTCAGGCGCGCCATCGCCACCCCCCTCACGGCGGGCGACAACGGATCGAGCCGGCTCCGGAACAGCGATTCTTGGAGGGCGACGGCATCGGAACCGTTGCCCCGCTCGACGACCTGCCCGTGGGCGAGCCGGAAGCTGTCGATCGGTCCCCAGGGCACCGACTGACCAACCGTCGGGACGCCCGAGACCCGAACCCTCGCCATCGCGGTGTCGTGCCCGTCGGCCACAAGCTCCTCCACGATCAATCGTGCCCCGGGCGCCGTCCGGTGGAGATCGAGGAGGTAGCGGTCCAAACCGACGCGCGATTGAACCTGGTCGGGGCAGTCCCGGCACCAGACGACGTCCGGGCTGACGAGCGCATCGAGTTTGGCGGACTCACCCGTCCGAATCGTCTCGTTGACGGCGTCGTAGAAGTCGCCGACGAGGTCTTCGTTCGCCGCCGTGCTCCCCGCGGACGGCGCCAGTTGTGCATCGGTCAGCGTCGTGCCGACTGCCGTCAGGGCGACGCCCGTGGCAAGCGCCAGGCACATGGTCACGAAGAGCACGGTCCCTCGACGACCCTGTGCGGGGCGCCGGGGGCTCGATAGGAACCGAACATGCGAATCTGGCGACATGATGGAGCTGCCTCTCGTAACGACAGGAGATCCCCGCCCGCACGGACCAGTGCGCGAGCGAATGGATCGACGCACATCGATCTCGGTCTCGTCCGAAGCGACGTTGGCCGCGGTGCCCAACGCGGTGCGGCTACGATCCTGGGATGGCCTGCGACAGCTCGGTCGACGCCGCCGAAGGCACGCCCTGCACGCGAGTCCCCAACCGGATCAGGAGCGTGCCGAACCAGGCTCGCAGGCGGCCCGGTTTTCGGTCGTCCGCGGGATGGGTCGCTCTCCAGAGAGCCGCCTGATGGGCAGCATCCCGGTGGGTCTCCTCTGCCGCCAGCATTTGCGGCGCGAGGCGCCCACAATTAGCGATCGTGTCGAAAACGTGGCCTGTCCGCGCTCCGGCAGCCTTGCTAGGTGGCGTTTCGTACGGATACATTAGGCCCTCCTCCATTCAACGAAGGATCCAAAGTTCGGCTCCTGGCCTGGACCTATCATCCTTCGGCGGACGGGGCTGTGCGTCGTAGGGATTACGTATGCGCAGATTCGAAGCGCCACGCGAACTGATCGGTCCGCGGGTAACACGCCTTCCCCTGGCCGCACCCGGCCGCGCTGCCCGTCGTCGCGCTACCCGTGTTCCCCCGAATGGGGACCAGAGGGGCCGCGTCCCACTTGCGCCCGCGTCCATCGTCCACCATCCTGACCGCAGCCCGCCCAGCCGCCGTCACGTCGGCGCGGGCGCACCGACGGGCGGAGGAGCAGTCGTGCCGAGGCACCAGCATCTCCTCCGGCTTGCCCACCAGCCTCGACCCGGTGTTCGCGTCCTCCAGGTTCGTCATCCGCGCCCCGTGGACCGCCGCCCTACTCCTCGCCGGCGCTTCCCGCCAACCCCTCCCAAACTGTCGGGTCGTCCTCCGACCGCGCGGCGGCTGCGCCCGCGTCCACCCGGGGCCAGGCATAGGCGAGCGTCCCCGCCAGCAGACCGTCGAGTGCCGTCCGCCGCGTCACCCGCCGCCAGTCCCGCGCTGCCATCGCCAGCGCCCGCCGCTGCCCCACGACCACGACGAGCTGCCGCGCCCGCGTCACCGCCGTGTAGAGCAGCGTCCGCCCCAGCATCGGCGCGTGGCTCGTCAGCAACGGAATCACCACCGCCGGGAACTCCGCCCCCTGCGCCTTGTGCACCGAGATCGCGTAGGCATGCGTCAACTCGTGCAGACTTGCGAACGGGTAGGGCACCCTCCGCCCGTCGTCGAGCGCCACCGTCAGCTCCTGCTCGATCCCGTCGATCTCCGCGACCGTCCCCAGATCGCCGTTGAAGACCTTCAACTCGTAGTCGTTCTTCAGTTGCAGCACCCGGTCCCCCGGCCGGTAGACCCGCCCACCGCTCCGCGCCTCCGCCAGTCCGTCCCGTGCCGGGTTCAACCGCCCTTGCAGCGCCGTGTTCAGCGCCCCCACCCCAACCTCGCCCCGGTGCATCGGCACCAGCACCTGCACGTCCCCGATCTTGAACCCGTACCGCGCCGGCAGTCGCCGCGCCACCAGATCGACGACGAGTTCCGCCGCCGTCGCCGGGTCGTCAGCCGGCAAGAAGAAGCAGTCCTGGCTCTCGCCCCCGAAATGCGGCAGTTGGCCCTCGTTGATCCGCCGCGCGTTGGCCGCGATCCCCGACCCCGCCCCCTGCCGGAAGATGTGCGTCAACCGCGTCACCGGGAACCGCGCCGGCCGCAGCAGATCGGCCAGCACGTCCCCTGCCCCGACGCTCGGCAACTGGTCGGGATCGCCCACCAGCAGCAGGTGCGACCCCGGCGCCACCGCCTTGACGAGCTGGTTCGCCAGCAGCACGTCGAGCATGCTCGCCTCGTCGATCACGACGAGATCGGCCGGCAGCGGGTTCTCCGGACCGTGCCCCGCCTGCCCGCCCGGTCGCAGCTCCAGCACCCGATGCAGCGTCCCCGCCGGCCAGCCGGTCGCCTCCTCCATCCGCTTCGCTGCCCGTCCCGTCGGCGCGGCCAGGATGCAGCGCAACTGCTTTGCCCGCGCCAGCGTCAGCACCGCCTTCAGCGTGTGCGTCTTGCCCGTCCCCGGTCCGCCCGTCAGGATCGCGACCGGGTTCGTCAGCACCATCCTCACCCCCGCCTCCTGCTCCGGCGCCAGCCGTATCCCCTGCTTCTCCGCCAGCCACCCGAACGCCACCGCCCAATCCACCCCGCCGAAAACCCGCGCCACCCGTGCCCGCTCGCCGGGATACCCCTTGGGTCCCGCCAGGCGCTGCAATCGCGCGGCCAACCCCGATTCCGCCCGCGCGAACGGCGCCAGCGCGACCAGCCGCGCATCCTCCCCGTCTCGCCGCGCCGCGACCGCCTCGCCCGTCCCGAGGAGCCCCCCGACCGCCTCGGCCACCTGCACCGACTCCGCCCCCAGCAGTTCCACCGCCAGCGCGACCAACTCCCCTTCCGGCAGGAGCGTGTGCCCCTCCTCCGCCGCCTGCCCCAACGCGTGCAGCACCCCGGCCTGCAACCGTTCCGGCGCGTCCGCCGCGATCCCCACCGCCTGCGCGATTTTGTCCGCCGTCTTGAACCCGATCCCCCACACCTCGCGCGCCAACCGGTACGGCTCCTGTGCGATCACCCGCGCGCTCTCGTCCCCGAACCGCTTGTAGATCCGCACCGCCAGCGAGGTCGAGACACCGTATCCCTGCAGTGCCGCCATCACCTCCCGCACGTGCCGCTGCTCGTCCCACGTCTCCGCGATCCGTCGCGCCCGGATCGGCCCGATCCCCGCCACCTCCTCCAACCGCATCGGGTAGGCGTCGACGACCTCGAACGTCGCCTCCCCGAACGCGTCGACGATCCGTCCGGCCATCACCGGCCCGATCCCCTTGACCAACCCGCTCCCCAGGTACCGCTTCATCCCCTGCAGCGTCGCCGGCAGCGCCGTCCGGTACTCCACCACCCGGAACTGCCACCCGTGCTTCGGATCGTTCCGCCACCACCCCCGCGCGACGATCGCCTCCCCCGGTTGCAGATCGGGCAGCGTCCCCACCACCGCCACCAGGCGATCGTCGCCCGAAACACTCTCCGCCGCCCGCTCCGGCGCCAACCGCGCGACCGTAAACCCCGTCTCCGCATTCTGGAACGTGATCCGCTCGACGACGCCGCGCAGCTCGCGGAGCGATGCTTGCGTCGATTCTTCAGGGGTGGGCGAAGCGTGGGGATCCATAGGTCAATCGACGCGTTCTTTCCTCTACCATTGGCAGCCGGGACCGGATTTCGCGCGACCAGACCATCCCCATCTGCACGTCTCCGCGGCCCTGGACGCCCAGATCGACGCGACAAATCGGCGCGGGATCGACCTCGACAAACTTCACCTCGCGACAGGTCGGGTGACCCTGCCGGCGGTCATCCGCATGGTGATCACCGAATGCAAGGTCGCGCCGCAGCGCCACGACTGGAGAGAAATGCTCGACCGCGCTGGGGACGTGTTCCGGGTCGAGGCACCGAACCGCTTTTTTCCCCCCGGCACCCGATGCGACCGCCAGCTAAACGACCTGCTGCCGGAAGATTTCGCAGGGGAGCAAGGGCGGCTCTGAGGGTTTCGATCAGGTCGGTCCGAGGGCTGCGCATGACGGGCGGTCGCAGCACGGATTCAACGCGCGTGCGCCTCGGCGTCCGCCTCCTCGTCGAGGCGCTCCTTCAACCACATGCGGACGAGGGTGGACGGGCCGACGCCCTTCGCGCGGGCGCGCCTGGTCAGCGCCTCCCGGTCGGCCTTGTCGAGCCGCAGCGTCAGCCGCTCGGCCAGGTCTTGACCGACGGTCACCTGCACCGGCGTCGATTCGTCCGCGAAATCGGTGAAGTCGTGGGTATCCCAGAAGGCCGCTTCTTCCTCGATGGAGTTGAATGACGGGATGCGGCCATGCGCTGGTGTGGGATAGCCCAGATCGACGGTCGGCCGTGGTCGGCTCATGGCCTCGACCCTCCTTTCTCCTGAGCATACGCGCCACGCTCCTTCCGACTCGCCGGGCGGGCGCTGAAGACGTAGTAGACACCCGGCTGGTCGGGCACCGGACCGACGACGATCGAGAGCATCCGTCCCGCCAGCGTCGGGCCGACCAGTTGCAGCCGCTGTTTGTACGTCTCGCGGATGGTCGGCTCGCCGGCGACCACTTCTTCCGCCTCCTCCGGAAGCACCACGTGCTTGGCGATGTGGTCGCGGTTCCAGTCGTCCCAGTCCAGGCGTTCGATCCGGATGTGGCCGGCCATCGCTTCTATGATAGCACTTGCTCGTCAGACATTGTCCGACACCGCGATACGCAACGGGTTCCGCCCATGCGCGCCCGCGTCCAGCCTACGTCATCCTGATTTCAGCGCACTCCTCTCAGGCCGACTCCCGCGCCTCCCGTAGCGCCCACCCGAAGAAGTGGCGGATCGCCTGCTCTCGCGCTTGCTGGTCCGTCAGCACGATACTCTTCATCGCCGAGTCCCGCTGGAACAACCGGATCGCCCCCCGGAAGAAGGCGTCGCTGAAGGCGTTGTAGACCACGTCCGGCGGGTTGTTCCGCAGCATCGCCACCATCTCGGGGTCCAGGATCTCCCGGTTCACCTGCTCGAACCGCAGGAAGTCCTCCTGCGTGAACTCCGTCCCGTGCCGCTCATTGAAACTCCGGATGATCTCGGAGAGCGACTTCTCCTCCTCCGCCGTGTAGGTGCTCGCCCCGAACTCCCGGATCGGCTTCAGCGCCGTCCCTTCTCCCGCCACCAGCGACGCGCTCCCCGCCTCCTGCTGGGCGATCTTGAACGCGTGCAGCCGCAGCATTTCGTCCGTGATCTCGATCTCCGCCGGCACCGCCCGGTCCGGCAGCAGCCGCGCCAACCAATCCCCGTAACTCGACAGCTTCTCGAGTTCGGGATCATCCAATCGCACCACCTGAGCCACAAAAGCGTAGAAGCGCAGGTACGACCGCAGAAGTTGGCGAAACTCCTCCTGCAACCCCTCGTCGTCCAACGCTTCGAACCGGTCGATCGCGGGCCGGATCAGCCCCTCCAGCTTGATCCGGTCATACGACTTCAACTCCGCCTTGTAGAAGAGCCCGGCGAACGCCTCCACCTCCCGCCGGTCCAGCACACCCCGCTCCCAGAGCTTGTCGCGCAGCGAGTAGATCTGGTGCAGGTCCGTCGGCTCCTCAAGCCGCGTCTGCTCATAGAAGGGTCGAAACGCCTCCTGGATCTCCTCGATCGTGTTCTGGAAGTCCAGGACGAACGTCCTCGCCTTCCCCGGCGCCGTCCGGTTCAGCCGCGACAGTGTCTGCACCGCCTGCAACCCGGCCAGCTTGCGATCCAGGTACATCCCCACCAGCTTCGGCTGGTCGAACCCCGTCTGGTACTTCTCCGCCACGATCAGCAACCGGTACTCGTCCTTCGCGTCGAATTCCCGCCGCAGCGCCGCCTCCGAGAACCCGTTGATCGCCGCCTCCGTCCAGACCTGCCCGTCCACCTTAAGCTCGCCCGAGAACGCCACTAACGCCCGCATGTCGTCGTACCCGTGCTCGGCGAGGTACTCCTTCACCCCAAAATACATCCGCAACGCCGACTCCCGGCTCCCCGTCACCACCATCGCCTTCGCCCGGCCGTCCAGCTCCGCCATCACGTGCCGCCGGAAGTGCTCGACGATCACCTCCGCTTTCTGCGCAATCGCGGTCGGGTGCAGGTGGGCGAACCGCGCCACCCGCCGCTGCGCCTTCGTCGTCTTGAAGGTCGGATCGTCGGCGATCGCCTTCTCCAACTCGTAGTAGGCGCGGTAGGTCACGTAGTTCTGGAGCACGTCGAGGATGAACCCCTCC
>DATBFX010000007.1:0-1543 GCA_036558305.1 Thermomicrobiales bacterium | reverse complement strand
TCCGGGTCGAGGGCACGGAGAATAAACCCCCAATCGTCGTCTTTGTCGGGTCCCAAGCCGGCGTTTCGGCGGATGGCGGGGACGGCGGCGGACCAGATGCCGGTCAGCTCTTCGGCGCCGGCGTAGCCGATGAAGGCCCCGGCGTCACCGCAGTGCGTCCACCATCGTTCGCTCTGCCACGTACAGATACCGGGCGTGCGGTGGGCAACTTCGTCCACGACCGAAGGTGGGACGGAATCCCATGCATGCCATCCGCTTCGGAGACCGATGCCGTCCTCCTCCGTGAAGGAGGCGCCGAAGCGTTCGTGGGCGGTGCCGTCGGCGATGCACCAGGGACAGATTTCGCCGCTGAGGTCGTCGGGGGAGTGGACTGGCCCGGTGTAGACGTAGCAGCGGGCGAGACCGCAGGCGCGGCAGACGGTGTCGGACCATTCGAAGGCGCCGGTCTTGAACGGTTCGGGGTGGTATTTGAAGGTCGGGAGGGCGAAGGTGAGGCGGGGCATCGTTACGCCACACCGCCGGCGAAAGATGTCAACCCGTCGTGGTTCGGCAAGTCCACCTCCGCCTCCCCGGAAGAGCGATTCGCTCATTTGAGGATGGAGATTGGAGGCGACGGCGTCAATGAGCCAGCGGTCATGGTAAACGGATGTGACGCCGGGACCTTCGCGATTCGGTGGTTTACCAATCGAGGGATTCGACGTCTTGGCGCGAGTGAGCAAGCCGCCGGACGATCAATTCGTCGTCGGTGAACCGGTAGAAGATGAGGTGTTCTCCAAGATGATGCCCGCGAGGTCCGATTCCGCCGCGGGTGTCAATGTCACCCTACGGTTTGACGAAGTCACTGATGGGCTTCCCGAGTCGGGCGTTTTCGAGCGCCTGGCGTTTGATCGCGCCGAAGCGCTCGCGCGTCGACTCGACGACCTGTCCCTGGCGTTCTTGCTCTTCACCGATCGCCAGTTCGGCACGGAGCTGCGCCAGTTTCTGCTCGCGCTCTTCGAGGAGGTGGACGGCTTTGTCGATCACGTCGCCGGCGTCGGAGTAGTGGCCCGAGGCGACGAGTTCTTCGATTCTGGCTTCGACCTGTGGTGACACCTGCACGACCATCTCCGGCCTCCCTTATTGCCTGGGCAAAGGATACCGGATAAGGCATTTACCGCGTGTTGGCAGGTCCAGGGCGAATCGTTGGTCGCGCTGCGGCACGATACGGGGAGACGTCGGCAGGGACGCTTGGGAACCCGCAAGCCTTACTCGGAGGCGGCTTTGTCGGGTTCGGGAACAGGATTGGTCCCGGGTTCTTCCGTTTGTCCAACCTGGTCGGTGTGTGCGGCCGCTTCGGCGGGCGACGAGATTGTGGGTTCGGTTGGCGGGTTGGCGGCGCTGGCGCGGTCGGCAGGGGGCGGCAGGGTGACCGCGACGGGTTCAGCAGCCGGCGCGGCGCGGCTGACCGCGTCGGCCTCGACGATCGGGGTCGTCGGCGCGGCGGGGAGGGCGGCGACGGGGCGGGCCGGTTGGCGCGCTGGGCGCGCTGGGCGGCGCGGGAGTT
>DATBFX010000006.1:0-27448 GCA_036558305.1 Thermomicrobiales bacterium | reverse complement strand
GCGGCCCATCAGCGCGGGAGGGCACGGGGCCCTCCCCTACACGAAACGGCTTGCCGCGCCCGTGCGATCAAGACTTGTTCTTGGCCAGGAGCGGCGAGATTTCGGCACAGACCTCGTTGAGGGCGTCTTCGACCGACATGTTGCCGGCGATCACCTCGTCCCAGATCGGACCGGCCGTCTGGGTCACCTGGGGACCGGTCGGTTGGTCGATGATGTCGTGGGAGGCGATCCCTTGCGCCATCGCCTGCTGTACGTACTTGGCGCCCGGAGGGGCGAATTCCGATTCGAGGTAAGCCGGCCAGGCCGAGAGTCGCGCGGGGCTGCCGCGCCCGGTCAGCGCCCACATGTAGACCTGGCCCGCGGTCGACAGGTAGTCGTTGAGGTAGATCCAGGCCGCGTCCTGGTTCTTGGCGTCGCGGGTGATCGCGTAGCAACTGCCGGCGCTGAAGGTCGAGTGCTTCTGCGGGCCGGCGGGCCACATCGCGATGTCCCAGTTGAACTTCGAACCGGCGCGGATCGGCGGCGTTGCCCAGGACCCCTGCTGCGTCATGGCGATTTTGCCGAATTGGAAGGGCGGCCAGGCGACGGAGGCCATCTCATCCGGGTTGGGCACGGCGCCCTTGTCCCGCAACTCCTCCCACCACTGCATCGCCTGGACGGCTTCGGGTTTGCCGATCAGGCACTCGTCCTCTTTCGGCTCGCTGACGTACTGCGCACCGAATGGGAAGAGATACGGTGGCGCCATTAAGGCGTCACCGGGGGTCGGCAATTCGCCAAGACCATAGATCTTGTCGCCGCCTTCGCCGCTGGTGAGTTTGAGGGCGGCGTCCTTGAGCGAGTCGAGGGTCCAGGTTTCGTCGGGGTATCCGATTCCGGCCTTGTCGAAGAGGTCTCTGTTGTAATAGAGGTTGGCCGGTCCCTCGTCGTACGGGACGCCCCAGAGTTTGTCCTGGTACTTGTAGGAGACCAGCGACTGCGGTGTGAAGTCGGGCAGGTTGAAGTCCGGCTGCTTGGCGATGTAGTCGTCGACGGCGATGAAGAGATCGTTCTGGATGAATTGCTGGGCCCAACTGAACTGGGTGTACATGATGTCGGGCAGTTTGCCGCCGGCCGCCTGCGTCGTGTACTTGGGGAGGTAGTCGGAGAAGGGGCTGGTGTTTTCGGCCGCGATGCCGATGTTGGGGTGGCGCTGGGTGAAGAGTTCGTCGAACTGGTTCTGGCGCTCCATGAAGGTGGCGTCCCAGGCGTGGGACACGCTGAGGGTGATCTTTTCGGTCGGTTCGGGGACAGCGGTTTGCGGCCAGGGGCCGTCGGCGCCCGCGTTTTTGTCGAAGATTGAACCCTGATTTTGGGCTCGCTTCGCGGTGGCACCGGCCGTGCTGGATGCTGCCGTCTCCCGTTGGTGGAGGGCGAGGACGGCCGCGAGCGTTGCCGAGGAGAGCCCCAGACGGGCACCGATGGTCATGACTTGGCGGCGGGTCAGGCCACGCCGCGCGAATTCGCGTGCGAGTTCCGCTTCGTTGAGGTCTGTCATCGTCGACTCCTCCCGTGCGTTCTGGACGAGACCGGCGGCACACGTACCGCCGACGAGCCGGGGTCGCCCCGAAACCGGGGCGCGTCACGCGCGAACAGCCATCAACTGGGGTACGTTCGACAGCCGCGGATCAGTGCGTCGGTCGCTCCTCCTCTCGTGCAACATGAGTCGCCGTGCGGCGAACTCGCTGCTCGTGCAATCGCGTCATGGCCTGAAGCTTGGCAATTGCGGGCATCACCTCCTTCTCGTCGAACAGACTGGTCAGGACGCCGGCTTTGGCGGTCACGACGTGGTCGGCCAGGAGATGCGCTGCGTGCTCGGTCATGCCTGTGATGAGCGCCAGGAGACCAATTCGGCGGCGGAAGAACGGTCGCCGGGTTTGCGTTCGCCGGTGATCAGTAGCCGCCAGATCGCTTCGTAGGCGTGGTCGACCGCCGTCGGGATCGGTCCCCGCTCGGTGCCCCAGAGGACATCGAAGATCTCGGCCGCGATGGCGTCCAGGGTCGCCGGTAACGCGGTTTCGGATGCCGGCATAGCGGCTCCTCGATTGGGTGCATGCGACCAAGCGTCTGCTATGATTTTGTGTGCTGTATACAGAATGCGACCGATGGTAGTGTCTGGGTGCGGGTGTGTCAAGCCACGCGCCGATGCGGGAGGGGATGGTGCGTCGATGAGCTCGCAGGCATTGCCCGTGATCGCGCCGACGGCCGGTGACACGGATTGGTTCGTTCATGACCGCTTCGGTCTCTTCATCCACTGGGGGTTGTACGCGCTACCGGCCCGCCACGAGTGGGTGCGGAATCGGGAACGGATCACCAACGAGGACTACCAGAGGTATTTCGAGCACTTCGAGCCGGATCTCTACGATCCGATTGTCTGGGCCCGTGCCGCCAACCAGACGGGGATGCGCTACGCGGTGCTGACGACGAAGCACCACGAAGGGTTCTGCCTATGGGATTCGGCACTCACCGACTACAAGGCGCCGAACACACCGGCGGGGCGGGATCTGGTCCGGCCATGGGTAGACGCGTTCCGGGCCGAGGGGTTACGGATCGGGTTTTACCACTCGTTGATCGATTGGCACCATCCCGAGTTCCCGGTCGATTTCCACCATCCGCAGCGCGACGACGAGGCATTCAAGGCGGCAAACGCGAACCGCGACGTACGCAAGTACGCCGCGTACCTGCGCGGGCAGGTGCGCGAGTTGATGACCCGGTACGGCAAGATCGACATTCTCTGGCTCGACTTCTCCTACCCGCGAGCGCCGTGGGGGAAGAAGGGGAGGGAGGATTGGCAGTCGGAATCGTTGGTGGCGATGATCCGGGAGTTGCAACCGGGAATCCTGCTCAACGACCGGATGGATCTGCCGGAGGCGACCGATCTGGCGACCCCCGAGCAGTGGCAACCGCGCGGCTGGGTGACGTCGAACGGGAAGCCGATGGTCTGGGAGGCGTGCCAAACGCTGACCGGGAGCTGGGGATACGACCGCGACAACCTCAATTGGAAATCGCCCCAGATGCTCGTCGAACTCCTGATCGACAGCGTTGCAAAGGGGGGCAATCTGCTGCTCAACGTCGGTCCGAACGCGCGAGGCGAGTTCGAACCACGGGCGGTGCGGACGTTGGAGGCGATCGGGCAGTGGATGCGGTTGCACGGCCGGTCGATCTACGGCGCGACGATGAGCGAGTTCACGCCGCCGGTCGATGGACGCTACACCCAACGGGGTAATCGCCTCTACCTGCACCTGTTTTCGTGGCCATACGGTCACGTCCACCTCGACGGGCTGGGCGACCGGGTCGAATACGCGCAGTTCCTCCACGATGGGTCGGAGGTGCGATTTGCCGGCGGTGACGACCCGTACGCGCGGGTGTCGGACCTGGTGGCGGCGAAGCGGGAGGAAACGAAGACGGTTTCGTTCGTGCTGCCGGTGCAGCGACCGGACGTGTTGGTGCCGGTGATCGAGCTGTTCCTGAGGGAGTAGCGCTCGGCGTTGACCATCGCGGCGGCGTTGCGTAGGATACCGGTCTCAGCCCGGTCATGCGTGGGACATTCGGGGTTAGCGGCGAGGTGCGGGAGGTATTCCGATGGTCGCGGTTCCCCGCCGGCAGGTCGGAAACCAGACGAAGCGCCGGTCGATCGGGGTGCTGCGTCGGCCTTTCGTGCGCTACGCTATCCGCAGGACCGGCGTCTTCTTCCTCGTCGTCTGGGCGGCGGCGACGCTGAACTTCTTCCTGCCGCGGTTGGCCACCGGGCAGGACCCGGTGCGATCGCGCCTCGGCACCGTCGCCGCCCAAGGTGGCTCGGTCACCGGTATCGAGGAACTGGTTGCGACGTACCAGAAAAAGTTCGGGCTCGATCAACCGATCATGCTCCAGTACGTGCGCTACCTCTCCGACTATGCGCGGTTCGACCTCGGTTACTCGTTGAGCAGTTACCCGGCGCGGGTGATCGACCTGATCGCGCGGGCGCTGCCGTGGACGATCTGTCTCCTCATGGTGTCGACGATGATGGCGTTCGCGCTCGGGACGTTGGCGGGTGCGCTCCTGGGTTGGGCGCGGTCGCCGTCGTGGCTCGGCCACCTGTTCATGCCGTTCCTGACCCTCTCCGCCATCCCCTATTACCTGCTCGGTCTGATCTTGATCTACTTCCTCGCCTTCCAGAATCCGATCTTTCCGCTGTCGGGTGGTTATACGGTCGGCGGTGAACCGAGCTGGACCTGGTCGTTCGTGCGAGATGCGGTCAGACACTCGATCCTGCCGGCCTTGTCGATCGTGCTGGCGCAGATCGGCTTCTGGGCGCTGGGCATGCGCGGCATGATGGTGATGACGGAAGGCGAGGACTACATGACCTACGCCGAGGCCAAGGGGCTGCCGTCGCGCACCATCTTTTTCCGCTACGCAATCAGGACGGCGTTGCTGCCGCAGACGACGTCGCTGGCGCTGGCGCTCGGCGGTATCGTCTCGCAGGCCGTCCTGGTCGAGGTGGTCTTCGGCTATCCGGGAATCGGCACCCTCCTCTACAACGCGATCAAGGGGTTCGACTATTTCCTGATTTACGGCATCGTCTTCCTCGTCATCGTCACCATCGGTCTGACGACGTTGATCCTCGATCTGACCTACCCGCTGCTCGATCCACGAATCACCTATCAGCGACAGTAGCCGAGGGGCGTCAGGCATGAGGACCGAGGACTGAGGATGGAGGCGACGCAAGGCTCGGCGGTCGGGGCGTCACGGGACAGCCTTCTGGCGGAGGCGCGCGCCAGGGCGGGCGGCGCGATCGCGCACGTCCGGCACAATCCGAAGTTGCTGGTCGGATTGGTGATGCTGGCCGCGCTCCTCGCGCTCGGCGTGGTCGGACCGTTTTTCATCGACACCGACGAGGCCAAACCGATGTCGGTGGCGCCGGACCAGAGCCCATCGCGCGAGTTCCCATTCGGCACCGAGTCGCAAGGGCGGGACATGCTGGCGTTGGTCGTTCGCGGGATACCGCTCACGGTCGAGATCGGTCTGATCGCGGGGGCGATCGGGTTGGGCATCGGCACCATTCTCGGTTTCATCGCGGGCTACACGGGCGGGATCGTCGACACGATCATCCGAAGCGCCGCCGACATCATGCTGACCGTGCCGGGTCTGCTCGTGCTGATCGTCGTGGCGTCGTCGATCAAGGGTCTGGTGAGCGTGCAGACGATCGCGCTGGTGGTCGCCTCGCTGGCCTGGATGTTTCCGACGAGGACGATTCGCGCCCAGGTGTTGTCGTTGCGGGAGCGACCGTACGTCGAGATGGCCAAGCTCAACGGGATGAGTACCCCGAGGATCATCGGCAAGGAGCTCGTCCCGAATCTCCTGCCCTACCTCGGCGCGTCGTTCGTCGGCGCGGTGGGCGCGGCCATCCTGGCGGCGATCGGACTCGAAGCGCTGGGATTGGGACCGCAGAACGAGCCGACGCTGGGGATGACGATCTACTGGGCGATTTTCTACTCGGCGTTGCTGCGGGGTCTCTGGTGGTGGTGGGCGGCGCCGGTTGGGGTGATCGTGATCCTGTTCGTCGCGCTGTTCTTGATCGCGGTGGGGCTCGACGAACTGGCGAATCCCCGGCTGCGGAGGACACCGGCGTGACGGTGGTGACCACAACGGCGCTCCGCGTCGAAGATCTGCGCGTGCAGTTCCAGACGCCGCGTGGTGTCGTCCGCGCGGTCGACGGGGTCACCTTCGAACTCGCGCCGGGTGAACGGCTCGGTCTGGTGGGCGAATCGGGGAGCGGCAAGTCGACGATCGCGCTGGCGTTGCTGCGGATGATCAAGCCGCCGGGTCGGATCGTGGGTGGGCGGATCGCGCTGGGAGAGGAGGATCTGACGGCGCTCCCGGACGACGCGATGCGGCGGATTCGGATGGCGAGGATCGCCCTCGTACCCCAGGGCGCGATGAACTCGCTCAATCCGGTGATCCGGATCAAGCGGCAACTGATCGACACGATGAGGGCGCACCGGACGGGGGGACAGGCGGAGAGGGGGACAGGGGGACAGGCGGAGAGGGGGATGGAGGGCCGGGTTGCGGAGTTGTTGGACTCGGTGGGGTTGCGGCGGGAGGTGGCGGAGCGGTACCCGCACGAACTCAGCGGCGGGATGAAGCAGCGGGTCTGTATCGCGATCGCGATCGCGTTGCGACCGTCGGTGATCATCGCGGACGAGCCGACGAGCGCGCTGGACGTGGTCGTGCAGCGGCAGATCATGCAGACGCTCGGCGCGGTGCAGGCGCGGCTCGGCGCGTCGATTGTCCTGATCGGGCACGACATGGGGTTGATGGCCCAGTTCGTCGATCGCGTCGGCGTCATGTACGGCGGCAAGCTTGTCGAGACGGGGCCGACCCGGCAGCTCTTCGGCGAACCACTCCACCCCTACACGCAGGTCCTGATCGCCAGTCTGCCGTCGTTCGACCGCGAGACGACCTTCGTCAAGATCGCCGGTCAACCGCATTCGCCGCTCAATCCACCGAGCGGTTGCGTATTTCATCCTCGCTGCCCGAGAGTCTTCGCTGTCTGCCCGCGGTTGGTGCCCGCGCCGATTGAGGCGCGGCCGGGTCGGATGGTGGCGTGCCACCTGTACGAGGGGGGACAGGGGACGGGGGACAGGGGTCAGGAACACGGTCGTCTCGTCCTGACCCCTGTCCCCCGTCCCTTGTCCCCTGGGGCCCCGTGATGGCTCCGTTTCTTGAAGCGCGCAACGTGACGAAGGTCTATGGGCACGGAGAGGGGGTGACGGTTGCGCTTCGGGATTTCTCGTACGTGTTTGACGAGGGAGCGGCGTCGATTACGGCGGTGGCGGGCGAGAGTGGGAGCGGCAAGAGTACGCTGGCGCGGTTGCTCCTCGGGTTTGCCCATCCGACGCAGGGCGAGGTGATCTATCGGGGTAAGGACCTCCGCAGCCTGACGCGGCAGGAGCGGCAGGGATTCCGGCGGGAAGTGCAGGCGGTCTTTCAAGATCCGTATGGTGTCTACAACCCGTTCTACAAGGTCGATCATATCCTGACGACGCCGGTCAAGAGTTTCAGGCTGGCGAGTTCGCGGGCGGATGCGCGCCGCCAGATCGAATCGGCGCTGACGACGGTTGGTCTCAACCCGGACGAGATCCTCGGCCGGTACCCGCATCAGCTCTCCGGCGGGCAGCGTCAACGGGTCACGATCGCGCGGGCGCTGTTGCTGCGACCGCGCTTGATCATCGCGGACGAACCTGTCTCGATGGTCGATGCCTCGCTGCGGGCGACGATCCTGGAGAGTCTGCTCAAGCTGAATCGCGAGTTCGGGATCTCGTTCCTCTACATCACGCACGACCTGACGACGGCGCACCAGATCAGCGAACGGTTGATCATCCTCTACCAGGGGATCGTCGCCGAGGCGGGCGCCGCGCGGCGGGTCATCCACGGGCCGCAACACCCGTACACCCAACTCTTGATCCACTCAATCCCTTCGCCTGACCCCAACCAACAGTGGTCCGACGAGGGGTTGGCGGTACCTGGTGAACAGGTCGAAGGCGTCGTTCCCCAGGGGTGTCCCTTCGCGCCGCGGTGCCCCCACGTGATGCCGATCTGTCGCGATGAAGTGCCGCCACTCTATCTATCCGACGGGGCGGCGGTCGCGTGCTACCTGTACCGCGACGAGCCCGTAGTGGAGGAGGGCGAGTTAACCGGGGTGCTGGCCGGCGCTCCCGACGGCCGGGTCGACGCCCCGGCTCCGGCTTCGTGACCAAAGCGGGAGGAATACGATGAAGATCGCGATTCTCTCGGACATTCACGACAACATCTGGAAGCTCGCCGTTGCGCTGGGGCGACTCGCCGACGCCGAAGTGATGATTTGCTGCGGCGATCTGTGCGCGCCGTTCATCGTGCCGCAGATGGCGGAGGCGTTTCCGCGGCCGATCCACGTGGTCTTCGGGAACAACGACGGAGATCGGTTTCGGATTACCCAGCAGGCGCAGCGTTTCGCGCACGTGACGATCCATGGCGAAACCGCGGAGCTGACGGAGGGTGGGAAGCGAATCGCGGTGCACCACTTCAATGATGTTGGCAGGCTGATCGCGGCCTCGGGGGAGTACAACGTCGTCTGTTGCGGGCACAACCATGTCTTCGCGATCGAGCGCGTGGGGAAGACGCTGCTCATCAACCCCGGCGAGATCATGGGGCGATTCGGGACGTCGACGTATGTGATGTACGACACGGAGTTGGACGAGGCGCAGAGGCTCGAGGTCTGAGGAGCTTTCGGCCGGAAGGGGCCGTTGTGGACGGCGAACGAGAGATCCGTCGCTGGCGCTGAGGATGAAAAGGTAGTCATCCTCAGCGCCCGCGACGGATCTCTCCCGTCAAAACGCGTCTGGGGCCGGAGTTACGCTGCCGCGGATTTCAGGCCGAGAACGATGAGCAGGACGGTGCGGTGCCAGAAGGAGCCGTTGATGTAGGGGTTGTCGGCGGTCGGCCAGTTGGTCCAGTAGGTCGTGTTCATCGGGATGCGGTGGTAGAACTGGAGGAGCGGCGGATCGGGGAGCTCCTTCAACCAGATTTCGGTGCCTTTGAGGAAGAGTTCCATCGTCTTTGGATCGTCGGGGTCGGTGACCCCCATCTCGTCGACGATGGCGTCGTACTCGTCGTTGCGCCAGCGGTAGAAGGGGTAGGTGGCGGTGCCGGTTGGCTGATAGAACTTCTGGTGGTAGAGCTCCATCGTCTTGAAGGGATCGCGAACGCTGCCGCCGTGACCCCAAATGTAGGCCGGGTCCTGACCCGTTGAGAGGTCGTTGAAGAAGGTGGTCGGCATTTGGAAGCTGGCATCGATCCCGGCGTTCTGGAGCTGCTGGGTGACGAAGGGGGCGAGGTCGGCGAAGACCGAGAAGGTCGTGATGACCATGCTCAGCTTTTGGCCGTCCTTGGCCCAGAATCCATCGCCGCCCTTCGCGTACCCCTTCCGGGTCAGAATCTCTTCGGTCTTCGAGGGGTCGTAGAGGTTGGTTGGGTACTGTGTCAAGAGGTCCTTCGCCGCGTCGACGTAGGTCTTGAGGGGCGCGTAATACGGATACGGGAGGACGGTCGGTTCACCGGCGCCGCGGTAACCGAACTGGACGAGTTGGTCGCGGTCGATGGCGTAGCTCATCGCCCAGCGAATCTCCGGGTCGTTCCAGGGCTCGACCTCGCAGTTGAACCCGAGACCGGACGGCCACCAGTCGGTGTATCCGTAGGGGAGGTCGTGACCGGAGTGGGTGATGATCTTCGGGTTCTGGGCGAAGAGGGTTGGGATGGTCGCCGGCGAGATGTTCAGCGTGGCGTCCGCTTCGTTGGCAATCACCATCTGCGCCATCTTCGCCTCGTCGTAACCGGGCAGAAAGATCAGGCGCTCCGGGGCGGGCAGTTGAGCGAAGCCGGTCTTGGCCGCCCACCAGTCGGTGCGAAGGTCCCAGACCTTCTGCTCGGCCGAGGAGGCGACAAGCTTGTACGGGCCGGTCGCGACGGGCCAGCCCTTGGCGAGATCGAAATTCTTGAAGGTCATCGGGTCCTGACCTTCGAAGATGTGCTTGGGGACGATGAACTGGCCGATGTCGGCGTGGAACGTGCAGTACTCAAAGAAGAAGCGCGGGTTTGGAGCGTTGAGCTTGAAGGTGAGGTTGAGGTCGTCAGTCATGGCGACCTCTTTGACCCACTGCTTCAGCTCGGTGTGGTGGTCAAGACCATCGGTGTCGCGCACCGTGTGAAACGAGTATTGGACGTCGTTGGAGGTGAAGGGTGTGCCGTCGCTCCACTCCACGCCCTGACGAAGTTTGACGGAGACTTCGGTGAAGTCCGCGTTGTATTGGTAGCTCTCGGCGAGCCACGGTTTCTCCTCGCCGTTGAGCATGTTGTAGAACCAGAGCGGCTCATAGACGAGTTGGTAACCGCTGCGGCTCAGGCCGGACCCGGACGGACCGAGCGCGTTGACGTTGTCGACGTCGGTGAACTGGTTCGGCGATTCGCCGCCGACGCCGACGAGGATCAGCGTCTTCTCGCGCGGGACCTCCGGCAACCCCTGCGCGCTTGCCTGGTGAAGAAACGGGCCGGAACCGGCGACGGTTGCCGCGGCGGCCGATCCCGCCGATAGTTGCACGAACCGACGACGACTGAGACGGACGCGATCGCCGTTCATCTTGCTCCCTCCGTCGATGCGCGCGCCCCGAGTCACGGCGACGCGGGGCTGTTTTCGAGATGTCGTGGTCGCGGTACGCTATCGCACGTCGGCGCGGGTGTCAAACGAGTCGTTTGGCAGGTCGCAACGTCGATCGCGTTCGGTTCGTGCCAGTCGAACAAACAACGCCCTGCGTCGAGGTCGCCGACGTGGGCGTGCGATCGGTGATCGAGCGAGTCGAAGGGAGAAGTCGAAGGTGCGCATCCTGGTCACCGGCGGAAGTGGCAAGTTGGGACGGGTCGTCGTGCGCGAGTTGGTCGCGCACGGGTACGAGGTCGTCAGCGCCGACCAGCGGGCGCCGTCCGAACGGCCGACCGACCATCGGTTCGTCCAGACCGATCTCGGCGACGTCGGTCAGGTGGCGGGGGCGATGGCGGGATGCGGCGCCGTCATCCACCTGGGGGCGATCCCGAATCCGTACGACCACGCCGACGAGGTCGTGTTCCTCAACAACGTCGGGGCCACCTTCGCGACGTTGCAAGCGGCCTCGCTGCTCGGGGTGAAGAAGGCCGTCTTCGCCTCCAGCATCTCCGCACTCGGCACGGCGTGGGCGCTGGAACCGTTTGCGCCGCTCTACGCACCGGTGGATGAGGCGCATCCCTTGATCGTCAAGGATCCCTACGGTCTCTCGAAGGAGGTCGACGAGCGGACGGGCGAGATGTTCCACCGGCGGACGGGGATGCAGGTCGTCGCGCTCCGCTTCCACTGGGTGGCCGGCGAGGGCGAAGCGAAGGAGCGGGCGGCGCAGTTGGCCGCCGATCCGGGCCGCGACAATTGGTGGCGGTTATTGTGGGGATACATCGACGTCCGAGACGCGGCTGCGGCATGTCGCCTTGGGATCGAGGCGGATGGGCTCGCCTTCGAGGCATGCAACGTCGTGGCGGCCGACACTTTGGCGGCGCAGCCGACGGAGGAGTTGATTCGGACGTACGCGCCGACGGTCGAGATCCGGCAGCCGATTTCCGGTACGGCCGGTGGCTTCTCAATCGAGAAAGGGCGGCGTTTGCTCGGCTGGGAACCGGTGCATGGCTGGCGATGAGGTAACGGCAAAGACGGGGAGGGTGCCATCGCCGGGGGAGGCGAAGACAGTACTCCCCCGGCGATGGTAGCAACCGAATTGTTAAACCTTCCGGCTCATCGCCCAGAAGTTGTAGGTGCCGATGTTGATAGGGTTGAAGAAGAAGCCGTTGATGTCGTTGCGAATGATCGTGATCCAGAGTGGCTCGGCGTAATAGATCGCCGGAGGATCGTCGCGGGAGAGGATCTGCTGCGCCTGGGAGAGTACCTTCTGGTAGGTATCGAGGTCGGCAGCGTCGTGGGCCTGTTGCAACAAGCCTTCGACCTGCTGGTTGCAGTAGAACCCTCCGTTCGACCCCTTGCTGCCCCAGCCACTGCACGAGACCTGTGGGTAGAGATGGTTCCAGGCGTCGTTGTAGTCCGGCCACCAGCCCCAAGCCATCAAGTTCGGACGCTCTTCGGCCGGCGAGTCACCATAGAAGAGACTCGTGAATGCCCCGAGGTCGATGAGCTGGATGTCGAGCGCGATGCCGATCTTTTGGAGGTTCGCCTGGAAGAGTTGGATCGCCGATTTCTCGAACTCGATGCCAGACTCTACGGTGCAAGTCAGTTTCGTCCCCTCGGCAACGCCTGCCTGGGCCAGCAATGCCTTGGCTTTGTCGAGGTCGGTCGTGTACTGGAACGTATTCGGATCGTAGCCGCGAATGGTCTCCGCAACCGGGCCGTGGGGTTCCTTGGCATCGCCGGCATAGACGCCCTGGATCACCTCCTGGTATGGCCAGGCCCAGCACATTGCTTGCCGCGCCTCAGGGCTCTTCAGCGGACCCGCGACGGTCATCGTGAAATACTCGACCTGGGTGCTGAGGTCCTTATGAACGGTCACGTCGGGATTCTGCGCAAGCGCTTTGCGGTTCTCAGGAGTCAGGTCGTCGACGATATCTGCGTCGCCCTGCTCGATGAGCTGGCGGCGCGTCTGCTCCTCGGTGACGACGCGGAACACGATCCGATCGAAGTGGTCGCCATCCCAACCGCGCCAGTAATTCTCGTTGCGTTCCATGACGAGCTGCTGGCCGTTGTCGAATTGGACGATCTTGTAGGCGCCGGTACCGGTTCCCTCGGCGTTCGTCTGCGCCCAGACGTTTCCCCAGTCTCCGTTGTCTTCGTGCTCTTTCATCGCCTTGACGTTCACGACTTCCGGTCCGTACGTCGAGGCGATCCCCGATTCGAAGAGCGGTTGCGGGCTGCCGCAGTCGAAGACGACAGTCATTGCGTCTGGGGTCGTGATCTGTTTGGGATCGGTGACAAAACGCTTGAGAACGTTGACCGGACCGAGATCGAGGGTGAGAAAGCGCTCGTAGCTGGCGCGAACCGCTTCGGCGTCGACGGGCGTGCCGTCCTGGAAGGTGACACCTTGCCTGATGTGGAAGGTCCAGGCGCTCTTGTCGACGTTCGGTTCCCACGATTCGGCGAGGATTCCCTCGTATTGATCGGTGGCCTCGCCCTTAAGACCGATGAGGCCCTCGTACGGTCCGAGAATTGCCATCGTCGATCGATAGTCGTAGCTTGAATGGGGATCGAGGTTACTTGGCGTGCCGTCAAGTGCGAGGGTGAGCGTCTTCGGATCCGCTGCGGCGCGCCGCGGCGTGCGAGGCGAAGCCGAGGCCGGCGCTGCCGCGGTCTGGCCCGCGCGCAGAATAGCCTGTAGCGAAGCGCCGCCGATACCGAGGGCGGCGGCGCGTTGCATGATCTCGCGCCGGGAAAGCGCGCCGGTTTGGGCCCGCCGCAGCAGGTCGCGAACGGGTGAGGAATCGAATTCTTCGGGACTGCGGGTCACGGCAAGCCTCCTCCTGTCCGAATCTTCGACCTATCGCGTGGGCGTACGCGCGGATAATAGCGCGTGACGGAAGTCATTGGAGCGACGTCCGATCCTGGCAAGGGTCACCGGTTGCGCACGACCGGCAGCACGACGTGTGAGGCACGGCCGGCGTCGTGGTAGATGCGGTTGTGGGCGACGACGAGGTTGTCGTCGAGGAAATTGTTGGCGGCGCCGGAGTTGGTGTTGCGGTCGTACTCGGGGAACCAACTGCTCATCACCTCGATCCGGATGCGGTGACCGGAGAGGAAGCGGACCCCGCAGGCGTCCATGCCAAATTCGAAGCGGTAGACCGTCTCGGGTTCCATCAGGGTCGGTTGTTCGAACGATTCGCGGAAGCGGGCGCGGAGCATGCCGTGGCAGAGGAAGCGGGCGGCGCCGTCGGGGTGGACGTCGACGAGGCGGACGTGCCAGTCGGTGTCGCGGGCGGAGGAGGAGGCGTAGAGGACGCAGGAGACGGGGCCGACGACGTCGAGCGGTTCCGTCACCGGGTCGCCGGTGAAGCAGAGCACGTCGTCGCGGATACTGGGAATGCGGTCGTCGACCGGACCGTCTTTGAGGTTCCAAAAGAGACCGACCGGATCGGCGGGGTCGTAGCGGAAGGCGTCGGCGGGTTCGACGCCGGGCGGATCGGTGGAGAGCCGGCCGTCGCCTTTGAGACTGTTGGCGTGTCCGCGGGAGTGGAGGTAGAAGGGGGTCGGTTCGGCTTCGGGCAGCGGCCAATCACCGGCGGTCCACCACTCGTTGGCGCCGATGACGAAGACGAAGGCGCGAGGATCGCGCTCGATGCCGTTGTCGATGCCCTTCAGCCAGCGGTCGTAGAAGCGGACGGTGTAGTCGTTGAGGTTGACCACGGCCTGATCGCCGAAGTCGATGCCGTTGAGACGGCGGGTCCGGTTCACCTGATGGGGCCAGGGACCGATGACGATCTGTTGCGCCTGCCGGACCGCCTCGGTCCGGCCGTGTTTCCGCATCCCCGCGAAATTGAGCGGGGCGCCGGGGAAGTTCATGTCCCACCACCCGGTGACGTTGAGGGCGGGGACCGAGATGGTGGGCCAGGCATCCTGGTAGGAGCAGGCGCGCCAGAGGTCGTCGAGATTGGGGTGGCGCATCATCTCGTCCCACCACGGGGAGGAGAAGTTGGCAACGGTCGGCAGCGAGGCGGCCGGCATTGCGCGGAAGTAGTCGGGCATCTCGTCGAACCACTCGAATGGTGGCGGTGTTTGCCAGGAGCGGCGGCCCATCCTGACCATCCATTCGCCCATCGGCAGCAGGAAGCAGCCGTGGCAGATCGGTTCGTTCAGGAAGGCATCGGGAGGAGAGACGGTGGGGACGATCGCCTTCAGGTGCGGCGGGTTGTCGGCGGCGGCGAACCACTGGGTCTGCCCGACGTAGGAGCCGCCGGCCATGCCGATGTTGCCGTCGCACCACTCCTGGGCGGCCACCCATTCGACGGTGTCGTATCCGTCGGCGCGGTCGTCTTTGTACGGGAAGAAGGCGCCGTCGGAGTTGAACCGCCCGCGCGTATCCTGGATGGCGACGACGTAACCGCGCTCGGCCAGGGACTGGTAGAAGGGCGTGCGGTTCAGGGTTTTGTCGTACGGGGTGCGGACCAGGACGACCGGGTAGGCGCCCGGCGCGTCGGGTCGGATCAGGTCCATCGAGAGTAGGGTGCCGTCCCGCATCGGCGAGAGAAGACCGTGGACGACGGTCGTCTTGTCGCCGGTCTTGGGGGAAATAATCCCCGCGGGCAAGACATCGGCGGGGGACAGGTCGATCGACATTCAGGACACGCCTTTCCGTACGGCAATCTGCCAGAAGCGGTCGATTATGACATCGCAGCCCGTGTCAGCGCCGGGTGTGCGGATCGAGCAGAAAGCATCATGCTACAATTATGCATACGATGGCGTTTACATCGAGGTCACAGGAGGCGGCAATGAGCGTCACGATCCGCGTTCCTCAGGAGACGCACGCGCAATTGCGGCGGTTGGCGGCGAGTCGCAAGCAGCCGATCGGCGAGGTCGTGGCCGCGGCGGTCGAGCGACTGGAGGAAGAGGAATTCTGGAATCAGGTGACTGCCGATTTCGAGCGGCTGCGTGCCGACCCCGAAGACTGGGCCTCGTACATGAAAGAGCACCGGGAGTGGGACGTGACGCTTCTCGACGGGCTCGAAGATGAGTCATGGGAAGCGCAATGAGCCCACCCCCAGTTGCCGCAGCGTCGCCGCACGATCCGCGGAGAGGAGAGGTCTGGTACGCCGACCTCGATCCGGCACTGGGACACGAACAGGGGAAACGGCGACCGGTGCTCGTCGTATCCCACAATCGGTTCAACGAAGCCAACAACGAACTCTGCATCGTCCTCGCACTGACTCGTCGCCACCGGGGAATGCACCTGCACGTACCTGTCCGGCCACCGGAGGGCGGACTCCCGTCTCCGTCGGTGGTTCAGTGTGAGCAGATTCGGACGATATCCTACGCTCGCCTTATCCGCCGCCTCGGTTCGGTCTCTGCCGAGACGATGCAGGCGGTGGAGGTGCGTCTGCGTCAGGTTGTCGCCCTTTAGCGCGAGTAGTCAAGTGACCTGTCGTCCGAGGGGAGAACATAGGACATGCTGACGTCACTCGTCGGGCTGCCGGTGAGCGAGCTCGACACGCCGGCGTTGTTGATCGATCTCGATCCGTTCGAGCGGAACATTGCGGCGATGGCGGCGGACATCGCGGCCCGCGACTGCGCCTGGCGACCGCACACGAAGGTCCACAAGACGCCGGCGATCGCCTACAAGCAGCTCGCGGCCGGGGCAATCGGGGTGGCCTGTGCGAAGGTCGGTGAGGCCGAGGTGATGGCGGCGGCTGGGATTCGCGACATCCTGATCGCCAACCAGATCGTCGGGCCGATCAAGACCCGACGGCTGGCGCAGCTTTGCCACCATGCCGACGTCATCACCTCCGTCGATGCCGTCGAAAACGTCCGGGAGCTCGACGCCGCGGCGACGGAGTACGGATCCACCATCGGCGTGGCGATCGAGGTCAATACCGGGATGAACCGCAGTGGCACCGAGGCCGGCGCGCCGACGGTGGCGCTGGCGGAGCAGATCGCCGGCTGCCGGCATCTGCGATTCGCCGGGGTGACGGCCTGGGAGGGTCAGGCGATGTCGATGGCGCCGGGGCCCGAGCGGGACGCGGAGATCGTCCGCGCCTGTCGCTCACTGGTGGAGACCGCCGAGGCGATTCGGGCCAGAGGGATCGCGGTCGAGATCGTATCCGCCGGTGGCACCGGCACCTACTTGACGTCGGCGGCGGTGGAAGGGATCACGGAGGTGCAGGCCGGCGGCGGTATCTTCGGCGACAAGATCTACCGGGACTTCGGTGCCCGCGTGGAGCCGGCGTTGACGCTGATGACCCAGGTGGTGAGCCGGCCGGCACCGGATCGGATCATCGTCGACGCCGGCCGTAAGTCGATCGACCCTGGCATGCGCCCGCCGACCGTGAAGGGGATCGAAACGAGCCAACCGATCGCGCTTTCCGCCGAGCACGGCAAGATCGTGCTGGACTCGCCGAGCGAGGCGCCACGCGTCGGCGAGCGGATCGAGTTCTGGGTCGGTTTTGGCGACCAATGCAACCACCTGCATGAGCACTTCTGCGGGATACGCAATGGGCTGGTCGAAGTCATCTGGCCGATCGCCGCACGGGGCCGCCTGCAATAGGGAACCCGGCGTCCCGATTAGGCCGTGATACGATGCGCGAGGTGAGAGAGGCAACCCGGCGGAGGCTCCGGCGATGCTACCGAAGGCGAAACCCGTGACCGTCGAAGAACTCTGGAAGTTGCGGCACGAACCGTATCGGCTGGCGCTGATCGATGGGGAGTTGTATCGGATGCCGGGGGCTGGCGGTACGCACGGCGAGGTCACCGTCGAACTATGTGTCTGCCTCAAGCCGTTCGTGGCTGCCCACAGCCTCGGCGCCCTTTTTGCCGAAACTGGCTTTCGGCTCTTTCCCGATCGAATGACGACCCTCTTCCCCGATGTGGCTTTCGTTCGGGCGGAACGCGTACCCAAGGGACAGGAGCGGGAGCGTTTTCTGAATCTCTATCCCGATCTGGCGATTGAGATCTACTCGCCCAGAGACTACCCCAAGCTGTTGACGGAAAAGATCGCGGCGTACCTGGAAGCGGGAACGACCTTGGTGTGGGTCCTGTATCCCCGGACGCGATCGGTCGTCGTCCATAAACTCGGGGAAGAGCCGATCACCCTTGGTCCGGATGCGGTGCTCGACGGCGGTGAGGTCCTGCCGGGTTTCTCGATTCGCGTGGGCGATTTGTTCCCGTAGAGAACGCGTCGGAATGGTGCGCGATCCGTGCGGAGGTCGCGACGATGGAACTCCTCGAACGAGCGTCGTTCCTCGACGAACTGGGGATCTTGCTTGGTCGGGCCGCGACCGGGCAAGGGAGTCTCGTCTTCCTCGGGGGTGAGGCGGGAATCGGCAAAACGGTCCTGGTCGAACGATTCCTCGACACGCAGCGTGACGCGGCCCGAATCCTGATTGGCGCCTGTGATCCGTTGTCCACACCCCGACCGTTGGGGCCGCTGCTCGATGTGGCGCCCGCGCTCGGCGGCGAGGTGGATCGCCTGCTTCGGGAAAGCACCCGCCGCGAACTTGTGTTCGCGGCGGCGCTGGCGGGGTTGAGCGACCGGCGGCGGTCGACGCTCTTCGTCGTCGAGGATGCGCACTGGGCGGATGAGGCGACGTTCGATCTGCTCCGCTTTCTCGGGCGCAGGGTCGCTTCCTCTCGGGCGATGCTCGTCGTCACCTACCGCGACGACGAGGTCGGCCGGACGCATCCGTTGCGCGTCGCGATCGGCGATCTGGCGACATCCAGCGCGGTGCACCGGATGACGCTGCCGGCCCTGTCCGTCGCCGCGGTCGGGCGACTGGCAGTCGGTGCGACCGTCGATCCGGTGGCGCTTCACCGGCGCACCGGCGGCAACCCGTTCTTCGTGACGGAGGTCTTGGCCGGCGGCGGCAGCGGTCTCCCCGCGACCGTGCGCGATGCGGTGTTGGCGCGGGCGGCACGACTCTCTGCGGCAGGCATGACGACGCTGGAGGCGGCGGCGGTCATCGGACCCGCCGTCGACGGGAGGACGTTGCGCGAGGTCGCCGCCCCGGCTGATGGTGCGGTCGAGGACTGTATCTCCCGCGGGATGCTCCGCGCGACGGACGATGCCCTGGTGTTCCGGCACGAACTGGCACGGCAGGCGATCCTCGAAGCGATTCCTCCGCCGCGCCGGATCGAGCTGCACGGGCGGATTCTGGCGGTGCTGGCCGGACGGCCCGACGCGGCGCGCGATTCCGCCCGGCTGGCGCATCATGCGGAAGCGGCGGGGGATGCGGCCGCGGTCCTTCGCCATGCGCCCGTCGCCGCCGCACGCGCCGACCGGGTTGGTGCGCATCGCGAAGCGGTCGATCAGTACGCACGGGCGCTGCGATTCGCGTCCGGACTGCAGCCGGCGAAGCGGGCGGATCTTCTGGAGGCGTTCGCCGCCGGCTGCCAGTGGACCGACCAGCTCGATCAAGGGATCGCCGCGCGCGAGGAGGCGATCGAAATCCGGCGCGATCTCGGCGACGAGCGAGCAGTGGCCGAGAACCATTGCCGCCTGGTTTCCCTCTACGTCAATTCGGGGCGGAACGCCGACGCCGAGGCGGCCAGTCGAATCGCCATCGAGTTGCTGGAACGCGGACCCGAGAGCGCGCTGCTGGGATTGGCCTATCGCGCCCAGGCGGGTCTACGGATGCTGAATCGCGATTGCGACGAGGCGATCGCGTGGGGCGGGCGCGCCCTCGCGGTGGCCCGTCGGTACGGGGATGCCGAGACCGCGGCCGGTGCCGAGAACGTGATCGGGTCGGCGAAATTGGTCTCCGGCGACGAGACGGGGCGGCTACACCTGGAACGAAGTCTGCTCATCGCCGAGCGCGCGGGTCTCGACGGAGTCGCCGCCAACGCGTACTGCAATCTCGGTTCGGCCTACGGCGAGGTTTTCCGGTTCTCCGAGGCGGACCGGTATTTGGTCGACGGTATTTCGTACGCGATCGATCACGACCTCGACGATGCTCGCTGGTACATGCTCTCCTGGCTGGCCCTCGCGCACTTCTACCAGGGGCAATGGTCGGAGGCGACGGACGCGGCCCAAACGGTGCTCGCGGCGCCGCACGCAGCCGCGATCAGCCGGATCATGGCGTCCGTCGCGCTCGGTCGCGTCCGCACCCGTCGCGGCGATCCGGAGAACTGGTCGGCGTTGGACGCGGCGCTGGAGCTGGCGCAACCGACCGGCACGCTGCAACGACTGGCGCCGGTCCGGGCGGCGCGGGCGGAGGCCGCCTGGCAGGCGGGCGATCGGCAACGAACAGTCGAGGAGGCGAGGGCGGCGTTCGATTTGGCGATGGCGCACCGACACGAATGGTTCGTCGGCGAGCTCGGGTTCTGGCTCTGGCGCGCCGGGGCGACGGACAGCGACCTCCCCGGCGGTGCTGAGCCGTATCGGCGACAACTGGCCGGTGACTGGCGCGCCGCGGCTGCTGCCTGGCAGGAGCGAAACTGCCCGTACGAAATGGCGCGCGCCCTTGCCGATGCCGGCGAAGAGGAACCGCTTCGCGAGGCGCTGGCGACGTTCGAGGCGCTCGGTGCGCGCCCGGCGGCGGCGCAGGTGTCGCGCAAGTTGCGCGAGCGCGGGGCCCGTCGGATTCCTCGCGGGCCGAGACTGGCGACGAAATCCCATCCGGTCGGGTTGACCGAGCGCCAGGCTGAGGTGCTGGCACTCGTCGCCGCCGGGTGCAGCAATGCCGAGATCGCGACCTCCTTGTTCCTCTCGCCGAAAACGGTCGAGCACCACGTCTCGGCGGTGTTGAGCAAGTTGGGCGTCGATTCGCGAGAAGCGGCGGCACGAATGGCCTTGCAAATCGGTTCCGAACCGACCGGTCGCCCAGCCTCGTCTTGACAGGCCACCACGGCAACCGAACAATGCGGCGCCGGGACAGGCGCCCCAGTCGTCGTGAGCGGGAGAAGACCGATGACCCAACCGACGCGATACCAACTCTGGTACGGCCGCGACGAACCGCCGAGGGTGCCGCGGGAGTTGCGCGCCGGTCCGGTGACCCTGCTCCTCGATGGACGCGACCTGCGAAACGTTCGCTATGGCGGTCTCACCGTCGCGGATCGTGTCTACGTCGCCGCTCGTGACCGAAACTGGGGGACCGTGCCGGGGGAGCCCACGCGCCTCGAGATCGAGGAGTCGGAGGGCGGGTTCACCGTTCGCCTGGAATGCACGCATCGAGAGCGCGATCTCGACGTGACCTGGCGGGGCGAAATCGTCGGAACACCCCAGGGGGTCGTCTCCTACGGCATGGACGCCGAGTGGCAGGCCGATGCGACCTACAAGCTGATCGGGTTCAACACACATCACGGCATGCGCGAGTACGCGGGGCGGCCCTTTCGGGGACGCGGGCCGGAGGGTGACGTCGCCGGTGTGTTCCCCGAACTTGTCTTTCCGCAGTTGATCGCGGAAGGGACCGAGGTGCCGGTCTTCCCTCCCGTCGAGACGCTCACGGTTTCACTCGGCGAGGGGGTAGAGGTTCGCTTCGATTTCGAAGGCGACCCGTTCGAAGTCGAGGATCAGCGGAACTGGACCGATGCATCGTTCAAGGCGCAATCGTTCACGCCGCGCCGCAGCGGTTTCTACACCGCGAAGGCCGGCGACCACGTGCGGCAGAAGGTGACGCTGACGCCGCTCGGCACACCGCCTCGCGTGCCTGCTGCGGAAGACCGTGTCCGCCTGACGGTGGGCGAGCCGACCGGGCGGTCGTTGCCACCGATCGGACTGGGCACCGCGAGCCATGGGCAACCGTTGTCGACCCAAGAGGCGGATCTGCTGCGGGTGCTGCACCCCGATCACCTCCGCGTCGATCTCCGGCTCGGCGATCCGCATCACGTGCGCCTGCTCGATCGGGCCATCGTCGAGGCGGCCACCCTGGGAACGGCGCTCGAGTTGGCGCTGTTCGTTGGGGACGATGCCGACCGCGAGTTGAGTTTCCTGGCGACGCGCCTGCTCGGTAGCCGGCCGCGAATCCGCAACATCCTCGTGTTCCATGCGCGGGGAGAAGCGACGCTCCCGCGGCTAACGGCAATCGCGCGGGAGCGGCTCCGCGAGGTCGCCCCCGGCGCACTGATCGCCGGAGGGACGAACGCCAATTTCTGCGAATTGAATCGCGAACGGCCCGACCGTGCTCAGGAGGAGGGCGTCGTCTATTCGATCAATCCGCAGATCCATGCTTTCGACGATCGGTCGCTAGCCGAGAATCTGGCGCCGCAGGCGATGACCGTGGAAACCGCGCGTGCGGTCTACGGCGAGCGGCCGATCTTGGTGAGTCCGGTGACGCTCCGGACGCGTTTCAACGCCGTTGCGGCAGAACCCGAACCGCCGCTCGAACCGGGAGCGCTGCCGTCCCAGGTCGATCCGCGCCAGATGTCGCTCTTCGGCGCGGGTTGGACGCTCGGCAGTGTCAAGTACCTGGTCGAAACCGGTGCGGCGTCGGTCACCTACTTCGAGACGACTGGCTGGCGAGGGGTGATGGAGACGGAGACCGGCAATCCGGCGCCGGACCGGTTCCCGTCGGTGCCGGGGATGGTCTTCCCCGTGTATCACGTCTTTGCCGACCTCGCGGAGTGGAAGGGCGGCGAGGTCGTTGCGCTGGATTCGAGCGATCCGGTCGCGGTGGTTGGGTTGGCGGTGCGGGAAAGCGGCGGTCTGCATCTCCTGCTGGCGAATCTTGGACCGAAGGAGCGCGACGTTGTCGTCAATCACGTCGGTAGTGAAGAAATGCGGGTGCGGCGCCTTCACGCAGGCAATGCTCTTTCGGCGCTGAGCCAACCAACAGAGTTCCGCACCGAGGCGACCGAGTTCGTGTCAAGCACCGATGGTTTAAGGCTCACCCTGGCGCCGTTCGAGTTGGTGAGGTTGGACGCAATCGATCGGAGGCCCACTGAGGGCGTGTTAGGATGAGACGCCGAACGGGCCCCGCAACCGAAAGGACGTCTCAAATGGTCGCGACTCGAGCAGTGTCGGTTACGGTCGAGGAATTGTGGGACCTGTGCCACGAACCCTATCGGTTCGCGCTTATTGACGGGGAGTTGCATCGCATGCCGGGCGCTGGAGGAACTCACGGAGCGCTCAAAATGTTCCTTGCGATGCACCTTGGCCCATTCGTATACTCACGCAGCCTCGGCAAGCTCTACGGCGACACGGGATTTCGGCTTTTTCCTGATCGCGAGACGACCCTCTTCCCCGATGTCGCCTTCGTTCGCGCCGATCGGGTACCGAGCGCGGTCGAGGAGGAGCGGTTTCTGAACCTCGTGCCAGACCTGGCAATGGAGATCGAATCTCCGACGGACTACCCCAAACTGAAAGACGAGAAAGTCGCAGCGTACCTGGATGCGCGAACGCCGTGTCTGTTGTGGCTGTATCCCCGAACGCGATCGATCTCCGTCTATCGCCCTGGCCAGGTGGCAGTGAAACTCGGCCCCGACGACGTGCTCGATGGAGGCGACATCCTTCCCGGATTCTCCATTCGCGTCGCCGACCTCTTCGCGGCACCCCATGCGGATCGCTGAACAGAACCGAGGGCGTTTCTCAGGTCGGGATCACCAAAGTCTTCAGCACCTCTCCGCTCATCGCCGCCGCGATCGCGTCGTCGAACCGACCGAGCGGATACGCATCAGCCAGGAGCGGCCGGACGTCGATCAGGCGGTTTGCCATCGCGTCGATGACCGGTTCGTAGGCGTTGGGACTGGCGTGGGCGCCGTGGATGTCGAGCTCCTTTTGCTCGCCGATGACGTTCCAGTCGGCGAGCACCGGTTCCTTGAAGACGCTGAATTCGACGATGGTGCCGAGTTTGCGGGTCATCGCCAGCGCCTGCTGGACGCCGCTGGCCTGGCCGCTGGTTTCGACGTAGACGTCGCAACCGTAGCCCTCGGTCAGGTCGAGAACCCGCTTGACGGCATCTTCTTTCGTGACGTTGATCGTGACGTCGGCGCCGACCTGCCGCGCCACGTCCAGGCGATAGTCCTTGGTGGCGAGGGCGACGACGGTGGCCGGGTCGTAGAGCCTGGCGATCTGGACCATGCACAGACCGATGTTGCCGGCGCCGCCGATGACGACGACGTCGCCCGGTTGGATGTTGCCGCGTTCGACGGCGTGCCAGGCGCAGGCGGCCGGTTCGATGTAGGCGGCTTCGGCGGCGGTCAGAAGATCGGGGATCGGGTGGACGATGGAACCGGCGGGGAAGAGGTTGTATTTCGCCATGCCGCCGTGGGCCCAGCGCTTGAACCCGAAGATGGTGTGGGGTACGCACATGTGGTACTGGCCGCGCTTGCAGAAACGGCATTCGTCGCAGGGAATCAGTTGTTCGGCGGTGACGTGGTCGCCAACCTTGACCTTGTGGCGCTCGGCCGCGCCCGGTCCGAGGGCGACGACGCGGCCGGCGTACTCGTGACCGGCGATCACCGGCCCTTCGATGAAACCTTTGGTCGTTTCGGTGCCCCAGTAGATCGGCGCGCCCTTGTAGGCTTTGACGTCCGAGGCGCAGATGCCGCAGGCACCGACCTCGATCACGACTTCACCGGGACCGGGCACCGGAACCGGGACCTCCTGGACGCGGTAGTCGTGGGGTCCGTGGGCAACGACCGCCTGCATCGTCTCGTCCATCGTCGTGCTCCTTTCGTGCCCTTCTCCCGATGGTCGCGATCGGCCTATTCTAGCTGTGGCCAGACCGGAGTCAGTGCGTCGATTGCCGCGCGGTAGCTGTCGTAGGCGGCCAGCAACGACACGTGGCGATCTTCGTCGGGCTCGTACCGGTGCAGAACGTGAGTTGCGTGCGTGGCGGCGTCGACCAGCGAGGAGT
This sequence comes from Thermomicrobiales bacterium, assembly GCA_036558305.1. Taxonomy (GTDB): domain Bacteria; phylum Chloroflexota; class Chloroflexia; order Thermomicrobiales; family UBA6265; genus DATBFX01. The sequence continues at coordinate 3,382 of DATBFX010000006.1, read as the reverse complement.
ACACCCCGGCGGCGACACCGGCCAAAAGTGCCGCGCCGCGCGCTCCCGCCTCTTTGGCGTCGGTCGTCAGGACCGGCAGGTTGAGCGCATCGGCGAAGAGTTGGCTCCATAGGGCGCTTTGTGCACCGCCGCCGCCGAGTCGCGCTTCCGAGACCGGGAAGGACGAGCGGAGGGCTTCGACGTGCGTTCGGTGGTTGAACGTCACCCCTTCGAGTACAGCTCGGAGGAGGTGGCCGCGCCGGTGCCAGCCGCGCAGGCCCAGAAACGCCGCGCTCGCTGCGTCACCGTACGGCGAACCGTAGAGGAACGGATGGAAGACGAGGCGAGACGGTTCATGCCAGACCGCCGCCGCCTCGTCGTTGACGAAGGCGTAAGGCGAGTCGCCGTGTGCCTCGGCCGCGAGGACCTCCACCGGGCAGAGTTCGCGAACGAACCATTCCAGGTTGGTCGCCGAGGCCGGCGACCAACCGGCGGCGAGCCACCTGCCCGGTTCGACGAAGTTGCGGCAAACCCAGCGGGCGTCGGTCGCCGGCCGGTCGGCGATCACCTCGTTGATACTCCAGGTGCCGGCCACCATCATCAGTTGCCCCGGATGGACGCAACCCGCGCCGACCGCGGTCGCATCGACGTCGTGGGCGCCACCCGCAACCGGCGTACCGGCGACCAGACCCGTCTCGGCCGCGGCGGCGGGCACGACATATCCCGCGACCTCGGCGCACCCGACGACGGGCGGCAACCTCTCGCGCAGGTCGGCCAGATCGTAGAGGGCAAATGCGTCGTCGGCGTAGGTCTGGGTGCGGACGTCGGTGAAGGTGGCGCTGGCTTCGGTGAAGTCGGTGGCGATCTCGCCGGTCAGGCGGTACCGGATCCAGTCTTTGCAGCCGAGTGCCCAGCGCATGCGTGCGAGGGACTCCGGCTCGTTTTCGCGCAGCCAGGTCAGGACCGGCGCCAGCATCGAGGCAAAGGGGACCTGTCCGGTGATGTCGAGTGCCCGGTCGAGCCGCTGCTCCGCCCGCCACCGGTCGAGGATGCCGTGCGCACGGCTGTCGAGCGAGAGGATCGCGGGGCGGACCGGGCGACCATGCCCGTCGATCGGGTAGAGGCTGTCGCCGTGCGCGGTCGGTCCGACGGCGGCGATGGCGCTGCCGTCAACGCCGGAGTCGGCGAGGGCGCCGCGAATCGCGGTCACGCAGGCGCTCCAGGCCTCATCGAGATCGCGTTCGACCCAGCGGGGTCGCCGCGTCACCTGCGCGGGTCGTGCTTCGCCGGCACCGACTTCGCTGCCGTCGAGGTCGAACACGACCGCTTTGGTGAGCGTCAGACCGCAGTCGAGACCGAGCAGGTAGGGTCCATCTGCCACTCAGACTGCCACCTCTTGCCGCGAGAGCGCGCGGGGCCGGAACCGTTCGAGGAACGTTCTGTATTCCGCGACCTCGCGCTCTGCCTTCGCGTCGTCCCATCCCAAATGCGTGCGCGCGATGGCCGCGGCCGCACGATCGGCACCGATGCCCATCCGCGGGCCGAGACCGACCATCGTCCGCCGCATCAGGACGTCGGAGAGATGCTGCGCCAGCTCTTGGTGGACGGCGAAGACGACCTCGGCTCCGATGGCGCCGGTGTCGGGGTCGAAGGGCTCGCAAAGGTCCGCGGATTGGTCCGCGACCGCCAGGACGTCCGTCGCCCGGGATCCGTAGAGGGAGACGAGTCGCCCGGCCACTTGCGGAGGAAGACCGCTGGTCGCGGCGAACTTGGCGGCGAAGGCGTCCAGCGCGATGCCGGCCGCGCCGGGCAGCGCCAGGTGGGCGGTTTCGCACGCGCGAAGCACACCGAGTTGGTTGCAGACCTCGTTCACTACTTCCTCGGCCAGGCTGCGGTGGGTGGTCAACTTGCCGCCGACGATGGACAGGAGTCCGCGCAGGCGCGGGGCGTGGTCGTGGATGAGGTGCTTGCGGGTGATCGCGCCCTCGGCGCCATCCGGGGCGTACGGGAGCGGGCGAACGCCGCAATAGGCGTAGAGAATGTGCTCGCGCGTCAGGTTGGCCGCCGGGAGCAGGGCGTTGGTTTCGGCGAGCAAGTAGTCGATCTCGGCGTCGTCGGTGCGGACGTCGTCGAGGTCGCCCTGGTAGCGGATGTCGGTGCTCCCGATCAGGTAGAGCGCGTTCCAGGGGATGACGAAAATGGCGCGACCGTCCCGCTTTGCCTCGTAGTAGAGCGACTCGTCGGGCGCGCCGGAGAAGGGCGGCACCACCAGGTGGCTCCCCTTGGTACCGCCGATCAGCCGCGGTGGTCGCCTGTCCTGTGGTGCGCCGTTCAACACGTCGTCGACCCAGGGCCCCGCGACGTTGACCACGACCTTCGCCTGAACGGACAGTGACGAGCCGGAAAGTACATCCGTCAGTTCGACGCCCCGCACGACGGCGCCCTCGGTCAGCAGTCGATCGACACGCGCGTAGGTGACAACGGTGGCACCGTGATCGATGGCCGAAATGGCGTTTTCGACGGCGAGCCGCTCGGCGAAGGTGGCCTGTGCATCGTAGAACCTGGCCGCGCCGCGGAGTCCTTCTGCCCTGAGCGATGGAACCTCTCGCAGCGTGTCGTCGCGCGACAACATGCGGTGGCGGTGCAACGATTTGTCGAACGAGAGGAGATCGTAGAGAACCATCCCGGCGCGGATGGTGGTTGGACCTCGCCGGGCGCCGGCATAGATGGGCAGGACCAGCGGAATCGGTTGGACGAGATGAGGTGCGTTTCGGATCAGGCGTTCGCGTTCGTGCAGCGATTCGCGGACGAGCCGCACTTCGGCGTGTTCGAGGTAGCGGAGACCGCCGTGGACCAGGCGAGTCGACCAACTCGTCGTCCCGCCGGCGATGTCTCCCTTGTCGAGGACGAGCACCCGCAGACCGCGCATCGCCGCATCGCGCGCGATGGCCACCCCGTTGATGCCGGCGCCGATCACCAGGAGGTCGAAGCGCTCCCGTTCGATGTCGTTGGGGATTTGCCGGTCTGCCACCTGCCAGCCTCCGCGCGGTGTGCGTAGGTGTGATCAAACGACGTTTGCATTATCCCTTACCGCGACGCCGCGGGTGGGTCGTCACCGTTGCGATAGCCTCGACGCTAGACCGGCGGGAGCGGGCTGTGTCACCATGTCAACCTCAAGGCTGCCGATCGGTTCGGCAGGTTTCGATCGCACGAACGGATGAGGAGCGGGCATGAAGGTTGCGCCGTACGGGTCGTGGAAATCGCCGATCACCTCGGATCTGATCGTCGCGGGGACGGTTCGGTTGAGCGAGATCGCTCTCGACGGAGAAGACATCTACTGGGTGGAGTCTCGCCCGACCGAAGGCGGTCGCTACGTCGTCGTGCGGCGGACGCCGGACGGCGC
>DATBFX010000005.1:0-55281 GCA_036558305.1 Thermomicrobiales bacterium | reverse complement strand
GGTCAAGCTGCCGAAGACCAGGAGGCGGCCGTAGTTCTGGAATTGGTCGAGGGAGTCGGTGAGCGGGTCGTAGTTGTCGACGTCGCCGATGTGGCCGACGGTTAGCGTGCCGCCCTTGACCGGCGTCGCGTCCTGCGCGCCGGCCCGGAGCGGCAGCGCCCGCGCGGCGGCCACGCCGGCCGCCACCGCGCCCGTCCGCACCAGGAATTCGCGCCGTGTCGTTCCTCCGAATCGCGAGGCGTGGGTCACCGAGGGCTCCTCTCCTGACGCGCCGGTCCCAACCGGCGCTGCGAAAAGTTCGCGCTGTGAATTTGTTACCCGACGGCGGCATCATAGGGTGGTGGGAGAGGGGCGTCAATCGACGGGGTGCACAACTGCGGTTTGTGGGATGCTCCCGATTTGAGGAGCTGTTCTCGCGGCGTCACTGTATTGTGATTCGGCGGGCTATCATTACAATGCCGGCATGGCTTGGGAGGTTGAGTACACCGACCAGTTTGGCGAATGGTTCGAGGGCCTGGATAGCAAAAATCGAGCTCGCGTTCGAGCGGCCATCAATGTTCTCGCCGACATCGGACCGGGTCTCGGGCGACCCTTTGTCGATACGCTCAAGGGATCGCGGCATCCGAACATGAAGGAGCTTCGGCCACGCGGAGGGCACACGCGAGTCTTGTTCGCGTTCGACCCGCGACGGACCGCCATCTTACTTATCGGTGGCGACAAGACCGGTCGCTGGCAACGCTGGTACGAGGAGGCAATTCCCGTCGCAGATCGCCTGTACGACGAGTACCTTGAGGAGCTCCGACGGGAAGGGGAATTGCAATGAGCGGGCATCGACCCTTTGCCGAGTTGGCCGCAAAGATGGACGCCGACCCTGAGCAACGTGCTCTCGTTGCCGAGTACGAGCGGGCGATGAGAGACGCCCTGGCACTTGCCGACGTCCGTGCAACCTTAGGGACAAACCGCCAGGCCGTTGATGATTCTTCCAATGGTCGAACCGAGGTGCGCTGCATCCAGCATGACGAAGACACCTATCTCTCGACCCTTCGTGACTACGTCGAGGATCTCGGCGGCGAACTCGAACTGATCGCCGTATTCCCTGAAGGACGGGTGAGGCTGACTGCGAAACGGGGGTAGCATCACAAGATCGTCCATCGCCGGCTACTTCTTTCGCGATCCCGTCAACGCCGTCGCCACCCCGAGCGCCAGATAGACGCTGCCGGCGAAGTAGCGTTGCGCCCGCAGGAATCCGAGGTGGCCCTTCAGCCAACCGCCGAGGCTGCCCGACAGGAGGGCGTAGGAACCGTCGCTGCACACGGCCAGCGCGACGAAGAGACCGCCCAGGAAAAGCGTTTGCCCGGCCACCGAACCGCGCGCGGGATCGACGAATTGGGGCAGGAAGGCGAAAAAGAAGAGGGCGGTCTTGGGATTGAGGAGGTTGACGACGACCCCCTGCGCGAAGACGCGGCGGAGCGACGCCGGCGCCGTCCCGGTCGAGCGCCTCACGTCTCCCCGTGACAGCAGCGTGCGCACGCCGAGGAAGATCAGGTAGGCGGCGCCGGCGTACCTGACGACGTTGAAGGCGGTGGCCGACGAGACCAGCAGGGCAGAGAGTCCGAGCGTGGCCGCCGTGATGTGGAAGAGCGAGGCGATCTCGATGCCGAGCATAGACGCCAACGCCGCCCGCCGCCCTTGATCGATCCCGCGGGCGACGATGTAGAGAACCGCCGGTCCGGGCACGATCAACAGCAGACCGGCGGCCAGCATGAAGACGGCGACGGTCGAGGCGTCGGGCATCGCCGTCTCCTCAACCGGCGGCGACGGGCGCGGCACCGGTGCCGGCCAATCCGAGCGCATCCGCCTCCTCGCGGAGTGCCAGGATCACCTCCTGGATCAGTTCCTCGAGCGGCACGCCGAGCCCCTCGGCCCCATCGATGATGTCCTGCCGGTTGACCTTCGCCGCGAAGGCTTTGTCCTTCATCTTTTTCCGGACCGAGGAGACCTCGACGCTGGAGATGCTCTTGTCGGGTCGCACCAGCGCGACCGCGGTCACGAATCCGCTCAACTCGTCGACGGCCCGCAGGGTCTTCTCCATCGGCGACTCTGCCTCCACCCCGCTGTAGTCGGCGTGGCTGAGGATCGCCCGCGTGATCTCCTCGCTCCAGCCGTTGTCGCGCAGATAGGCGACGCCGACGAAGGGGTGCCCCGTTTCGCTCAATTCCAGGTTCGGATGCCGCTCGAAATCCATGTCGTGCAACAACCCGACCGCCCCCCAGAGATCCTCGTCCGCCCCCTGCTTGCGCGCGAAGTACCGCATGCAGGCGGAAACCGCCTCGCAGTGCTTGCGCAGACTCTCCGCCTGCACCCACTCGTCCAACAACGCCCGCGCCTGTGGCATCAACTCCGACACGAAACCTGCCTCCTCTTGCCGGAAAAGCAACCGCTCATGCCCGGCGAGTTTCGCCGATTACCGGAGGGCGTGCCAGTGGGTCTCTCGCTCGGCCCCCCCGGCCCCCCAATACTTGGGGGTGAACGGGTCGTGTCCCCCCAGGATTGGGGGGCCGGGGGGGCCGGGGGCCGAGCCACGATCCCGCAAACCGCCGCAGCACGTTGTCGGTGATTCGGGAGACGTTATTGTCGTAGTGGTTGGAGGAGAGACAGCCGCACCAGGCGATCGAGCCGGTCGAGAAGACGGCGCCGCCGTTCGGCCCTTCGAAGTAGACGACATCGGCGCGGACGAGCGGTTGCATCGTGCCGCCCTCGTGCGGGGTGCTCATCAGGCACTCCTCGATGACGTGCTGGTAGGAATCGCTGAACCCGGTTGCCGTTGCCACGACGAGCGCGTGGGGCGGCGTGCCGAGCGACGGGGCGGCGCGGTCGATCTCGTAGCCGGCCGCACCGTGGCGGAGGGTCAACGAGGGGAAGTCGCCGATCACCTCGTCGTCGCCGATGCCCTCGAAGATGAACGCCGCCCGCGGGTCGAAGCTGTCGGGTTGGCGATGGTACGGCCGCGAGTAGTCGAATCCCTGCGACGTAAAGCCGACGCCGAGGAGTTTTTGCGGCGCCCGGTTGCGGTTGCGCCAGAGACCGCCGAGTTCGCCGGTTGTGCTCAGGTAATACTCGCCCGGTTTGGCGACCCAGGCGCCGGTGCCGCCCCAACGCCGGACCTCGATCGCGTGCGGCCGCTCCGGATCGAACCCCGTGACCCAATAGAACCCGTTGCCGCCGAGGTACATGACGCGGCCGCCCTCGGCCAGGTAGGTTTCGAGCGCGGCGAGCATTGGGCCACTCCAATACTCCGGGTGCGTGCCGGTGACGACGACCTTATAGGGCCGGAGCAACTCGACCCCATCGGTGTGGAGGTTTTCGTCGGCGAGGCAGTCGTAACGGTGCCCCTTCTGTTCCATCCAGTCGATCAGGTAGAGATCGGCCGCCAGGTGCTCGGGCGAGGCGAAGGCAGACCGAATGGCCTTTGGCCGCATGTTCACCAGCGGCCGCTTCCAGGAGGCGTAGCAGACGCCTGTCCCGTCCGCGTGGTAGTCGTAGAGACTGTGCAGGTGGTGCTCGGCGATGTAGCGGTACTCGGCGGCGTGCATCGTCCGGTCGTAGAACGGGAAGACGACCGGGTCGCCGACGATCTCGTGCTCGCTCGCGTATGCCAGGTAGGTGAGGGTCGGGATCAAGTAGGCGATCGGTGCGGTTGCTCTACCTGCCTCCGGGCGAACGACGAACGGCAGATAATCCTCGTCGGCACCGGAGCGGAGCCGGGCAGCGTAGACGCCGCTCGGCAACCCTTCCGGCACCTCCAAGGTGAAATCTGCCTCCCAGTTCGCATCCTCCAGATCGTCGTCGTGGAAGTGGATCGCCGCGTACTCGTTCGGCGCCCGTTTGAAGTCGACCTCGTCCCCCGTCCAGGTGTGACCGGTCGCCGCCCGCATCGGCATGTTGACGGCCACGCCGTCCAACCCGTGCGGGCCGACGTCGACGACCCAACTCGACGAGATCTCACGCGAGAAATCCCACGCCGCGACCAACCCGGCACCGACCTCGGTCGGTTCGGCGCCGCCTGCCAAAGCCTCGACCTCGTCCGCGGTGAGGGCACGTCGCCAAAGGCGTGGGTGCTCGATTTTGCCGTTGAAGAGAGCGCCGACCTGACCGGCTCCCGGTATCGAACCGCGCCAGATGCCGGCCATCAGGAACGGGGCACCCGTGGTACCCAGGCCACGCAGATCGACCGTCTGCTCCACCGCGGCCGTGTACCGGTCCAGCGGCCAGATCGTTGCCGGCCGCTGGACCAACCTGACCCGGCCATCGGCCGCGTCGAACGAGGCCGCGACGAACGACCAGGTGTGGTGAGCAAGGGGGACACCGCTTCGCACGTCGACGGTCTTTCCCTTGCCGTCGCCCAACCGGAGCGCGAGGTCGCCGCCGTCTTCGATCGCCAGCAGGTACCCCGATGAATCGCTCGCGGACCACTTTCCGAGCAGACCCTGTTGGCCTTTTTCGGGCGTCGTCGGCATCACCCACGCCTGGAGCGTGACACCCCCCGCCAGATCGAGCCGCGCATCGGTGAGGACGAGCACGTACGACCCGGTGAGGATCGGCTGCACCCGACCGGCGTACTCCCCGTTGACGGGCGACTCGATCTCCGCCTCCTTGAACCCCGGACCCTGTGGATTCTCGTCCCCGTGGATCAGGCGCACGATGTCCGCCCGGTACGTCCGCTGCGTCGAGCTGACCATGAATTGGATGGACTCGCCCGGCGCGACACTCAGGCGATCGGTGTAGCCGACGAGATTCATGGGCGTGGCCTTTCCACCTTGCAACACCTTGGCACCGGTGCCGCCGGCCGAAGTCCGGACTTCATGAGCCGGGGCCTCGCCAGACGACCTCTACCCTCCCAGATACAGCCGCCGAACCCGCTCGTCCGCCAGCAAGGCGGCGCCGCTTCCCGTGAAGCGGTTGCGCCCCAGCTCGAGCACGTAGCCGCGGTCGCTGATCGAAAGCGACTTGGCGGCGTTCTGCTCGACCAGCAGGAGCGTCATTCCGCTCGCCCGCAGTTCCGCGATCTTCCCGAAGATCAACTCCACGAAGCGCGGGGCCAGACCGAGCGACGGCTCGTCCATCAGCACCAGGCGCGGCTCAACCATCAACGCCCGGCCCATCGCCAGCATCTGTTGCTCGCCGCCGCTCATCGTTCCCGCCAACTGCTTCCGGCGCTCTCCCAGGCGTGGGAACAGCGCGAACACCTGCTCCATCGTTTGCCGGACGCGCGCTTTGTCCCGGACGGTGTAGGCGCCCATTTCGAGGTTTTCGACGACCGTCATCTCCTTGAAGACGATCCGGCCCTGTGGCACGTAGGCCACGCCGCGGCGGACGAGCAAATCGGGCCGGAGTCCCGTAATCGGCGCGCCGTCGAGCGTGACCTCGCCGCGCGTCGGCTTCAGAAACCCGATCACGGTTTTCAGCACCGTCGACTTCCCGGCGCCGTTCGGGCCGATGATGCTGACGGCCTCACTGGGAAACACGGCGAGCGACACGCCGTCGAGAATCGGCACCGCGCCGTAGCTGGCGTCGACGTCGCGCACCTCGAGCAGCGGTTGCTTCCCGTCGCCAGCCGTCGGCTCAGCGGCCAAAGTACGCCTCCATCACCTGCTCGTCGGCGCGCACGGCGGCCGGCGTTCCGTGGGCGATCACCTCGCCGTGGTCGAGAACGAAGATCTCCTCGCAGATCTCCATCATGATCTTCATCTCGTGATCGGTAACAACAATCGTCCGCCCATCGCGCAGCCAGCCCTCCATTTGGTCGAGCAATCGTCGCTCCATCGTCGGATTCACTCCGGCGAACGGTTCGTCGAGCATCACCAGCACCGGGTCCGTCATCATCAACCGGACGAATTCGACGAGTTTCTGCTGGCCATACGACAGGTTGCCCGCGTACTCGTCGCGCAGATGATCGAGCGAAATGAGGTGGAGCAACTCTTCGCCTCGCCTCCGCGCGATGGCGGCGTCGTCGCGGGCGACGACGACCAGGTTCTCGATCGCGGTCATCCGCGCGAAGAGCCGCGTCAACTGGAAGGTCCGGCCGATGCCCAGCCGGTTGATCTGGTGCGGACCGAGACCGGTCACGTCGTCGCCGCGGAAGCGGACGTGCCCGCTGTCCGCTCGGGTGACGCCGGTGAGGACGTTGAACAGGGTCGATTTGCCGGAGCCGTTCGGTCCGATCACGCCGGTGATGCGCCCCGGTTTGACGGCCAGACTCGCCCGGTTGAGCGCCTGCACGCCACCGAATCGGACGGAGACCTCCCGCGCCTCGAGGATCGGCGCATCCTCCCTCGCGCTCACAGCCGGCGGCTCCGCGGCAACACGCGCCACTGCTGGAGGAGGGCGATGATCCCGCCCGGCATGAAGATGACGACCAGGACGATGATACCGCCGAAGATCACCTGGTAGAGGTTCGGGTCCATTGCCCACACGTTCTCCGAAACGAGCGTCAGGGCCACCGCGCCGACGATCGGACCGACGATCGTGCCTTGACCGCCGACGATCGCCGTCGCGATGGAGCGGATCGACCAGATCACGGCGAACACGGTCGCCGGATCGATGAAGCCGACCTGGCGGGCGTAGATCGCCCCGGCCGCACCGGGAAAGAACGAGCTGAGGGCGAACGCGGCCAGCTTGTTCCGCGTCGTGTCGATCCCCATCGCCTGCGCCGCACCTTCGTCGTCGCGGATCGCGAGCAGCTTCAGACCGAAGCGGGAGGTTCCCACCGCGTAGGAGGCGGCGACGGCGACGACGGTGAGGGCCAGCATCGCATAGTAGTTCGGGGTCGTGTCGCGCACGATCGGCAGGTAGACGCCGAGTCCGCCGCGGGTCAGCGACTCCCAGGCCGTGACGACGATCCGCGCCAACTCGCTCAACCCGAGCATCGCGATCGCGAAGTACGGTCCCCGCAGCCGCAGCGTTGGATAGCCGATCACCAGCGCCACCGCGGTCGTGGCCAACCCGGCGACGACCACCGCCGGCTCCCAGGCCATGACGTCGTAGAAGATGAGGAGCGCGCCGACGTACGAGCCGATGCCGAAGAACCCGGCGTGACCGAACGAGATGTACCCGGTGTACCCGGAGATGATGTTCCAACTCGTCGCCAGCGTTACGGTCAGCAGCACCGTCAACGCCAGGGTTACGTCGTAGGTGCTGGCAAACCGCGGATACAGGTACAGTCCGACGGCGGCAACGGCGAGAAGCAGGGCGTAGATCTTCGGCAGCAGCGGCTCCCACGCGGGGAGCGGCCGGCCGACGGGGCGGGCGCCGGCCGCCGCGGCCACGGCGTCGCGATCGCGCCTGCCGTCGCGCGGGGGGGTCTCGATCACCTCCCCCGGATCGACCGTCCTGCCGACGTCCGCGGTCATTCTCGTGCCCCGAACAGACCCGTCGGCCGGACCAGCAGCACGAGGACGAGCACGGCGTAGGCGACGCCTTCGGCCAATTGCGTATCGCCGTAGTAGGCGGCGGTGGTTTCGGCGACGCCGAGGGTCAGCGCGCCGAGAAACGCGCCGGTAAAGGAGCCAAGCCCGCCCAGGACGACGATCGCGAAGGCGCGCCCGATGAACATCCGGCCCATCTCCGGACTGACCGTGAAGATCATCGCGATCAGCGATCCCGCCACCCCGGCCATCGCCGAACCGAGTCCGAATGTCGCCAGCCGCACCCGCCGGACGTCGATCCCGCAAACCTGGGCGACCTCGGCATGCTGAGCGGTCGCGCGAATCGCCTTGCCAAAGGTGGAGAAGCGGAGGAAGGCATAGGTCGCCCCCGTCACGCCGAGCGCGATCGCGAAGGCGACCAGCCGCGTTTTCGAGAACTCGAGGCCAAACGCGCTGACCGACCCGCTGAGGTAGGGAACCGACCGAAAGTTGGCGGTCCAGAGGGACAACGCCGTGCCCATCAACAGGGTCGACAACCCGAAGGTCAGCAACAGCGACGAGAGGAGCGGTTGGTTGACGACCCGCTCGACCAACCCGCGCTCGATCACCGTCCCCACCACGAAGATCGCCGCCGCAGAGACCGGCAGCGACACCAGTGGATTGATGTCCGCCTCGGCGAACAGCCAGTACGTGATGTAGGCGCCCAGCATCATCAAATCGCCGTGCGCCAGATTGATCACTCGCAGCACGCCGAAGATCATGTTCAGCCCGGCGGCGAAGAGCGCATACACGCCGCCGAGCAACAGCCCGCTGACGATGACCTGGATGAGGTCCATGGTCGGTGAGCCGCTAGCCGCTAGCCGCTAGCAAGTGCTGAGGACCGAGTGGTTCTGTCCGTCTGTCCGTCTCTCCTACCGGCTATCGGCTCCCGGCTCCCGGCTCCCGGCTATCCCCGTTGATCCCAGGGCGGCGTCGGCAAGGTGAGATCGCCGGTTTTCAGCTCCTCCGGGGTGACGATCACCTTGTTGCCGCTTTGCCACTGCACCGTGAGCGGGATGTGGCCGATCATTTTGCCGGTCTCGTCGACCTTGTAGGTGCCGGGGAGAATGGTCGGCATCTCCATCTTGAGGAGTTCGTCGCGAATCTTGTCGAGGTCGATGGCGCCGACGTTGGCGACCGCCCGCTCCAGCACCTGGCAGGCGGCGTAGCCGGCCGCCGAGTGGTAGTCCGGGTCGCGGTTGAACTTCTGCCGGTAGGCCGCGACGAATTCGGCGTTGCCCGGTGTCTCGATCACGGGTTCCCACATCGACGGACCGAGGACGTACTCCGCATCCGCGCCGAGCGACTCGACGAAATCGGGTTGTGCCGCGCCGACCGAGAAGGCGAACAGCCGCGGATTGACACCCAACTCCTTCGACTGGCGGGTGATCAGTACCGAATCGGGCAGGTACGAACCGCCGATCAACAGGTCCGGGTTGGCGTCGCGGACCTTCGTCAGCACGGACGAGACGTCGGTCGCCTTCGCCGGGTACTTCTCATTGACGACCACTTCGATGCCGGTCGCCTCGCAGTGGGCCGCGGCGCCGCTGGCGGTGGAGGTCGGGAAGAGGGTGTCCTCGTAGACGATCGCCGCCGTCTTGTATCCCTGCGCCGGCGCGATGATCGTGACAATGTCCCGGAAGTAGTCCTCGGCGATCGAGTAGACCCCGAAGAGATATCGGTAGCCGCGCGCCCAGAGATCACCGGCCGATGCCCCTGCCGCCAGCATCGGTTGCCCCGCCCGTTCCGTCACCTGGGCAACCGCTTGCGTGACGGACGACGAGTAGGGACCGAGAATGAGATCGACCTTATCCGCGGTCAAGAGCCGCTCGTAGAGGCGCGCCCCGGTGGCGGGATCGGATTGATCGTCGTAGATCACCATCTTCACCGGTCGACCGAGCACCCCGCCCGCGCCGTTCTTCTGCTCCTCCCAGAGTTGATAGGCCTCTTGCTGGTAGAGACCGGTGCGCCCGTTCGAGCCGGTTGTCGAAACCGCCGCTCCGATCTTGATCGGCTCGCCGGTTGGCGGCGCGACCGGTGTGCCCTGTTGCGCCGCCACCGTCCGCGACCATGCTGCCAAAGCGAGTCCCGCCCCCGCGGCGGCGTCTCGCACGATGTCGCGCCGGGATCGGCGCCTCATCATGACGGCGGTCTTCGTCCGGACGCTTTCGTCTCGACCGTTCATGGCATCTGCTCCCCGTGTTCGCCAACCGTGGCGTGATTCGCTAGCGTCCTCTACGGCGACGACCTAGCTCACCGGTCTCGATACCCTGTGCCGCGCAGCGCAACTCCTCTCACGATCGTCCAACACCCGCAAGCAATCATACCGAACTCGCCGGCAGCGGCGCTCATGACGGGCTGAGCCGGGCGGCGACATGCCGCGCGGTTCCGCAAAATCTGTTCCGCCCTTTTACCGCCCACGCCGCGCCGGATCGAGCACGTCCCGCAACCCGTCGCCGAGCAGATTGAACCCCAGCACCGAGAGGAAGATGCAGGCGCCCGGCGCCAGCACGTACCACGGAGCCTTCGGCAGATAGAGCTGCGAGGCCTGCAGCATCGACCCCCACGCCGGGGTGGGCGGTTGCACCCCGACCCCGACGAACGAGAGCGAGGCCTCGATCAACACCGCCAGCGACATCGTCAGCGAGGCCTGGACGATGACCGGCGAGAGCACGTTCGGGAAAACGACGCGGAAAAGCAGGTAGCCGGTCCCGGCGCCGCACGACCGGCTCGCCTCGACGAACTCCCGGTGCTTGAGCGCCAGGACGTTGCCGCGCACCAGGCGGGTGAAGTAGGGGATGAAGACGAAGCCGATCGTCAGCACGAGATTGACCGGCCGCGTCCCGAGCGTGGCGACGACCAGGATCGCGAGCAGGATCACCGGAAAGGCCAGCAGGGCATCGAGCACCCGCATGATCACGCCATCGAGCCGCCCCTCGAAGAACCCCGCCACCAACCCCAGCGGCACCCCGATCGCGCTCGCCACCGCGACCGACCCCAGCGCCACCAACAGCGACGTCCGCGCCGCGTAGATCAACCGGCTCAGGATGTCCCGCCCGTTCTCGTCCGTCCCCAGCAGGTACGTCCACGACGGCGGCTTCAACCCGTCTCGCGGGTGGATCGCCAGCGGATCGAACGGCGCGATCAGCGGCGCCAGCAAACCGGCGAGGACGAGGACGCCGACGATCGCGGCGCCGATCCAAAAGCCGGACAGACGGACAGACGGACAGACGGACAGACGCTTCGTCGATCGGCTTGAGGAACCGACGTGCATACGAGCGAGAGCGGCAGACCGGTTCTTTTCACGACTGATGGCTGACGACTCGTCTCTGTCCGTCTGTCCGCCTGTCCGTCTGTCCGTCTCGCCGGTCATCGTCAGGCCTTCCGCAGGCGTGGGTCGATCGCGGTGTAGGCGAGGTCGGCCAGGAGGTTCGCGAGGCTGACGGCGACGGCGACGACGAGGACCGTGCCCTGCAAGAGGGGGTAATCGCGGGTCTTGACCGCGCCCAGGGCCAACCAGCCGATACCGGACCAGCCAAAGACCTGCTCGATGATGACGACTCCGCCCATCAAGGTGCCGAGTTCCAGGCCGAGGACCGTCACCATCGGGATCAGCGCGTTCTTGAGCGCGTGGCGCGAGACGACGAGGCGCTCCGGCAACCCCTTCGCGTTGGCGGTGCGCACGTAGTCCTGCCGCAAGACCTCGAGCAGTTCCGACCGCAAAAAGCGCGTGAAAAAGGCCGCCTCGAAGATGGCGAGACTGAGGGCGGGGAGGAGCAGGTGCTTCAGATTGCCGATCGGGTCGGCGGTGAAGCGGACGTAGCCGGAGACGGGGAGCCACTTCAGTCTGACCGCGAAGACGAGCAGCAGCACCAATCCCAACCAGTAGGTCGGAATCGCCAGACCGGAGACGACCAGTGCGCGCGTCGCCTGGTCGACCCAGCCGCCGGGTCGCAACGCCGCCGCCGTGCCCAGGATGAGCGCCGCGACCACCGCGAGGACGAGTGCCGCGAGGATCAACTCGCCGGTCGCGACCAGTTTCGGGGCGAGGAGCTGGCTGACCGGTTGCTGGTTGCGGACGGACTTGCCGAGGTCACCGGTGACCGCGTATCGCAACCAGATGAGGTACTGGACGGGGATCGGTTTGTCCAAACCGAGTTTGTGCCGCAGCGCCGCGACCGCCTCGGGGTTGCGCGCCGCGCGCGGACCGAGTTGCTGCTCCGCCGGGTCGCCCGGCGCCAACCGGATCATGACGAAGACGAGCCCGGTCGCCAACAGCAGCACCGGGATCAACTGGAGCAACCGCCGCGCCACGATCTGTGCCATACCCGAGGCGACCACCGGGAATGCCGACGCCCGCCCACCGCGGACATCCCGCCCCGCCACCCATCTCCACTGAAGGGTTTCTCCCTGGGATGGTAGAGGCGCCTCCTGCCCCTGTCAAACGCGGTCGGCCCCCCCGGCCCCCCAAACGCCCAGAGGGCACCCGGGGGAGACGAAGGGGGGCGTCGCCGCCAGGGAAGACGGCACCTCCGAGAGCAGGAGGGCACAAAACCACCAGATTCGGCGTCCTCGCGAACGTCAGCTTCGCAAATACGCCAGCACCGCCAACACCCGCCGGTGGTCCGTCTCCGTTGCGGTTAGATTGAGCTTGCCGAAGATGGCCGTGACGTGCTTCTCGACCGTCCCCTCGTTCACGTACAGGGCGTCGGCGATGGCGCTGTTGGATCGCCCTTCGGCCATCAAGGCCAGGACCTCGCGCTCCCGCGACGTCAACGTGTCGAGCGGATCGCCCCGCCGCCGTCGCGCCACCAACTGGGCCACCACCTCCGGGTCGAGCACGGTGCCGCCCCCGGCCACGCGGCGCACCGCCGCCACGAAATCGCCGACGTCGGCGACCCGCTCCTTGAGCAGATACCCGATGCCCTCGGCCCCCGATTCCAACAATTCGCCCGCGTAGCGCTCTTCGACGTATTGGGAAAGAACAAGGATCGCCGTGCCGGGTACCCGCCGCCGCGCTTCCAACGCGGCTCGCAAGCCCTCGTCGCGGAAACTCGGCGGCATTCGCACGTCGACCACCGAGACGTCGGGCCGGTGTCGCTCGACCGCCGCCACCAACCCCGGTCCGTCACCGACCCGCTCGACCACCTCGAACCCGGAGTCGGTCAGCAACCTGACGAGCCCCTCGCGCAGCAGCACAGAGTCCTCGGCGATCACGACCCGCATGGCAACTCCGCGCGGACCCAGGTCGGCCCACCCACCGGACTGCTGATCAGCAACTTGCCGTCCAACGCCGCCATCCGATCGCGCAGACCGGACAGTCCGGTCCCCTGCGCCGGATCGGCCCCGCCGACGCCGTCGTCCGCGACCTCGATGATCAGTGTCTCACCTTCGCAGCGAACGATCACCCGCGCCTGCGTCGCCCGGCTGTGCTTGCCGACGTTCGCCAGCGCTTCGGCGACGACGAAGTAGGCGTTCGTCTCGATCGCATCCGGCAATCGTTGCGGCAGATCGACCTCGACCGAGACCGGCACCGGCGAGCGACCGGCCAGAGCCGAGATCGCCGCGTCGAGTCCGCGGTCCGTCAACACCGCCGGGTGGATGCCGCGAACCAAATCGCGCATCTCGGTCAGCGCCCGCTTGGCCTGGTCGTGCGCCGCCTCGACCAGCGTGCGCGCCGCCACCGGATCGCTGTCGAGTTTTTCCTTGGCCATCCCGAGGTCCATCGCCAGCGCCACGAGCCGCTGCTGGGCGCCGTCGTGCAGGTCGCGCTCGATCCGCCGCCGCTCCTCGGCCACCGCGTCGATCACGCGCGACCGGCTCTCGGTCAGGGTCGAGACGCGCTCTTCCAACTCTTTCTCGCGGTTCCTCCCGAGCAACCCCCTGGCGAGCGCCACGTGCGCCCGGCCCATGCCGATCAGGACGAGCATCGCCAGCAGCAAGATGACGATCCCGCCGGCCGCGAAGAGGAGCGCCTCGGGCAGGGTGTCGACGTGCCAGCCGGTATCGTAGGGGGTCCAATCGTCGGACGTCGCCCAGTACCAGGAGGGCAGCGTGAGGTGCATCAAAGCGGCGGCGACGAGCACGGTCGTGACGACGAACTCGACGATCCCGATTGGGAAGAGCAACAGCATGTAGGCGAGGTCTTTCCAGGTCGCGGCGTCGCCGAGTCGCGTGCGGAGTCTGGTAAACCACGATCCTTCGGGCAGCGGCGCGTACGGATCGGAAATCGCCGTACCGAAAAAGACGCGGACCCGCCACCGTTCGCTCTTCGCCCCGGCGATCCAGGCATACATGGCGAGGACGAGGATCGGCAACCCGATGAGGGTGATCAGCGCGCCGCCCCCCGTCGAGATCAAGGTGATGAGCAGGCAAAACCAGAACACGCCGAGGACGAAACTGAGGATCATGAACGCGGCGGCGACCCAGGGCTCCGCCGAGAACATGCGGCGGAGGAGTCGGGTGCCGCCGCGTTGGCGTTCCCCTAGGACATTCGAATCGGTGACGGCGGCAGCGGACATAGCGCGAATCACTCCTAACGTGGCGCGGCGCTCCCAACCGCGCCGGTTCCATTCGACTGTCCCGATTATAGGAAGGGGGGCAAGCCGGGGAATCCCGGTGGACCACCGATCGCGCGGTGGGGTTATCCCCCAGACAACCACGGTGAGGCGCGGCCGAAGAAGGTACGGAGGATGAACGCACGCTCCGGAACCTCGCGTCGCGCAAATTCCCGTATCAACTCCGCGTCGTCGTACGGCACCGAATGGAGACCGGTCGTGATTCGGCCTGCTTCGATCCCGACGATCGCGAACCGGGCAACGGGTTCGACCGAGCAACCGAGCGCGCCCGGATTGAGGTATCGTGCCCGCCCCTGCACGTCGCGCGGAGCATGGTCGTGACCAAAACAGTAGAGGTGCGCCTCCTCGCCAAACACGACGTCGAGTTCCTCGGGACGCGGGTCGGGACCGAGCCAGCGAAACCCTCGTCCCGTCTCGTCGAGTGCGTAGTGAAGGAAGCGGACGTGGCCCCCTTCGATGTGCTCGTCTCGCGCGTACGGCCAGCCCGCGACGACCGGCCGCAACGCCGGATCGAGCTGGGCGTGCGTCCACAACTGGTGGCGCAATTCCCCCTCCGACATCCACGGCGGTCGCGGTGTCGGCAGACCGAAGGCGAACCAGGCGTCGTGGTTGCCCATCACCAACCGGGCACCGGGCGTGTCGAGCAGGAGGTCCAGGCACTCGGCCGGGTACGGCCCGATCCCGATCGCGTCGCCCGTGTGGTAGATGCGATCGCATCCCTCGGCGCGAATCGCGGTCAGGGCGGCCCGCAAGGCCGGGAGATTCGCGTGGGCGTCGGTCATGACGGCGATGCGTATCTCAGGTGCCTTGGGGCCGGTGCGGTCGTGTCCCCACCAGACGTCGTGGTCGAGAGGCTCCGTCGCCCCGGTGAGGATACCGGACCCCGCCCGACGCCGTAGTAAGCTGTCCGCCGTCGCATGGCCGATTTACCCACCGAGGGGCAAACGAGGAAAGGCAACACCACCATGGCGGAAACGATGCAGGCCGTCGTCTGTCACGGCCCCCGCGACTACCGCGTCGAGGACGTTCCGGTCCCGCAGCCCGGACTCGGCGAACTCCTGATCGAGGTCGATGCCGCCGGTATCTGCGCCTCCGACATGAAGTGCTGGCTCGGCGGCCCGCTGTTCTGGGGTGCGGACGGCAAGAGCGGCTACGTCGAGGGCCCGTGCATCGCCGGGCACGAGTACGCCGGTCGCGTCGTCGCCCTCGGCGAGAGCGCGGCCGAGAAGCACGGCGTCGCGTTGGGCGACCGCGTCGTCGCCGAGCAAATCGTGCCGTGCGGCGAGTGTCGCTTCTGCAGGCGCGGCGAATACTGGATGTGCTTGCCGCACCATATTTTCGGTTTCAAACGGTACCTCAACGGCGGGTTCGCCCGGTACAACCTCTTCCCCGCCAGGGCACTCGTC
Source organism: Thermomicrobiales bacterium (assembly GCA_036558305.1). Taxonomy (GTDB): domain Bacteria; phylum Chloroflexota; class Chloroflexia; order Thermomicrobiales; family UBA6265; genus DATBFX01. The sequence goes on along the minus strand of DATBFX010000005.1, from coordinate 39,834 downwards.
CACCACGTGCCCGATTCGCTCTCCGCCGGCGAGGCCGCCTACATCGAACCGATGGCCTGCGCCTGGCACGCGGTCGACCGCGGCGAGATCAAACCGGGCGACACCGTCGTGATCGGCGGCGTCGGCAACATCGGTCTCTGCATGCTCCAGATCGCCAAGCTCGCTAACCCCGGTCAACTGATCGCCCTCGACACCAAACCGTACCGCCTCGAACTGGCGACGCGACTCGGCGCCGACGTCGCCATCGACGTGACGCGGGAAAACGCCGTCGAGCGCGTCCGAGCCCTCACCGATGGCTACGGCTGCGACGTCTACATCGAAGCCAGCGGCAGCCCCGCGGCGATCGAACCGGGTCTCCAGATGATCCGCAAACTCGGCACCTTCGTCGAATTCAGCGTCCTCAACGACCCCTCGACCATCAACTGGACGATCATCGGCGACACCAAAGAGCTCAACATCCACGGCAGCCACCTCGGTCCCTACTGCTACCCCAAAGTCATCGACGCGTTGGCGACCGGGAAGGTGGACGTCAAACCGCTACTGGCCGACGCCTACCCGATCGCGGAGTTCGACCGGGCGATGCAAGCCTCGTTGAGCGGCGGGGTGCTGAAGAACCTGATCGTTCCGTAGGAATCTGTTCGTTGGTTGACCCAGGGTTGGCGGATTTACGTGAGGTGGGCCGGTGCATTCATCTTGCCGTGAAGCACGCGAATGATGGTGACGGCCTGGTCGTCGACGCGGTAGTAGACGACGTGCTGTTCGACCGGATGCGCATGCATCCCAGCCGGGAGATCGTCGCGGATGCGGCCGAGGTCAGGGAACCGGGTGAGCCTGTCGATCGCCGCTGACAGGCGCTGCGCGGAGATATCTCGTTGGCGCATGCCCCATTGGTTGGCGGAGTACAACAGGGTGTTGGCGATGTCGGCGGTCGCCTCGGTCGTGAGGACGAGCGACCGGCTAGGGGCAGACATCGGGGTTCGGCTGCTTGCCCTGCCGAGCCATCTCTTCGGCCTGCTGCCTGAGCTGGTCCATCAGCTCCGGCGTCCAGGGGACAACCTCTCCCCTGGCGTATTGCTCGTCGCCAACGGCAAGGGCGGCTCTGAGCCGGCGTTGCCGGTCGCGCTCCTCCAGAAGCTGGAGGGCTTCCCGCAGCACCTGGTCGGGGTCGCTGTACTGGCCGGTCTCGACCTGCCGGCGTACCAGCGCTTCCAACTCGGGGGTTAGACTGACATTCATCGTGCGCTCTCCTCTGCCCAGAGTAGCAAAACCGGGCAGAGTTGGACAGCAAAAACGGCCTCAATTCGCCCGGTCCCAAAAGGATAACCGGAGATGATCCGCAAGCTCGGCCCCTACTGCTACCCCAACGTGATCGAGGCCCTCGCCACCGGAAAGGTGGACGTGGAGCCGCTGCTGGCCGACGCGTATCCGATCGCGGAGTTCGACCGGGCGATGCAGGCGTCACCGAGTGGAGGGGTGCTGAAGAATTTCATCGTGCCGTAGGGGGCTTGTTTGTGGTAAGCCCGGGGCCGTCGACTAGCATCACTTGGTGACCGATTTCTATTCAGGGGGGTCAACAGCCATGGCTCCGCCCGCCCGTGACCGCCTTCCCAATGGGAGGACCAGATTTCGGGGGTCACTTCAAACGCTCGCAACCGCCAGGCGTGATATCCAAGACGGTGATGGTTATGGCAAGTGGCCGCGGACCGACGGGCCATGGCCATGATGGTACCAAATTGGTATTCTATCGTCGTTGGATGGGAATCGATAGCCGGAAGGAAAGCTCCATGACCCCGCTTCTGGCTTTCACCGGGCCGCAGGTCCAGCGTTTGACGGGACTGTCGCAACGCGTGTTGCGCTATTGGGAAAGCACGAATGTCTTCCGTGCCAGCTATGTGGACGATCGGCCGCGTCGTCCCTACCGCCGCATCTACACGTTTCGTGATCTGGTGAGCCTGAGAACGTTGGCCCTTCTGCGAAAAAAGGTCTCCTTGAACGAGTTGCGACGCGTCGGCAAATACCTCTCGGATCACTACGAAGCCCCCTGGGCCGAACTCCGTTTCGGCGTTGCCGGTCGGAAGATCGTCTTCCCCGACCCCGTGACCGGCCAGTGGGTCGTCTCCCGACCGGAGGGGCAAACGGTCATGCCGGTCCTGGTTGAGCGGATCGCGCAAACGACCGAGGCAGAGGCGGCAACCCTTCGCCAGCGCCGACCCGACCAGATTGGCAATGTCGCCCGTCATCGTCATGTTGCTCACAACTCGTGGGTGATCGACGGGACCAGGATTCCGACCTCGGCGATTTGGCACTTCCATGAAGAGGGCTACGACACCGACGGTATAATCCGGGAGTACCCGGACCTTACCGCGGCCGACGTCGAGGCCGCCCTGGCCCACGAGCGGCGCGCACGGGGATTGATCGCCGCCTAGCGACACGGACCCGCCTTGGCCGTCATCCGGCTCATCATGCGGTTCCTCATCGATCAAAACGTTCCCGCCTCGGTTGGCGCGTTCCTTGCCGACCGGGGCCATCAAGTGCTGTACTCGCGGGACGTTTTGTCGAGCATGTCCCCCGACCAACTGGTGCTCTTCACCGCCGAAACGCAGGGGCTGATCGTCGTCACCCACGACAAGGACTTCAAGCGGTACCGCGAACTGCTGGCGGGAGGGTTTCAGCGCCGTTTCGAGCGCGGGGCTGGCCGGATCAGCCTGAGCGTTCGTGAGACCCGCGCCCTTCAGCGCATCATGGAGGAAATCGATACGATCGAGTTCTTTTACGACCGGTGCCAGCGAGAGGGCGGGCGCCTCATCGTGGAGGTCACCGAGACCTCGATTAACTACGCAACTCACACGAGGCGCCACTAATCCCTCTCCCGCCTCCGCGCCCCCGGTCCGATCGAGGGGGCGGATCGAAGACTTGCCGGTCAGGAGCCTCCGGGCTAACCCTTCGGGCAGACCAAAACGGGAGCCAGTCATTCTCGCTACCCAAAGCCGGCCCGGCTTGCTAGGCTGCGGAGAAGAGGAACCATCGATGTCCATTCAGCTCCCCCCCGACGTCGAAGCGAGCATCCGCCGCAAGGTCCAGCGTGGTCAGTTCCCCGACGAGGCAGAAGTGGTGCGCGAAGCGATCCGCCTGCTCGACGAGCGCGAGTCCCAGCTCGACGTGCTCCGGGCGAAGATTCGCGTCGGTCTCGACCAGCTCGACCGCGGCGAGGGGCTCGAGATGACGCCGGAGGCGTGGGGCGAGCTCGACCGCGAGGTCGACGAGCGGCTCCGTCGCGGCGACGCGCCCACCCCCGATGTCTGCCCGTAGGCGGACCTACGTCCTCGCCCCGGAGGCGCGGCACGACCTGGCCGACATCCTCGTCTACAGCGAACGACTGTGTGGACGCCGGCAGCGGGGCATCTACCGGGCCGCGCTCCGCCGCGGCTTCGAGACCGTGCGCGACAACCCCGGCATCGGGATCGCCGAGGACGAGATCGAGCCCGGCATGCGGGCGCATTCGGTCGAGCACCACGTGCCCTACGACCGTCTCAACGACAACATCGTCGAGATCGCCCGCATCTTGCATGAGCGGATGGACCCTGACCGCCACCGCTTCCGCTGACGCGCTCCCGTTGCGCGTTGTCACGATCCCGCTTGACCTTGCCATCTCCACGGCACCACCTCGGCCCCTACTGCTACCCCAAGGTCAACGACGCGTTGGCGACGGGAAAGGTGGATGTCAAACCGCTGTTGCCGATGCGCATCCGATCGCGGAGTTCGAGCGGGCGATGCAGGCGTCGTTGAGCGGCGGGGTACTGAAGAATCTGATCGTGCCGTAAACCCGATCAGGAAGGTCGTTTTCGGCTCGCCACCGCCTTCTGTTACGCTAGACGTACAGCGTACAGTCGGCGATGATTGAGGCATGACCACCGATGAGATCGGTTCACGATCAGAGAAGCCCAGGTACCGCGACAAGCGCACCGCGCGCTTCGCGAGCGGGCAGCGGGTCAAAGAGTTTCACGCATTCGCGCGACAAGCCTACCGTCGTCTCGAAATCCTGGGGGCCGCACCGACCAGGGATGTCCTTGCAAAGTTGCCAGGCAATCGCTTCGAAGCCTTGAGGGGCGATCGGGCCGGGCAGTACAGCATCCGCATCAACGATCAATGGCGCATCTGCTTCGAGTGGCCCGACGGCGAACCCGCCCCTTTCAACATCGAAATCGTGGATTATCACTAACGGAGGAAAGACGATGGCACGTCCACCGATCCACCCAGGAGAAATCCTGGCAGACGAGCTCGCGGAGCTTCAGATCAGCGCGGCCCAACTCAGCCGCGAGCTCCACGTGCCGACCAACCGCATCACGCAGATTCTCGCCGGCAAGAGGGCAATCACCGCGGATACCGCCTTACGGCTCGGTCAGTGGTTCGGCACCGGACCCGAGCTCTGGCTGAATCTCCAAAAGTCGTACGAGTTGCGCCTGGCAGAGGAGGAAGTCGGCCACGAGATTCGGCAGACGATTACGCCCCGACAGGTGCCCTCGGACTACGCCCTCACGACGTGAACCGCGATCTCGCCAGCGGCATCAGCAACCCGTTCCAGGGCGATGCAGGCGTCGCTGAGCGGCGGTGACCTGCCCCCAATCTTTGGTCCATCGATTACGAGAGAGGACCGAACTGGTGGTCCGCAATCACGACCGCAATCGGGCCCAAGTCCTCCTCAGACCAGGCGATGAATCATAAATCCGCATGAGTCCGATCCTGCCGTGATATGCTCCGCCCGAACAATCGGTTCGAGGTCATAATCGGAGGAAGAGCCACGGTGGATGAGTATTCCATCACCATGGAGTTTCCCGGCCTCACGGTCGACCAGGGCCGGCAGGCGGCCGGCTCGGTCCTGGGCCACATCCAGGGGCAAAAGAAGAAGTTCCGGTACGACCAGGGAGAATGGGCTGAGAGCACTCTGCCGTGGTCGTTCGTGGCCGACGGCAGCATCCTGGGCGACCTCAAGGCCGAGGGGCGAACCACGGTGGAGGAGATCGCGGACGGGCTGCGAGTCACCGTCCAATTCGATCAACTCGACAAGGTGATTAAGAGCGTTGGTTGGCGGTCAACGGTCCGGGACACCACCGGCGCCTATGCGCACTTCTTGGGGCAACCCGCCTCGGTCGTCGTGTCGCCTCGCGGGTAGCCATCCTTCACCCGGCGGCCTTCTCGGCCGCTGGACCTTTTCATTGCTACTCAGGGTAGTCTTGCCAAGGTTGAGCATGCAACTAGGCTTCTCAGTGTGGACGAGTCGTTTCAAAAGCTGCCCGCTGCCTTTCGGTCTCAGCCGGCGTCAGCCGGCTTCGTCGGTTGAGCGCGGGTCTTCAGGCCCGCGCCCGGGCGGCGCCGAGAGTAAGATTGCCGTCCTCGTGCACGCGGGCAGAACGGTGCCCGCATGCAGCCATGTCCGATCGAGACCCCGCGACGACTTCGAGGGCGTTCAGTCGACGAGACGACGACCGTGACCGAGCACAACGGCAAGCATCACGGTCCACGACCGCCGCGGCGGGCGCAGCAGGCGTCGCGGGACGAGACCGCCACGCCGAGCTCGACCTTGCCGATTCACCAGAGTCTCGGCATCCAGGCAGTGCAGCGCCGCCTCGGCACGGGGGCGATAACCCCCAACCTCGTGGCCAGCGCGCAACGGACCGTCGGCAACGCCGTCGTGCAGCGCCTGCTCCGGCACCGGATCGTCTACGCCGAGGCGACCCATGACCAGCCCCGCGATGGTCTCGCGCCGGTGGCCGGCCGAGTCGCCAGGGCGGTGACGCGTGCGCCGGTTCGCGAACCGACCACCGCTGTGCGCCCGAGCGCCGCCGGCACGGTCGTCCGGCGGGACCCCGATACCACGAAGCCGGGCGCCGGCGCCGGCGCGTTCCGGTTCGAACGCGAGGGCTTCGTCTTCTTCGATGCTCGCAGCGACGGCATCCGGTTCCTGGTCGGCGTGCCGATCGCCGACGAACGGGCGTCGCGGACGGCGTTACCGGCCCTCGGCCAACGGATCGCCAAAGACAATGCCCTGATCAAGGACCCTGCCTTCCAGGTCGCCACCTGCATTATCACCAACACATCGAGCCGGCTCGCCCTCTGGAAAGGCCGCCCCACCCTGGTCATCAATCGCGTCGAGGCCGACACCGAGACGGTGGCTCACGAGATGGGTCACGCGCTCTTTTACGCCCTCGAACACCGGGCGCAATCCAAGGAACCCGACGCGAAACCGGCGGGGAATTTCCGCGGCGCCGTCGCCGACGTCTTCAACCGGCTTTCCACCACCAAAACCGTCACGAAGAAGGTCCACACCAGGGTCGACGGCAAAATCGTCGAAGAGGAGCGCGACGAGCCAGCGGGACTGTGGGTCGTCGATCCTTCCCAGTGGCGGTCGGGCAAACAGCCCCTGCGCGAACACCCCTGGGACGACCCGGACGAGTTCTTCGGCAGCGCCAAAGCCGCCTACCAGATCGATCGCGCGGGACTCGAGAAGGCCATCGCGCGGTTCAAGAAGATCGATCCGTCCGTCGAAGCCCCGATGAAGGACCTCCTCGCGTTGTTGGACGCCCTCTTCACCAAATCGGAGCTGCCTGCCAGCGCGTTGTCGGAGAAAGGGCCCGCGGGCGACGGGCCCGCGCGAGAAACCGCCGCGGTCCAGGCATTGAGAAGCGTCAAGCCACCGAGCAACGTCGAAAACGCGACCGACGCCGGGGTGCAGCTCCTGATCGCCTCGGCGTAGAGAACGAGGCAGTGCCACCAACGCCCGGCCCTACCGGACTGCCGCAAAGGACCTCGTCGCCCTTATTGACAAAACGAATCTTATGTTCTATTCTTCTCCTCAAGCGGCACACTCGGCACGGAGTGCGGGCCTGGGCAGTGCCGATCCTGCCCCGGTCATCACAGACTCGGAGCGATCCGTCCGTCCCCACCGCCCCTCACCCGCCACACTGAGGCAACCCGTCCCGTCAAGACCCTCCCCTCTCCCGGTGCGCGGGAGAGGGGTCGGGGGTGAGGGTCCGCCCGGTGGGACCGCACGTACGGATCCCGTCGGTGCGCACCCGCGCCGAACCAACGCCCCGTCGCGGTCCCTGCCGGCGTCCCGACCCGTGACGATCGCCCCTCCGCCGCCGGCGCCGTTCGGTTCGTGATTCGACAATCCACCAGACGATCATCTTTTCCAGGGCGATGCACGCGTCACCGAACGGCGGGTGTTGAAGAACCCGATCGTGCCGCAGGAGCGTTCGGTTGGAACGGGCATGGGACGGCGGGCCAGGGGGCGCGACGTCACGCGATCGTGGCAGGGTCATCGCCCGTGCGGCGCTCGGTCTTGTCCTCGTCGGTCTTGCTCGGCGAGGATCCGTAGGAATTCCCCGGCCGTCACGACCTTGATGCCCTCGTACTCCCCAACGTCGAGCTGGTCCTTGTCTTCGCTGACGATGTAGTCCGCGCCGCCGCGCCTGGTGGTGGCGAAGAAGATGTCGTCGTCGGGGTCACGGGAGACGGAAGGCACATCGGTCGGTCGTACAACCTCCGCTTGAGCAAGCTGCCCGAAGAGGGAAGCCGTGGGCAGCGTTGCCAGGGAGGAGAAGCGATTGCTGAGCTCGGGGCGCAAGAGCACGTCGAGGTATTCGGCGACGATCGGCGGGGAAACGACGAGGCGATATTCGTTGGTATGTCGAGCGAGGAGCCGTCCCCAACGGTTCTGGGGATTGATGTACGCGCGCAAGACGACAACGGTATCGAAGACGACCTTCACGGTTGCTGGGCAGCACGCTCGGCGCGGGCGGCCCGGACGGCATCGTCGATCCAGGCGTTGATCTGTTCCTCGGTGTAGCCCTTGTCGGCGGCCTCCTGGCGCACGGGGGCAAAGAGGTCGTAGAGCTCACGGAACCACGACGAGCCCTGCTCCTCGAGCCGAACCGGTTTGAGTCGCAGCTCATCCTGCGTCAGGCTCACCTGGAGCAGGCTGTGCTCGTCGATGCCCAACCGCTTGCGGAATTCGGCAGGGATGGTGATCTGCCCGCTGCGCAGCGGCCGAACGATCTTGGTTGTCGGTTCCCCGTCACTCATGGCACCCCTCAACGCTCGCAGAAGATGGAAATTACACAAATTCAATACATCGAGTATACGTGAGACGCGAGTGTCCGATCACGCGAGCGAGGATGCGTCGTCCGCGATCGGCTCAGCCCCGATCCAGCGCCTCCAGCACCGGGGCGAACGCCTCCACGCCCGCCTCGTCGGCGGTGTTCAGCCAGATCATGGCGTGGGCGATTCCTTCGCGTGCGTGGGCACGCAGCCCCTCGGCGATCTCATCTACCGACCCGGCAATCGGCGGCGAGTCCGGGTTGTCGCGGGCGGGGTAGCCCGGGAGGTCGACCATGATCCCGGCGGTGCGGACCAGGGTCGCCGGGTCGCGACCTACTTCCGCGCAGGCGGTGTCGACCGCGGCCCGAAACGGCGGTATCTCGGACGGCTGGTTGCGCCAGTCGATGTTCCACCAGTCGGCGTACTTGGCGGTCAGCCGCAGCATCTTCTCGCGTGTGGTGCCGATCATGATCGGCGGACCTTCGGGACGGGGACCGCGAGGCCGCAACTCGCAGTCACGCGCCCGGTAGTAGGTTCCTTCGAAGTCGACGTGGCCGGTGCGGAGCAGACCGTGGATGATCGCGAGTGCCTCGACGAAGCGCGCGTACCGGTGGTCGAAGGGGAAGCCGAAGGCGTCGAACTCGGATTCGTGCCAGCCGGCGCCCAAACCGAGGATCAGGCGGCCGCCGCTGATCTCCTCGACGGTGTCGGCCATCTTGGCGATGAGGGCCGGGTTGCGCCAGGCGGTGCAGAGGACGAACGGGCCGAGCTCGACCCGGTTCGTGGCGGCGGCGAGGGCGGCGAGGAGCGACCACGCCTCCCGGGTACCGATCGGTTCCTCCCCCGGATCGCGGAAGAGGAGGTGGTCGGGGACCCAGAGCGAGTCGAAGTCGACCGCCTCTGCCCGCCGGGCGAGAGCGACCAGATGCTCCCAGCGGTGCGCGTGCCCAGGCATGCCGTCAAACGGCACCAGCCCCAGACCGACCTTGAGCGGGCGCGCCTGCGATCGAGCCATCGTTGTGCCTCCACGATGCCGGCGTTCGGCACGGAGCGACCGGGACATGCCCCCCGCGGGTCGCCGTTCCATGGAATCGTGTTTGGGCGAGGTTATCGCCGAGGATTGTAGGGCCGAGCGGACGGCGCCACAAGCCACCGGGCACGGAATGGTGACCCAGGTTGTCGGGGTCGAGTACCCCAACCGGGACACTCCATCCCCAGGACCCGGCTCACCGAAGTCGCATATGTATCCAGGCAAAACTTGTTGGCACGCCGGTTGCGTATGGGTGCCCGGGCGACGAGGCGGTCGTCCACGCAGACACGCGCAAGGAGGCACCAGCGGTGTCGGACCAGTCGCAGGATCGCGTCGAAGGCACGTACGACGACCTCAAAGGCCGCGGCAAGTCGGCCTGGGGCGAACTGACCGACGACGACGAACTCAAGTCTGAAGGGGCCGCCGACAAGGCGAAGGGCGCGGCCAAGAAAGCCGTCGCCGACGCCAAAGACGCGGTCGACGCCGCGCTCAAAAAGGTCACCGGCGACTAGAACTCGCCGCCGGTACGGCGACGTTGGCGCTTCGGCCGCAAGACAAGGAGGAGAAAACGATGTATATCGGTGGTGGCGCAATCCTTTTGATCCTCATCATCCTGCTTCTCATCCTCCTCTTCTAAAGCACCCCAGCACTCATACCGAGACGCAAACTGACCGCCGGGGAGCACGGCATCGTGCTCCCCGGCGTTTGCGTGAATTGCTTGCGTCGGGTTTGGCCGCCCGTAACGATGAGCAGGACCGGCAGACACCACCGCGCCAGGGGCAACGCGACGCGCCTCCTCGCCGACCGACTCGGCGGCTCAAATAAGCAAAACGTCGGATGCGAACGTAACCTACACGACACATCATGCGTATCAGGTCAGGGAGCCGGCACGGCGCACACCGCAACAGGCCGGCGCCGAGACCCAATCTTGGACACAGGCGTATCGAGCCGAACATGGGGAGATTCGTACCATGGGATACCGAATGGCGATTGCGGCACTGATGCTCCTGAGCGTGACTCTGGCGGGATTCACGGCACCGCGGCAGACGGCCGCTCTTTCGTGCGGTCCGTGCCCGGCGACGGCTACCGACGATCTCAACCTGAGGGCGGGACCGGGTCTGGACGAGGACGTTCTGCAGGTCATCCCCGCCGGGGCCGAACTGGAATGGGATCAATTTCAGGGCCGGACGAACGGGTTCGTCGCGGTCAACTACGACGGCACCGACGGCTGGGCCTATGCCGCGTACCTGATCCTTTTTCCCACGTTCGCGACGACGGCGGATCGACTCAACCTCCGCGACGACCCGTCCCTGTCGGCCGACGTCCTTACCGTCATGCCGTCCGGAGCGCAGGTGACGGTGCTTTCGGGACCGACCAACGGGTTCTTCTCGGTCCAATTCGACCAGCGACTGATCGGTTGGGCGCACGGCGACTACCTCGCGTTCGGCGGCACGACCGGCGATTACGCCACGGGCGATGAAGTGGTGGTGGCCACCGACGCCCTCAACCTGCGGGCCGGACCCGGTCTCGGCGAAGACGTGGTCACCGTCCTCTTTGAGGGTGCTTCGCTCGTCGTGCAGGACGGCCCAGAGAGCGCAGACGGTTATCTCTGGTACGAGGTCGATACCGACGACGGCACCGGTTGGGTCGCCGGGGCCTACCTTGCTGCGGCCTGATCCCGGGCCGGCGTTCCCCAACGTGGGCTCACGCGACGACCCTGCCAGTGGCGTCGTGCCCGGCCGCCGATCTCAACGCCGCGGGTCGTGTGCGAGCGGGCGCGAGTTCAGACTCCCGGCCGCTCCGGTCGCGGTTCCCAGGCCAGGCGGCTCGCGCAGAACTCGTTTCCCTCGGGATCGGCCATCACCCAGTGCGATTCGTCGGGATCGTTTTCCAGATAGCGCACCCGGCTCGCTCCGAGCCGCTCCATCCGCCCGATCTCCTCGCCCAACGACCCCGCGGTCAACTCCAGGTCGAGGTGGACGCGGTTCTTGACGATCTTCACCTCCGGCACGACCTGGAATGCGATGTTGGGGGGCTTTCCGCCCGGGTCCCGCAACACCAGCCAATCGCCCGGCTGATCGACCGCCACCTCGTATCCGAGCACCGCCGACCAGAACGCGCCCAGTGTCCGCGAGTCCCGGCAATCGATCGTCACGTTCTCGATCCGTACCGGCATCGGCCCCTCCCCGCGCCGAACCGCAAACCGACAGCCGGCCCAGGCTACTGACGATTCGCCGCGTCGAGTTGCTTCAGCGCTGCCGCGATCGCGTCGCGAAGCGGGCGAATGGTCTCCTCCCGATCGGGGTAACGGGCGAGATAGTCGTCGAGCCGACCGCTCATCGTCGTCAGCACCAACTTGGGTTTCGCCGTGGGGTCGATCGGATCGCCCTGCCAGATCGGGTCGCGACTCTCGGCAATCGCCCCGTCGATCGCGGTCGCGGCATCGCGGTTCTGAACGAGCATGGTCAGGGCGAGGTCCGCCAGCGCCTGCGGTTGGCGGGGATCGAGTTCGAGGGCATGGCGTAGCAACGGTTCGGCGGTTGCCGCCGCGTCGGCGTGCAGCGCCAGCGCACCGAGCTGGGCGTAGAGCATCGGATATTGGAACGTTTTCGCGTAGTCCGCAGGCATCCCGTCGAGGGCGCTGGACAGCGTCGGCACCGTCGTCAACGCGAGCGACGTGCGATCCGGATGCGATTTCAGGAGTGAGTCGATCGCGGCGATCGCGTCGCGGAAAGAGGTCATTCGCTCCTGGGGCGGGAGATCGGCGGTGACGGCCAGGAACTGCGCCAGCGCGGTCTGGGCACCGGTGGCGTCGCCGGCAGCAAGGCGCGCCTGGGTGAGGGCAATCCAGCCCTCGGGTGCTGCCGGCCACGCCACCGTCGCTTTCGTCGCATCGAGCGTGGCGCCATCGACGTCGGCCTGGGCAACCAAAACGGACGCCAGCCCCGCGAGTGCGTTGACCTGCTCCGGATTGAGCGCCAGCGCGGCCTCGTAGTGGGTCCGGGCCGCGGCGAGATCGCCGGACGCCTGGGCATCGTCGCCGGCCAGGCGGTCTTGCTCTTCCTTGCAGGCGGTCGCGTCGAGGCGGGACACGGTTTGCACGTTCTCCTTTTGCCAGGAGGCAACCGCCGTCATCTTCGCGAGGTACTTGGCCTGGGCGTTGGCGTCATCGTCGTAGAGAGCGAGGAAATAGCCCTCCCAGTAGATCGAAAAGAGGGGACTCACCTCGTCGATCGTGGAAATGGGGGCCGCGTCGGCATCGACCAGGGCCGAGGCGAAGAGCGTGCGCCGCTCCTCGAGGATCGTCGTCGCCGTCTTGAAATCCTGGCGACCGACGGCCACCGTCCACTCGCGGGAGACCGAATCGAGGAGGACACGCCAGGCGCGGAGCCGATCGAGGCGCGTAGCGCCGGAATTCGCTGCCAGGATCTTGTCGGTCCAACCGCGGATCTCTTTGGCGTCGGCCAGGATGGCGTCGGCCTCGGTGACGAACGCGGGGTCGTTGGGATCGAACTTCGTCGGATCGTCGCCCAGACCGTAGACGTGGACGCTTTGGCGATCGTCGTAGGCCTCGGCGAGGGCAACCTCGGCGCTGGGATCGCCGGGGTGGAACTCGGTCGCCAGGATGCGGCGCTCTTGGATGACGACGTCGCGGGCGGCGATCGCCGCCGCCCGCCGTTCCGGATCGGCATGCCACAGGGCCTGGCTCTTGTCGACCGTCAGATCGTCGCCCTGGGCGAGCGCCGTGGAATCGAGCAAGGAGTCCGTCGCCCGAAATACGGCGGCATCGGCGATCTCCTTGTGCGCCCGCTCGTTGGCGGGATCGATGGCGAGGATTTCGCGGCGGAGCGCCTCGGCCTGTTCCACGTATGTCGACTCGAAGAACCGGCCGTTGCCGAGGGCACGGGCCATCATCAGGTTGGCCAGGCTCTCGCGCGCCAGGGCGTCGTCGGGGTGCGCCGCCAGGATCTGCTGCCAGGCCGCGGCCGCCAAATCGGGGCGGTTCTGGAACATCGCGATCGTCCCGGCATTGAGCAGCGCGTCGCGGTTGTTGGGATCGATCGCTAGGATCTTTTGCACTGCCGCTTGGGCGCCCGTGCAGTCGCCGATGAAGAAGCGGGAACCGGCCTCCTGCGCCATGAACGACGGGTCGTTGGGCGGCGCCTCCCGCGCCAGGGCATCGAGTTCCTCGGTTGCCCGATGCTCCCAGATCTGTTGCTGGTCGGGGCGATCGAGGCGGCGATTGGCTTCGGCCAGGTGCGTGTAGACGCGGGCGAAGATGGCCCGCACGGACGCCGGTCGGTCGAGCTGGTCCGAGTGGGCGAGCAATTCGTCGTGCAGGGGCAACGCCTTGCTGTACCACTCGATCGCCTTGTCGTACCCCTCGGCGTCGGTGTCGCCCGCGATCCAACCGCGGGAGTAGTAGGACTTGACGAGGATGAGTTCGTCCTGGGGAGAAAGGGGGACGGCGGCGTTGCGCCGGGTCTCGAAGTAGGCGATTGCGCGCTCGAAGGCGGCCTCGGCCAGTTCGTCCTGGGCGTCCAGGCGAAGCGAATCGCCGAGGTAAAAGTTGATCATCCCCGTGTTCGGGGCGCTCGGGTCCGTGGGGAGGGCCTGTTGGAAGAGCGTGATCGCCTCGCGCAGCCGGTTCTCGTCGTAGGCAATCACCCCGGCCGAGGCCGAGACGAGCTCGCTCACCGTATCGGTCCGCAACGCGGGAATCTCGACCCCCTCCCGCACCTGGACGAGATCGCCGTTGGTGCTGGAGGCGTCCGTCTGATTGCCGCCGCCGGACGCGTCTGGCGCCGTCCCGATCGTCAGGCCGGCGCTGGGGTCGGTGAACACGACGTAGGCGCCGTACTGCTTGCCGCCGTCGCCGTGGTCGAACTCCCGGTAGATCAGGACGGCCTTGGCGCCGATCCGCTTCCCGAGTTTGCGGGCCTTATCGGTGTCGCTCGCGTTGAACGCGACCGGCAAATCGCGCACGACGATGCGCCCCGTTTGCCCCTGGGAGTAGAGAACACCCGCGAGATCGTCCTGGATCGACGCGGCGGCCGCCTCCCGCGTGACCGCGATTCCGAGCGCGCCTTTCGGGATCGGCAGCACGACCCGCCAGAGGTACTGCTGATAGGCGTAGGCGCCGGCGATCGTCAGCGTCGCCATCGCCAGGAACGACAGGGCGCGGACACCGGTGAACGGCCCGGCGAGGCGCGCGGCCAGCCCCGGTTGCTCCTCCGGATCGATCCGGCGGTTGCGCAACCAGAGCGCGCAGACGACGGCCGTCAGCGCGACCAGGATGCCGGCGACGACCAGCAGCACGTTGTCCTGCTGGGTCGACAGGGCGAGGACAAAGCCCTTGAAGGTGGAAAAGAGATCGTAGGGCGAGAGCAGATCGAGCGAGATCGAATTCGAGGTGCTGAAGCCGAGCCGGTAGACCAGCAACCCGGCGATCAAGAAGAGCACGGCGGAGACCGACCCGGTCAGGGCGTCGCGAAACCAGCCGACCGTCCGGGCGGCGACCTCCGCCCCGGCGGCGACCGCCGCGCTCCGCGCCGGCACCACCAACGGCAACGACGGCACCTGGGCGACCAACACCGGTTCCGCCCAATCGAGGGCGACGACCGAGTGCTCGTCGGCGACGGCGCGGCGGGCGACGGCGACGGCGGCGTCGAGCGGCTGTCCGTCCGCCAGCGCCCCGGCGAGTTTGGCGGCAAAGGTGACCCGCGCCTCCTCCCGCATCGTCCCCGGCACGAGGAGATCGGCTCGGTCGCCGCGGGGTCGCGCCGGCGGGGTCGCGCCGTTGCCCGCGACCACGACGAGCGGCGTCCCGGATGGCACCGTCGGCGTGGTCCCGCCGCGCTCCGCCACGAGCAATACGTGGGGACGGGAGCCGGTCGCGACATGGTCGTTGACACCCACGTCGACGCGGGCGTCGGCGCCGACGGCGTTGGTGACGGCGAGGGCCGCTTCCTCGACGCTGTCGGCGAGGAGGGTGACGCGGAGGTTGCCGCGCTCGATCGACGTGCCCGCGAAGGTGCGCGGTTGGGCGGTGACCCGGCTGAGCGGCGTCCGCGGGGAAAGGGCGAGGAAGCGCTCGCGCTCGGGATCGCGCAGCAGTTCCCAGGGTAGGGCGGCGAGGTCGTCGCCTTCGATCTGGAGGACGACCGGCAGCGGGTCGTCGACCGCCTGCCGCAGACTCGCCGCGAAGAGTTGGTCGATCGGCGGCGGGAAGGCGGCGGCGTAGAGGCGCTCCCCCGTGCGGCAGGCGATTTTCCAGGGGCGGGTATCGCCCGCGGCGACCTCCCGTGGCACCGCCTCGACGGCCGGCAGCGGCGAAGTCGCCTCGGCGCGCCCCGCCGGTCCGGTGGCCTCGATCAAGAGGCGGTCGTCCACGGTACGCAAACGCAACAGGAACGGGGTCGCCGCTGCCCGGACGGTGTTGCGCTGGAAGGCGGAGATCGGTACCCGCAGCCGCGCACGGAGCGGGGTGCCGCGCGGGGCAGCGGGAGTCGCGGCCGGTGGGTTGCGTTGCTCGGTCATCGTCCGTCGGTGAGCGATTGGCGGTTCCGGGCGTCATCCGGTCTCGTCAAGCAGATGGTAGCGCGCGGGAGTTCAACCACGCTTATGTCCGGTTCATCAGAAGGTAATCGTCAACCCTCATCAGTCTAAGGATATACCGAATGACGGCGGGCAGGACAGCCCGAACCTCCGCCGCGTGGACAAGCCGGGGATCGGTGAGCGGCAGCTCGTCGCCGCGGTACTCCAGTGTGCAGGTGCCGGCGGCGAGGACGTTGCGGACCCAATCGGTTTCGGGGCCGTAGGTCAGCGCGATCGCGAACCCGGTGGGCGAGGGGAAGGCCATGATCGGCGTCCGGTACTCGTTGCCCGACCGCCGCCCCTTGTGGACGACGATCGCGAACGGCGGGATGCGGCCGGCGAAGCGGCGGGCGACGGGATTCTTGACCCGGCGGTTGACGGCGGGAAGGAAGCGGGGAAGGGGCATGGCTCGGTCCGGTGACCACGGTTACCACCACCGATCCGATCGATCGGCTCGGCTGAACGATACACTCACCCAGCGTACATGGTTGGTGTGTCGGTCTCCACGCCGACTCCGCGTACGCGATCTTCTGATCCCCCACCGTCATCAGCAGCGGCCTCGACCGGTTGCGGATGACGTTTTCGTCGACGATGCACTTGCGGACGTTGTCGAGGGAGGGGATCTCGTACATGACGTCGAGGAGGATCTCCTCGATGGTGGTGCGGAGCCCGCGGGCGCCGGTTTTGCGTTCCTCGGCTTGCTTGGCGGTCGCTTCCAGTGCCCTATGAGCGAAAAACCTATCATCCTGGCTTCGCATCGGTGATCCGCATTAGACTGTGGCCGTGAGGTAATTACCGCCGAGGGGTCTGGGGCCACCTTGGGAATTCGGACTGTTTGAAACCGGACTGCCCTTGCAACTTCGTTCCTGGTTCAATCGGGAGTGCATCGTTGAGGAGCGCGGCATGACGGTGAAAGAGGAAATCCAGGACTTGGTAGATACGCTTGACGATCAGCGGGCGATCGCGGTGCTCGATTACGTGCGACTCGTCATTGGCGCGACGGAGCAGCCGGATGCCGGTCCGACACCGGCGTCGATGGACCCGCCCGTTGAGTTCCTTAAGATCGGCCGGCCAACGTCTGACGACGATCCGCGCTGGAACATCGTCAGCCTTGTCACCGACGAGGCCGACGGTCCGACCGATGTTGCGGCGAATCACGACAAGTATCTTGCCGAGACGTACGCGGATCTCCACGAGGACGATGGACGCCCCTTTGGCCCCCGAAACCGATCGTAGGCGCGTTTGAACGTCGGCGTCGGCAGGTGCGATAGACTCGCGAAGTGCGGAGGAGCTCGATTGTGACGGCCAAGGAACGCATCCATCTGCTGGTTGAACGTCTGGACGAACGGCAGGCGGAGGCCGCGCTGGTCCTCCTCGATCACTTTGTGGCAATGGAGACGCTCGCGAGCGCAGTGGGAACCGTCGGTAATGGGTCGAGCCGACCGCGCGGTCACCTGCTTACGAGCGAGAGCCCTTTGTGGGGAATCGTCGGTCTGGTGGCCGACGACGGTCCGTCGGATGTCTCGGAGAACCTCGACAAGTACCTTGCCGATGCATACGGCAATGTGCCCACGAACGACCCCGAATGACGGCGGAGCGGCGATCGGGTTCTGCCGTCTTCGTCGACACCGGCGCCTACGCGGCACTTGCCATTACGGTAGACAGCAACCACAGCCGCGCCCTCGAAATGTTGGCCGCGCTTGAGCACCGCAGCGCGATCCTCTACACGACCAACTTCGTCGTCGCCGAAACGTATGCGCTGATTCTCGCCCGTGCCGGTCGGTCCGTCGCGATTGATCTGCTCGACCGGTTCGAGCGAAGTGACGACCTCATCGTCCGTGTGACAGAGGGCGACGAGCAACGTGCGCTGGAAATCGTTCGGCGGTATCAAGACAAGACGTTCAGTCTCGTCGACGCGACGAGCTTTGCCGTCATGGACAGACTTGGCATCACTCTGGCGTTCACCTTCGATCGCCACTTCGCGCAGTACGGGTTCCGGGTCGTCGGGTCGTCGGAATGATTCGGCCCGGGCAAGTTACTGCCCGGGCCAAATCGCTTGGCTCTTGCGACAAGATCCCGATCGCTACGCCGATTCCGCGTAGGGGATCTTCTGATCCCCCACCGTCATCAAGAGCGGCCTTGACCGGTTGCGGATGACGTTCTCGTCGACGACGCACTTGCGGACGTTGTCGAGGGAGGGGATCTCGTACATGACGTCGAGGAGGATCTCCTCGATGGTGGTGCGGAGCCCGCGGGCGCCGGTTTTGCGTTCCTCGGCTTGCTTGGCGGTCTCGTGGAGGGCCTCGTTGGTGAAGACGAGCTCGACCTGATCGAGGCTGAAGAACTTCTGGTACTGCTTGACGATGGCGTTCTTCGGTTCGGTCAGGATGCGGATCAACTCGTCGCGGGAGAGGGGATCGAGGGCGACGGTGACCGGGAGGCGGCCGACGAATTCGGGGATCAGACCGTACTTCAAGAGGTCGTCGTGGGTCAGGTTGTGGAGGGGGTTCTCTTCGTCGGTGTGCTCGTGGCCGACGGCGCCGAAGCCCATCAGGTTGTGCTTGCCGGTGCGTTTGCCGACGATGTCGTCCAATCCTTCGAAGGCGCCGCCACAGATGAAGAGGATGTTGCGGGTGTCGATCTGGATGTATTCCTGGTGGGGGTGCTTGCGGCCGCTCTGGGGTGGGACGTTGGCGACGGTGCCCTCGATGATCTTGAGGAGGGCCTGTTGGACGCCCTCACCGGAGACGTCGCGGGTGATCGAGGGGTTGTCGGCTTTGCGGGCGATCTTGTCGATCTCGTCGATGTAGATGATGCCGGTCTGGGCGCGCTGGACGTCGCCGGCGGCCTGGATCAGGCGCAGGAGGATGTTCTCGACGTCCTCGCCGACGTAGCCGGCCTCGGTCAAGGCGGTGGCGTCGGCGATCGAAAAGGGGACGTCGAGGAGTTTGGCCAGGGTTTGCGCGAGGAGGGTTTTGCCGCAGCCGGTCGGGCCGACGAGGAGGATGTTGCTCTTCTGGAGCTCGACGTCGTCGTCGCTTTCCAGACCGGCATTGATCCGCTTGTAGTGGTTGTAGACGGCGACGGAGAGGATCTTCTTGGCCCGATCCTGCCCGATCACGTACTGGTTGAGTTGCTCGTAGAGTTTGCGCGGGGTGGGGATGCGGGTGAGGGCCGGGGTGGCGCGGGGGGGCTGGGGTTCCTCTTCCTCGATGATCTCGCGACAGAGTTGCACGCACTCGTCGCAGATGTAGACCTGATTGGGGCCGGCGATGAGGCGTCTGACCTCTTCCTGCCCTTTGTTGCAGAAGGAACACCGGTAATGCACCCGCCCACCTCGCGTACTGCTACTCATGTCGTCCTCGGAGCCGGTAGCCGGTAGCCGATAGCCGGTAGGAGATCGCCGGGTGATGGGGCGGGTTGGACCTACGCAATCACCGACGGATGCTGGCCGATGGCCTCCTAGCGGCTGTTGACTACCGGCTACCGGCTAACGGCTACCGGCTCGTTTTCGCTTTCCCGTCCGCCTCGTGCCCGTTCGCGCTGATCGTGACCGGGTCGATCTTGTGGAGCGGTTCCAGGACCTCGTCGACCACCCCGTAGGCGAGGGCCTCGTCGGCGGTCATGTAGTAGTCGCGCTCGGTGTCGCGTTTGACCCGTTCGAACTCCTGACCGGTGTGGAGAGCCAGGATCTCGGTCAGCTTCCGGGTCAGATTGAGCGTTTCGCGGGCGACGACTTCGATGTCCGGGACCGCCCCGCGGAAACCGGCCGACCCCTGGTGGATCATGACGCGGGAGTTGGGGAGCGCGAACCGCTTGCCCTTCGTCCCACCCGCCAGGAGGACGGCCGCCATGCTGGCGCCCATGCCGACGCAAAAGGTCGCCACATCGGGCTTAATCATCTGCATCGTATCATAGATGGCCAGCCCGGAATAGACGACGCCGCCCGGCGAGTTGATGTAGAGCTTGATGTCCTGTTCGGGGTCGTCGTGGGCGAGGAAGAGGAGTTGGGCGATGACGAGGTTGGCGATCTGGTCGTCGATCGGGTAGCCCAGGAAGATGATGCGGTCCTTGAGCAGGCGCGAATAGATGTCGAAGGCGCGCTCCCCGCGGTTGGTGCTCTCGACCACCATCGGGACCAGGTTTTCGAACTTCGGGATTTCCATGGTTTCCTCGTGAGCCGCCAGCCGCCAGCCGCCGGCGCTCGATAGGGTGCTCGTTTCGATCCATCCTCGTGCGTCGCGCACGGAACTGCAATCGCCATTTCGTCACCGGCGGCATGGCGGCCGGGCGACTATTGGCTGGACTCGGTCTCGTCGGCAGCGACCACGGGCGTCGTGCCCTCGGCATCGGCTTCCACGGTCTCGGCCGGCGTGGTATCGGCGTCGGTCACACCGTCTTCTGTCGCCTCCGCCGTCTCCTCGCTCGGCGGGGCGACCCAGCCGTTGACGACGGCGCCGCGGCCCTCGGTCGCGATCTCGACCAGGCGGTCGGTCAGGTGGCGGTCGTAGATCTCGTTGCGGAGGTTGGCGCGGAGGAAGTCGCTGGTGCGGTAGACCTCGCGCGCCTCGTCGCGCGCGGGCAGTTCGGCGATCTGGTCTTCGATCGCAGCTTCGAGCTCGGTGTCGGCGACCTCGATCCCTTCGCGCTCGGCGATCTGGCGCAGGATCAGGGAGTTGCGCAGGCGCTTGGCCACGTTCGGGCGGAGTTCCTCGCGCAGTTCCTCCTCCGTCTGCTCGGCGCGGCGCAGGTAGGCTTCGAGCGGGACGCCACTGTAGGCGAGGCGCTGGCGGAGGCGGTTGACCTCCTCCGTCACCGCGTCGTCGATCATCGCCTGCGGCACCTCGACGGTGGCACCCTCGGCGATCTGGTCGATGATCCGGTTGATCGCCTCGGTCCGGGCCTCGCCGGTGCGTTCGGCGTGGAGGTTGTTGCGGATGCGGTCGCGCAGCGCGTCGAGCGAATCGGCGTTGGCGTAGGTCTTGGCGAAGTCGTCGTCGAGCGGGAGGAGATCGCGCTCCTTCAACTCCTTGAGGGTGACGGTGTAGGTGAGGGTCTTGCCGCGACGGCGGTCGGCGGGGGCGTTCTCGCCCTCCTCGGGGAAGGTGATCTCGGTGGTGCCCGATTCGTCGACCTTGAGGCCGTCGACGACGGAGCGCAACTCGTCGATCAGGTTGCTCTCGCCGAGGACGAAGACGGCACCCTCGACCGGGGGTTGGAAGTCTTCGTCTTCCTCTTTGATGTGGATGTCGACCGTGACCTGGTCGCCGTCTTTCGGCGTCCGCGGTTCGGCGGGGTCGACCCAGGGGCTCTGGTTGAGGCGGAGTTCTTCGACGACCTCGTCGACTTTCGCCTCGTCGATGGAGGCGTCGACCGGTTCGATGCGGACGGCGGCGTAGTCGCCGGGGTCGGCGGTCGGGTAGACGGGGACGGTGACCTTGAACTCCAGCGGTTCGGCGGCGACGAGTTCCAACTCGGGATCGCCGACCGGGATCAACTCTTCTTGCTGGAGGGCTTGGCGGTAGAGGTCATCGATCAGTTTCTTGTTGGCCTCTTCGACCCAGGCCTCGCGCCCGACCAGGCGCTCCAGCATGTGGCGGGGCACCTTGCCCTTGCGGAAGCCGGGGAGGACGACTTCGCGGGAGAACTGGCGGTAGGCGCGCTCGACCGCCTGCGCCGATTCCTCGGGCTCGGCGGCGATGTCGAGCCGGACCAGGCTCTCGGGCAATCGCTCGGTGGTGACTTTCACGCTTGGTGGCGTCCCTTCTGGCGTGCATTGGCGGGATGGGCGGCGGGAAGCCGCGAACCATTCCCGGACGGATGAACCGCGGCCGTGCGGTCCGCGCACAAGCTGCCGTCTCGGCCGCGCCGATGACGGGGGATTATAGCGGCAAGAAGCGGTCCGGCGTCGGGGCGGCTACGCGCCGACGCGACCGTATTCTTGTCTTCGACCGCCCTTGGGCGACCGTTCTGGTCGCCGAGTGCGGACCGAATGGGCGGAGTGGCTGCCACCGGAGGTGCAACATGGCGCGATCGGTTGTGGTCGGATTCTGTCTGGTCGTGGCGCTGGTGTCCCTCGCCTTCGCCAGCGGCGATTGAGGTCGTGTGGCAAACGGGGACGCACGATTCGAGGTGGCTGAGGCGACGGGCTCTCCACCGGCGGGGATCGAAGGCCTCGATGCGGTCTACACCACCGGGCAAGGTACGGTTATCTCTGCGTTCCGCGTGGCTGGGAGCGCGATGTTCCCGACCCTCCAGGATCAGAGCATCGTCTTGGTCGATCCGGACGCGTATGCGAACGATGCTCCCGAACGCGGCGACATCATCGTGTTCACGCCTCCCGTGGAGACGGAGAAGCCGTACATCAAGCGTGTCATCGGGTTGCCCGGCGAGACGGTCGAGATCCGCGATGTTGGGTATGTCTACGTCAATGGCACGCGGCTGGACGAGCCTTACCTCCGGGGATCGATGACCGAGTGCATCGCACGCGTGTGCGAACCGAATAACCGTGCCCGAAGGCGCGGTCTACGTCCTCGGCGACAATCGGGGGAACAGGACGGACTCGCGCATCTTCGGTGTGGTCGACCTCGACGACGTTATCGGCAAAGCGTGGCTCACCTACGATCCGTCGTCGGGGCACCTCTTGTAAGCGATGGATCGAGGTCGGGTTTTCGGGCGTGTCGGTTCCGATGGGAAGTGGTGCCCGCGAGCACGGGAGGGCACGGGGCCCTCCCCTACGCTATTGGGGGGGCGTTCCCCATGACCGCTCCGCGCACGCGACGAGTTTGCGCGTGTTCCGTCCGCGCTACGAGGCGGAGTCTGCGGTAGATGACTTGCCGTCGAGGCGATCCCATTCCTGGTAGAACGCGTCGAAGTCGGAGCAGGTGGAGATGGCGGCCTCGCGGGCGTCGGTGAGTTCGGTGGAGGTGGCGGTGACCCGTTTGGCGAGGAAGTCGGCGGTGAAGTCGAACCCGACGAGCGAGGCCGACCGGGCGAAGTTGACCTTGAGTCGGGCCGAATCGATCATCGCTTCGTGCCAGGGGGTGGCGAACACCGGCGGGTCGATGGCGCGGAGATCGGCGAGGAGGCGGTTGGCGCGGGCGGCGTAGTCGTTCCAGTCCGCTTCGCTGAAGCCGCGGGTGCTACGACCGGCGAGACCATCGCGCTCCATCCCTTTGATCCAGCGTTTCCCGGCTTTGAGCATCGCGGTGCGGTAGACCGGCAGTTCGTCGCAGGAGGCCGAGGGATTGGGATTGGCCGCGATCTTCGCCGGTTTGCCCGACGCCGAAACGGATGTCGCCGCCGTGAGTGCCGCCAAGAGCGCGATCAACACCGACCGGAGGATGATGCGTTGGAACATCTGACACCGATCCTTCAACAAGCGGCGCAGCGGTCCGAACCGACTCGGACGCGATCACCGGCGGCGATGCCGCACCCCGTTGCCGGGCCCTCCGATCCGATTCGCCGGGAGGCACCGACCGACGGGGGTACCCTCTTAGGCTAGCCCGATACTCCTATATTGGGGAATCCGGTCGTAGCCATCCAGTCCTATCGGGACCGGGACTTAGGGTCATTCGTATCGAAACATGCCGAGAACACCGGGGCCGACCGAGGGGCCGGTCGGCGGCAAGATCTGCTCGGTAATGGTCCGGATAGTGCCGAGGACACGCGGCGATGCCGCATCGGCCGCGGGCAAATCGCGCGTCGGTGACGAGGCGGAAGACCGGCAGGGTGGCCGGGGTGGCAAGCGCACCGCGCCAGCAGGGAACCGGCCAAACCGCCGGCGGCGCCGCCGCGGCGGACGACGAAGGATCGACGAGAGATAAGGGGCAGCATCGGCGTCTGCCAGAGTCCAACGATCGAGTGCACGAGGTAGCCCGGTGGGGGACGGTGACGGTGCGGCCGCTCGCCGCTCCCCGCGGTGACCGTCGACAGATGAGGGGCGGGAGACGGCCGCGGAATCGCGAGGATTGCGAACCGGCAAAGCAGGGACGTCGCCCAAACGCCGGCAAATCTCGGCAAGGTTGCCTAGCG
Organism: Thermomicrobiales bacterium; assembly: GCA_036558305.1. Lineage (GTDB taxonomy): Bacteria > Chloroflexota > Chloroflexia > Thermomicrobiales > UBA6265 > DATBFX01. Next base: position 16,076 of record DATBFX010000005.1, on the reverse strand, counting down.
CACCGTCGGCGGTCCGGAGACGGTCCGCGACCCCCTGTCACCACGGGATCCGACCGGAAAAGCCGTCCGTTCAGGCGAACAGGGCGTACGTGCATATTGCCACGGAGTCGCCGTTTTTGCTAAGTTGGCGACCGGTGCCCAGCATGCAATCCGCGACGGATTGCGAGACCATCCCGTTCTTGCCTTGCGTTGTCCGATTACATCGTACGGACGGTAGCACCTGCCGTGGGGCCGCGGCTGCCGTGGGCGGAGTCTGCTGGTGCGCCGGTGAGGGCGCGTCGCGGTGCGTCGTGCAGCGCGAGGCGCGGCCGGTCCCGGCGACCGTCCGCCCGATCCGAAAGTCGGCGGTGAGCGGTGGTCGACCCGGCAGCGAGACCCGGTGACCGTACGTCGCGTTGCAGCGCGGCGGCGGCGGGGAACGGTCCGCGACCCACGGTGGTGCAGCGCGGGGGTCCGGCGTCAGGAGGGAGGGGGCGGTGCGACGAGTTGGCGCAACCGCGGGGGTCGTCTCGGTATCCGGACGGGTAGGTGCCTTCGCCGTTGCAGCGGCGTTGGCGCTCGTGCTCGGTCCGCTCGGGCTCGGGCCGCGCGCGGGCGCGGCCCACGAATTCGACGTTTCCGTCAGCAGCATCGCGGAGCTCACCGGGTTGACCGCTGTTGTCGCACACAGCGACAACGGTGTGCACTTGCGAGCCAAACCGGGGCAGGACGGCGAGATCCTCGACTCGTTGCCGGACGGCACGGTCGTCGCCCTGCGGATCGACGAAGCCGACACGGTCTACGGCGACGACGGCACCCGCTGGTGGCCGGTGCGGTCCAACGGCGAGGACGGGTGGATCGCCGGGTTCTACCTCGACGATGCGGGCGGCGCTTCGCCTTCCGATGGCGAGAGCGCCGCGTCCGCCTCCTCCTTTGGGTCCGGCGACTACGTCGCGGCGCAGTCCGACGACGGCACGGGGTTGAACATCCGGTCGGGCGCCGGCAAGGGGTTCGAGCGGATCGCGTCGCTCGCCGACGGCGACGTCGTCCAGGTGATGGACGGTCCGACGAGCGACGACAACGGCGACGGTTGGTACCTGGTCACCGATGGCGACGTGACCGGGTACGCGTTTGCCGGCTTCCTGGTCGCGGCATCGCAACCGGCGGCACCGGCGAAGGAACCGACCCACGAGGACCTCGTCTTCTCGATCGGGGACTACGTGACCGCGGCCGGCGGCAAGGGCGTCAACATCCGGCACCGCGGATTCGTCGGGTCCGACGTGATCGCCTCGTTCAACGGCGACGATGTCCTCCAGGTCGTCGGTCAGGCAACCTTCGACGACGACGGGTTGGCCTGGTACAAGGTCGACGACGGCGACGCGCGTGGCTACGTCCTGGGCGATCTGCTCGTCGGCACCGTCGCCCCGCCGCCGCCGCCACCACCGGCGGCCCCGAGCGGACCGACCGGGTCGTTCAGCTACCCCCTGTCGTCCTACGTCCTGACGCAGGGGTATGGCTGCACCGACCTGTCGATCGAACCGTACGACGCGAATCTCGGCTGCAATTTCCACAACGGGGTCGACCTGGCGGCACCCGCCTACACACCGATCTTGGCAGCCGACGGCGGCACGGTGACGGCCGCCGGTTGGTGCGACTGCGGACTCGGCTACTACGTCGAGATCGACCACGGCAACGGGTTTTCGACCGAGTACGGGCACATGGCGGAGCAGCCGTACGTATCCGTTGGACAGGTGGTCAACAAGGGCGACGTGATCGGGCCGGTCGGCAGCACCGGCGCGTCGACGGGGCCGCATACGCACTTCATCGTGATGCTGAACGGGTCGACGGTGAATCCGCTTGACTACCTGTCGGGGTAGGTACCGGAAACGATCGGGGCGGGCGCGGGGCCGGGGCGAGTGTTTCTTGCGTCGGCCCCGCCGTTGCCCGCGCGCGTTTTGCGAGCGCCTCGCCTTGATTGATGTTGCTCGCAACAACATGTCGCCGAAATAAGGATCTCGCGTCGTGTACGAGAACGCGGACGAGGCGCGGCCCTCACCCCCTGCCCCCTCTCCCTTCCGAGGGAGAGGCGGACACCACCGACAGCTTGGTGATTGGCAAGCTGCCGCACCGACGAACGACCGAAGGCTCACGGTCACAACCCAACCGCGGGTCCGCGGCCGTATGCTGGCCCGGCAATGCTGGCGACCAGGACAATCATCCCGGGCGGCGCCAAAGCAGGAAAACGAATGACCGTCGCCGGCGTGCGCGCCTATGACGCCGGCGTCGGCGAGCGAGCGTGGTTGCGCCCCGAGACCCGAGAATCCGGACGACGGTGCGGTCGAGTTCGCCGTCACCTGCCATGCGCCCACCACTTGCCTGCCGGCCGGAACGCGCGTCTTCGACCTCAGGGGCGGTCCGGGCCGGTACACCCGTTGGCTGGCGGAGCGCGGCCATCGCGTCGTACAGACCGATCTCTCACCGGCACGCGCGCTCGTCGCGTCGATCGTCGAGGCCGACGCCCGCGATCTCTCGCGCTGGGCCGATGGCGCGTTCGATGCGGTGCTCGCGCTCGGTCCGTTCCACCACCTGACCCAATCGCGGATCGGGACCGCGCCGCGGGCGAACTGACGCGGGTGCTGCGCCCCGGCGGGTTGGCGTTCGTGGCCCTGATGCCGCGCTGCACCTTCTTGCGGCGCACGCTCGCCTCGCCCGACGAGCGACACCGCCTGGCGCACCGGGGATTCGTCGAGCGCGTGCTGGACGAAGGCGCCTTCGTCAACGACGTGCCGGGGCGTTTCAGCGGAAGACTTCTCCGGCCCCGAACCCACGGGTCTTCCTTGATCGTGCGCCTGGAAGGACGACGCGTATCGTGGCACGGCTGCTGCGTCGGTCATCGCCATGACGCGCCTCTCGGGCGACCAGAGGGCGAAGACGTCGGCCAGCGGGCCGAAGCGGTGGAGTCGTCACCGCTCGGTGCTGCAACCCGCAACGTGCTCGGTCTGCGTGCGAGCGGTGGGGTCGCGCTCGCCGCTCGGCCGAACCGCCGCGTGGCGCGGGCGGTTCGGCCCCGTGCAATAAGCGGCGGACTGGGGACGTCGGAAACCGGCGAACCCGTCAGACCGGTAGGATGTACTGTTGAACACTGGACTGACGCTATCGCTCGGCCAAGTTGTGCTCCGGCTCGGTGTGGCTGCCCTCCTCGGCGCCGCGGTCGGATTGGAGCGCGAACGGCTGGAACGGGCGGCCGGGCTGCGCACCCACGCCCTCGTCGCGGTCAGTTCGGCCTTGATCATGATCGTTTCGGCCTTCGGCTTCGCCGACGCGCTGGCCCCGAACCGCCAGGCGGTGCTCGATCCGAGTCGCGTCGCTGCCCAGGTCGTCAGCGGAATCGGCTTTCTCGGCGCCGGGGTCATCGTTTTCCGCAAGAACGCCGTACGCGGTCTGACCACCGCCGCCAGCGTCTGGTCGGTCGCCGCGATCGGCTTGGCGGCCGGTGGGGGTCTGATCGCGCCGGCGATCGCGGCGTCCGCGATCATGCTCATCATCCAGGCCGGGCTGCGCCCGGTCGAGCGGCGCGTCTTCCAACACCACCACGTCCACCAGGTGGCACTTCGGCTGCGGCGAGCGGATGGCCACCTCGCGGCGATCGAGGGCGCGGTGGTCCGAACCGGCCTCGACTTGCGGGGACTGCGCTTGCGTCCGGTCCGCGGCGGTGAGGAGGATCGGGTCGACCTCGAACTCGGACCGGTCGGGCCCGCGCAGGCGACCCGCCTGGTCGACGCCTTGGGGCACCTCGAAGGCGTACGCCTGATCGCGTACACCCTCGGGGAGGGCCGGCTCCCGTCCGGGAACGGGGCCGAGGACGATGTCGATGACGCGGGTCAAGAGGGCGTCTAGTCGCGATCGCGGCGGTTCCTCGGCCGAGGCTACCGCTGGACGGGGGTCACCGGCGCTCGCCGCTGCGGATTTCGCGTTTGCGTTCGCTCGGGTTTCGGCGCTACCGCGCGGAGTACACCCGGCTACGGGTTGCCCGAGCGGCGGCAGAAACCCCGCCGGACTCATCGGCAAGGCCGGCCACCGGCGACCAGAAGCGCCTCCGCCGTCGCCGTGTCGACCGCGTGCCCTGATTCCCAAATCGGACCGCGACGCCCCGTTGAAGACTGGTGAATGCCTCGATGTGGCGCCGTGCCCGCGGGCGACGATGGTCGTGCTGAGGGAGAGTCCGCGGCCGCCTTTCCCCTGGGTCGCACCGGTGCCGATCCGAACGATGCTGCCACGTGCATGGCGGAAGCGGCAGGTAGACTCCTTGTGGGCGCGCCCGGAACCGGGTGACCGGCGCTCTTGGATCGATCGAAGCGGAGGTCACGAGCGGTGCAGACCGAAATTCTCTATCAGCCGTCGTATTCGCTGTGCCGCATCTCCTTGCGGCAGGGCGAGCGGGTCCGCGCCGAGAGCGGGGCGATGGTCAGCATGGCCGGGGTCGAGGTCGAAACGGCCGCGACCGGCGGGCTCTTGAAGTCGCTCAGTCGCTCCTTGCTCGGCGGCGAGTCGTTTTTCCAGAACACCTTCACCGCGCAGATCGACGGGGCCGAATTGACCGTTGCCCCCGAGCTGCCGGGCGACATCGCGGTGATGCCCTTGACCGGTCAGGAGCTGGTCGTCCAATCGGGGAGTTACCTGGCGAGCGAACTCGGGATCACGGTGGACACGCGGTGGGGCGGCGCCCGCAGTTTCTTCGGCGGTGAGGGACTGATCATGCTCCGCTGCGCCGGGACCGGGTTGTTGATCCTGTCCTCGTACGGGGCGATTCACCGGGTCTCCATTCCCGCCGGCGCTACCTACACCGTCGATACCGGGCACATCGTCGCTTTCTCCGGCGGGGTGCAATACCGGATCCGCAAGGTCGGCAGTTGGAAGTCGACCATCTTCGGCGGCGAAGGGCTGGTCGTCGATTTTCCCGGGCCCGCCGAGCTCTACCTGCAATCGCGCAGCCCAGAAGCCTTCCTCGGTTGGTTGATCCCGAAACTGCCGGACCGCTCCAACGGCGGGTAGCAAGAGGGGCTTGGTCCGCCCCAGACAACAATCAAGCGCCGCATCGTTGGCGACGCGGCGCTTGCCCTTGGATTCGTTGCTTGTTGGGTGTCCTGTGTCCGAGACTGACCCGACCCGCGGCTTCTACGCCGCTCGGTGCGCGGTTTGCGTGTCCCGCACCGCGGGGTCCGAGCTCTGTCGGCCCAGCCGGTCAACCCGCCCCGCGGACCACGGGGCCTGACCTGTCAACCTGCCACACTCCCCAGAGCACGCGATTCTCTCGCATGGCTGCACCTCCGGGACCCGTCGAAGATTGGGACCTGTGCGGCGTATCCGGCGACCCCTCTCCCCTGGATCGCCCCAGGGGCGCTGTCCACACGGCGCGTGAGCGGGGACCGATCGAGACCGTGCAGGCCCTTCGGCCCGCGGGCGATCTCTGCGCCGGTTCGGTCCCGCCGGAGCGGGCCCTCGCCTATGTCTTAACACCATCGCCACGACTTGTCAAGCGAGTCACCGGAGCTTTGCGGAGGTTCCTCCAATTCCACCCCGGCTCGCTCAACGTCGCTCTGGTCGAACCAACCTGCCGCCGGCTTCTGCCAGCAGGTGCCCTTCCCGGAACACGGTTGTTCCCCGCAAGATGGTCCGCACCACCTGCCCGGTGAACCGCCGTCCGACGTACGGACTTTGGCGGTGACGGTAGAACAGGTCGTCCGCCGCGAGAACGGACGTCCGCCCGAGGTCGACGAGCGCCAGGTCGGCGTCGGCGCCGACCGCGATCCGGCCTTTCCGGGGGAGGGCGAAGCGCCGCGCGACGGCGCCGGCCGTCACCGCCGCGAGCGTCGAGAGCGGCAAACCGCGTTGGTGGTGACCCTCCGCCAACAGGGCCGGGAGGGTCGATTGGCACCCCGAGATGCCGCCCCAGATCCGGAAGAAGTCCGCTCCCCGCTTGAGACTCGGCGGCGACGGCGAATGGTCGGAGGCGACGATCGGCACGTCCCCGGTCTGGAGCGCCTGCCAGAGCGCCGCGCGCTCGGGGAAGGCGCGAATCGGCGGCGCGCACTTGGCGACGGCGCCGATGCGTTCGACGTCCTCGTCGGTGAAGAGCAGGTAGTGCGGGCACGTCTCGCAACTGACGTCGATCCCGCGCGCCTTGGCCGCCGCGATCAGCCCGACGCCCTGACCGCTGCTGACGTGGACGACGTGGAGCGCGCAGCCCGTCTCCTCGGCGAAGAGGAGCGCCCGCCCGATCGCTTCCACCTCGGCCAGCACCGGTCGCGAGGCGAGGTAGTCGCGGACGCCCGTTCTCCCTTCGGCGACGGCGCGCGCGGCGAGGCGGCTGGTCAGCACGTCGCTCTCGGCGTGGACGGCGACGATCATGCCGAGCGCGGCGGCGGTGGCCATGCCTTCGGAGAGGGTGAGGTCGTCGGCGGCCGGGAAGTCGTCGGTGCCGCTTTGCGACATGAATGCCTTGAACCCGATCGCGCCGCGTTCGGCCAGCTCGGCGAGGCGGTCGCGGTTGCCCGGAACGAGGCCGCCCCAGAGGGCGAAGTCGGTCACCGCCTGGGTTTCTGCAGCGGCGCGCTTGGCGTCGAAACTGGCGCCATCGAGCGTCGGCGGATGGGCGTTGAGGGGCATCTCGAAGGCGCCGGTACCGCCGCCGGCGGCCAGGGCGCGCGTCCCGGTCGCCCAGCCCTCCCAGTCGGTCCGTCCCGGTTCGTTGAAGTGGACGTGGACATCGATCAGACCGGGGAAGAGGTGCAGTCCCGTCGCGTCGATCTCTTCGCGGGCACTTCCCTCGAGTTCGGGTTCGACCGCGACGATGGTGCCGCCCTCGATCGCGAGGTCGGCTGCGCCGACGCCGGCTTCGGTGACGACGGTGCCGTGGCGGATGAGGAGATCAAAGGTCGACATGCAGTCTTCTCAATCCTTGTGTGCCGGGAGCCGGATCGGTATTCTAGCGACAATGTGTTGCATCACTTCCTGCTGAGGATCACCGCAATGCCACGTACCATCACGACGAATGACACCGAAGATCAGTTGCGTTCGGCGATCACCTGGGTTGAGGAGCATGGCGACGAGGTCATCGTCGAGACCGAGGGGCACCCACGGGCCGTGATTATGTCGTTCGCCGACTACGAACGGGTTCGGGCGCTCCGAGATCGACAGCGGCGCGAACAAGCCCTGGCCGAGGTCCGCGCGTTGCGGAAAGAGGTTCGGGCGCGGAATCAAGATCTGACGGACGAAGAAGCGTGGGAACTGGCAGACAGGTTTGTCCATGAGGTCGTCGAGGACATGGCGAAAGAAGGGAAGCTCCGCTTTGAGCGCCAGGCTTCTGAATGATCCGTGCCGCGCTGGATGCGAATATTCTGATCAGCTATCTGCTCGCGTCAGATCGCTCAACCAGCATCCGACGGTGCGTTGACTCGGGCATATCCGGTGCGTTCGCCCTTCTGCTTCCGGAGCCTTTGCTTGCAGAACTGACCCGAAAGGTGAGCGAGAAGCCATACCCCGCCGCCCGCATAGACCACGACGCACTCGAACGTCTCTTCGCCGTTCTTTTGTCCGTTGGTGAGGTCATCCCGTCGTTTGACGATCCGATCCCTTCCATTTCCCGTGACGAAAAAGACGACTACGTCTTGGCCTATGCGAGGGTCGAGGACGCCGACTACCTGGTTACCGGTGACAAGGATCTTCTGGTGCTGCGCGATCTCGTCAATCGGCCCGCAATCCGGACTCCAACCGAATTCGTGCGCGAACTTGGATTCGATGATTCAGGCGATTCACGCAAGCCCAGTGATGAGACGGTCTAGCACCTCGACCGCGGCCGCGACGTCCTCCACCGTCACCGACTCCGCCGGGTTGTGGCTGACGCCGCCGGCGCAGCGGACGAAGAGCATCGCGACCGGCATCCGGACCGAGAGGGCGACCGCGTCGTGACCGGCGCCGCTGACGAGGCGCCGCACCGGATAGCCGGTCGCGGTCACCGCGTTTTCTAGCGTGGTGGTCAACGCGGAGTCGCAGGTGACGGCATGGGTGTCGTTCCGGTTCGCGAAAGAGACGGCGACGTTGCGTTCTCCCGCGATCGCCTTTGCCCGGTCGAGGATCGCCTCCGTTGCCGCGCCGCGGACCGCGTCGGCGGCATGGCGGACGTCGAGGGTCAGGCGGACGCGGCCGGGGACCACGTTGCTCGCGCCCGGTTCGGCGGCGAGTTGCCCGACCGTCGCGACGAGGCCGTCTGTGGTTCGGCCGATGTGCTCGACGGCGAGGACGAACTCGGCGGCGGCGCAGAGGGCATCGCGGCGGAGCGCCATCGGAATCGTTCCCGCGTGGCCCGCTTCGCCGGCGAAGGTGACGGAGAGGCGAGTTTGGCCGGCGATCGCCGCGACGACACCGACCGGCAACCCGTCCGCTTCGAGGATCGGCCCTTGCTCGATGTGGGTCTCGACGAATCCGAGATAGCGACCGGTCTCGATCTCCCCAGAAGCGGCCGCCACCGGATCGCCGCCAAAGGCGCGGATCGCGGCGTCGAGGGTGACACCGTCGGCGTCGGTGCGATCGAGCAGGGCAGGATCGAGCGTCCCCGCGAAGACCCAACTGCCGAGGTAGGCGGTGTGGAACCGTAACCCTTCCTCGTCGGCAAACGCGACGATCTCGACCGCGAACGGCAGCGACTCGTCCGCCGCCCGCAGGCGTTCGACGGCGGCGATGCCGACGAGCACGCCGAGCGTACCGTCGTACCTTCCGGCGTCGCGGACGGTGTCGAGGTGTCCGCCGAGGAGGAAGGGCGGAAGGCGGAAGGCCGAAAGGGGGGCGAGAGCGGACTGAGGACTGAGGGACCCAGAGGATGCCCCGGACTGAGCAGGCGAATCCTCCCCTCCGCCTTCCGCCTTCCGCCTTCCGCCCTCGTGCCGCCCGATGAGGTTGCCGATCGCGTCGTGGCGGACCGTCATGCCGGCGGCGATCATCCAAACGGCGACGGCGTCCTGGGCCGCGCGCAGGGCGCGGGTGCCGTAGCGGCGGGTCAGGCGATCGTCCTCTTCGCTGAAGTGGGCGAGGAGGTCGCAGCGCGCCATGACCATGTGGGCGCGGGTGAGCGCACCGGGCGATGGGTCAACTGCCACGGTAGGTGCTGTAGGCCCAGGGCGAAACGAGCAGCGGGACGTGGTAGTGGCCAGCGGGGTCGGCGATACCGAACCGGACCGGCACCCGATCGAGGAACGGCGGCTCGTCCGTCGTCACCGGCTGCCGCGCAAAATACTCGCCCACGCCGAAGACCAACTCGTAGGTGCCGGTGCTCAACGCCTCGCCCTCCAGCAACGGCCCATCGGTCCGTCCATCGGCATTCGTCCGCACCACCCGCAAAGGCAGGCGGCGCTCGCCCGCATCGTCGAGCCGCCAGAGTTCGATTTCGATCCCCGCCGCCGGCCTCCCCTGCGCCGTATCCAGAACGTGCGTCGTCAAGCGTCCCATCGCCAACCTTCGAGGGGTCAGGGGACAGGGGTCAGAGAGAACGCTATTCATCCTGACCCCTGACCCCTGTCCCCTGACCCCTACGTCCGTCGTAGCCGCAACGTGATCTCTCCGTACGCCGGGAAGGGATCGCTGTAGACCCGTACGCGAGGATCGGAGTCGGATTCGCCGTAGGGGTCGCGGGTCCGGTTCTCGGCGCGGAAACCGATCTCCGCGAGTTGGGGAAACCGGTCCAACAGGCGGAGAGCGAATGCGTGGACCAGGTGCTGGATCGATTCGCTGACAAACTCGTGGAACACGGTACGGATCAGGTCCCGGACCTGCTCGGCCGGAACGTAGCGCGCCGGATCGCCGCCGAGGAGGTCCGCCGGATCGGCGTACCGCCAATCGACGTCGAGGGTGACGTAGAGCGGACGGTCGCGGCGCTCGGGCAGGGTCGTATAGCCGTCGCGAAGGAAGCTGGTAAAGGCGCTGCCGGTCGTTTTCATCAGGCGCATCCCGACCCGGCCGCAACTGTGCCCGATCACCGCGACGCCGTCGCCGTCCGCCTCCAGATCGAGGGAAGCGGCCGCGTAGTCGGCGTCGATGCGGTCGAACAGGACGGCGCTGGGGGCGAAGCCGCCCTGGCCGTCGGGAACCGGCGCCGCGACGAAGGGCATCTCGCGACCCGAGAGGCGCAGCGAACGGATCTGCGCGTAGGTCGCGAGCAACCCGTGGCCGAGGAAGGAGAGGAATCCCTCCAGGGTGGCGCCGTCGTAGGCGAGGGCCTGGCGCAGGATGAAGTTCTTCATCGAGTCGGTCGCGACCAGCCCCGTGTTGTCACCGCGCGTGTAGGCGGCGAGGAAGTCGCCGCCGAGCACCTCGACGTCGACCTCGAGCGCGAAGACGGTGTTGGCGCGTCCCGTAAACGGCGACTCGGGGATCGGTCTCACCCCCGTCAACGGCGCCGCGTGCACCCGGTAGACCGGCACGCGGCGCTTGCCGTAGCCGACTGTGTAGTCCATCTCTCCTCCGAAGGCGGAAGGCGGAAGGCGGAGGGCGGACTGTCCGTTCAGCCCTCGACCCACGATCCTCAGTCCACTCCTTCCGCCCTCCGCCTTCCGCCTTCCGCCCCTTCGTCCACGGCGTCCACCAGCCGATACCAACAGATTTTCGCGATTTCGGCAAGGGCTGTGGCGATCTCGCCGTCGCGGTCGTTGCCGAGGCGAGCCGCGAACCCGGCGAGGATCGCATCCTTGGTGTTTTCGCGGGCGCAGATGACGAACGGGAAGCCGAAGCGCATCCGGTAGACCGCGTTCAGGTCGGCGAAGCGTGCGATCTCCTCGGGCGTCAGACGGCCGGGGTCGAGACCGGCCGCTTGCTGCTCGCCGGTCGAGGCGCGCGTCAGCGTCCCCGCCAGCGCGGCGCGACCGACCAGATCGGGGTGGGCGCGAATCAACGCCACCCGGTGGTCCTCGTCAAGCCGGGCGAGGACGGAGACGAGCGCCCGGTGCAGGTCGTCGCGGCTGGCGAACGGGCGATCGGCCCAGGCGGCTTCGACGATCGACGGCGTCTGTTCGAACAGGAAACCCAGGTGCGCCACGAACGCCGGGCGATCCCAGACGTTCACCTCGGCGATGGTCCAACGCCGCGCCGTCACCCCGTTCCATCCTTCGACGAATACGCCGGTCTCGCGGGTGAGATTGGTCGCGTCATCTTACACCGGCGATAGGACGATTGGTGTGCCAACTCGACAACCTTGATCTGACTCGCAAAGGACCTTCTACCTCTCGACATTCTGTCCGCATTACCTAGGATGGGACGGGCCGGGGTCAGACGACGGCGGCGCATTCGCGTGCGTCGGAAGGGCGAACAGCCAGGAGGTGCCAGGATGCGGCGACGGAGCATGGTCGCGCGGTTGCGCGTGAGCCGGCGGTCGGCGTCCGGTCAGGCCATCGTCGAATTCGCGATTGCCAGCGTGGCCTTTTTCCTGATCGTCTTCGGAACCCTCGACTTCGGCCGCGCCATCTACATGTACTCGCAACTCCACAACGCGGTCCGCGAGGGAGCCCGCTACGGGAAGCTCTATCCGGCGGATACCTCCACCATCAAGAGCAAGGTCATCGCCGGTGCCAACGCATTCGATCTCGACACGTCCGACGTCACGGTGACGTGCACGGGCGGATGCACCAGCTCGAGCACCGAGATCACGGTTGAGGCCAGTGCGCCGTTTTCGGCGATCACCCAGGAGTTTCTCGGTCTCTCGCCGATCACGATGAGTGCGTCGGCGACCGCCAGCACCGAGTAGACGGCGGTGGCCGACCGGCCGTTTCGTGCAGGCGCCGCCCTTTGGCAGCGTCCCGACCGCGGCTTCGCGCCCGCACGCAGGGCTTTCGTACTCTCTCCACCCTGCCAAAGGTCACCGGCGCGTGGGGCCGGTTGGACGGCTCGTGACGAGGCGCCCCGGCAGACCAGGCGATAGGAGGAGGGCACGGACTGGAAGGATACCTTCGTACGTACACGTCCTGACGATCGCGAGCGGTCCCGACTTCGGTACCGGCAAGGGGGACGCGACCGGCTCAGCCCGTGAGGAGTTTCTTCCCCTTCGGCTTTCCCTCTTTCTCCGCCTATGAGTTCGCGCGTTTTGGTTCCAAGATGTCGCCACGTCAACTTGGGCGTAGGGTCAGAACGCACCGAGGAGGTGGACGACATGGAACAGCCGCAGGAGGTGCCGAACGCGGCGCCGACGGCGCCATCGGTAACTCGGCGCCGCTTCTCCGTTCTCCGTTCCCGCCGGGAAGCATCGTCCGGTCAGGCGATCGTCGAGTTCGCGATCGTCAGCGTCGCATTTTTCATGATGGTCTTTGGCACCATCGACTTCGGCCGCGCCGTCTACATGTACTCGCAACTCCACAACGCGGTCCGCGAAGGCGCCCGCTACGGGAAGATGAACCCGGCCGACACCGACGGTATCAAGACCAAGGTCATCGACTACGCCAGTGCCCTCGACATCTCCGACGACAACATCACGGTCTCGTGCACCGGTGGCTGCTACGCCGGGTGCAGCGACGTGACGGTCTCGGCGGATACCGACTTTTCGGCGATCACGCAGGACTTGCTCGGGATCGGCCCGATCACGATGTCCTCATCGGCCAAGGTGACGACCGAGTAGACGGTAGGCGGAGCGGACGGGTTCGCGAAGCGGGCCCGCTCGACGGCCCCGCCAGGAGGTTTTGCCATGCTCCTCGGTCGAATTGGGCGGTGGCGTGCCCGAAGGGCAGCCGCGGGACATCGCGGACAGGGCTTGATCGAGTTCGCCTTCGGTCTGCCGCTGATGCTGCTGATCATGCTCGGTACGCTCGATCTGGGTCAGATGTTCTTCCAGTACATCGACCTGCGCAGCGCGGTGCGCGAAGGTGCCGGCTACGGTGCCCGCAACCCGACCGACACCGACGGCATCAAGGGCTGGGTCACCGGGCACAGCGACGATCTCGCGACCGGCACCACCGTCACCGTCGATCTCTCCGGCGACTACTCGGACGCCGGCGGCACCGGGACGGTGACCGTGACCGGAACCCGGACCTACACACCAATCACGACGGCGTTCTTGCAGAACTACTTCGGGCTCGGCCCGGTCACGCTGAGTTCCAGTTCGTCGGCGCGGGTCCTGTCATGACCGGGCCCGTGGTCACCACCTCGTCGGCCACCGTTCGGCTGCCCCGACGGGATGGCCGCGCCGGCGGCGACCGGGTGGGAGGGCTGTTGCCGGCGAGCGTTTCGGCAGCACGTCGCCTCCCGCCGGTGCCGGCCACGCAGGCGTTCCCAACGGCGCGGTCCGATGCTCCCCAACGATTCCTGCTGCGTTGGGGTGGAATCGTTCCCGTGAACCGATTTTCATCCTGACGTCCGGCGGGCGCGCCACTTGGGATCGAGGCGGCAAGCGCCCGTGGCGGACCACGCGCATCGAATCGAGGAATGTCCGATGAACGACGATGTGGGGTCTCGCCCGAAACCGGCGAGGGAAGGCGACGACAAACCGTCGCCCGGTCAAGTCATCATCATGTTCGCCCTCTTCGCGACGGCCATGTTCGGGGTCCTCGGGCTCGCCATCGATCTCGGCATGTCGTTTGCCGAACGACGGACGATGCAAAACGCGGCCGACCTCGGGGCCATCGCCGGCGCCCGCCAGGTCGCGCGGTACACGACGTCGAGCCCGACTTCGGCCCTGACGGACGTCCAGGCCATCGTCGATGGCAACAGGATGGACAACCCGCCGAGCCTGGACTCCTGCCAGTACGTCGACGACTACGGCTCCTCCGTGGGCGACTGCAGCGTCTCCGTGCCGGCGACGGCGGTTGGGGTAACGGTCACCGTCTCGGAGACGCATCCGACCTACTTCATCCGGGTCATCCCCGGAGCGCCGGCGAACGTGACGACCTCCGCCACCGCGAGGGCCCAGGTCGAGCGCCTCTACCGGGCGGGGATGGACGGTCCGTTCATCGTCTGCGGCTACAGCACGAAGCTCTCCAGCGGCGGGACGATGAACCTCCTAACGGACGACAACACGGTCAACCCCGACGCGATCGGGAAGACGTTCCAGGTGCACGGTCCCCAGATCGGTGACTGCGGGATCGCGAGTTCCAGCTTCAAAGGCCTCGCCGACCAGAACTCGAACAACGGCAAAGAACTGGGCGAATACTGGTACGGCGATACCGGCACCAAAGCGGGACCGACCCGCTTCAAGGTGCAAGGGATCGAGGGCTGCGCCGAAGGCACCGCCGAGCCATACAACTGCGTCCTCTTCCTCCCGGTCGCCAGCAATTCGGCCCACGGCCACCCGGCGGTGAAGTCGGGAAGCCAACGCAAGTTCTGGATCGTCAAGGTGCTCGCCTTCCGGATCGCCAGTTGCGGCGCCAACTGCCACGAGGGGACGCTGCTCGACGACTACCTCTCCTTCGGCGGCGCGGTGACCGGGTGGAGTCGCGACAGCGGCGCGGTCGCCGTGGTCCGACTCACCGAGTAGGGCGGTTAGTTCGTCCTCGGTAGAGACCGCAAGGCGGGCGGCGGGGCGGCCACGGGGTTGCTCTGCCGCCCGTCTTGCGGTCTCCCACAGGCACTCTCCCGCGATTGAGGATCGGCAACTGCCTGGCTTTGGGACATCGTCGGGTTGCCGGCGGGACGACGACCGGAGCCGGTCATGGTCCCGGCGAAGGCCGTGCATCGGGGGCACGGACGGCGCCGCGTCGATCTGGATCACGGTTACGACCTGTCTCCAAGGCCATGGTCGTGAATGCCCGCCGGTAGTCTCACTTGGTGAGCTTGATGACGACGGGGCCGAAGTAGGTCGTTGTCCAACCCGAGCTGCCCGAACCCTTGACGATGTAGTCGGCCAGGAGCTTGCCGGTGTGGGCGTTGGCGCCGTCGGCCGTGATCAGGAAGGCGGCGAACCCCACCGTCCAGATCTTCTTGTCGCTGCCCGTCTCCTGCGGCGGGTGGCTCGCGTCGATCACCGCGATCGGCAGGTAGGCCACGCAGTTGGTGATGTCCTTGCCGCTGGTCCCCGCCTGACAGCCCTGGATGCCGGGCACCGAAACGCTGATGGAGGCGGTGTCCCCCTCCTTGAAGGCGAAGTACTTCTCGTCGCCCGGTCCCGCCGTCAGGTTCTTGTTGGCGTCCGAGTCGGCGATCCCCTTGTACTTGGAGCTGCCGATGCCGCACTTGTTGAACTGGCTGGGGCTCGGCTCGTGGATGTTGAAAGTCTTGCCGACGGCGTCCATGTTGAGCTGCCACGACCCGCTCACCTTGTTGAGGATGTTCATCTTGCCGCCCGCGGCCAGGACGGTGTCGGTGGCGCAGACGATGAAGGGGCCGGCCCCGGTCAGGCCGGGGATCTTGACGTGGGCGGTCGCGGTGGCGCTTGTCGTCGCGGTCTCGGGGCCACCCGGCACCACCCGGAGGAAGAAGGTCGGGTGGGTCTCGGTCACCGTCACCTTCACCCCCGTCGCCGTCGCGGGCACCGTCGCGCTGCAGTCGCCCACCGCGGCGTCGGCGTCGGTGACGTAGGCGCAGGCGACGGTTGGAGTCGCCGAGGCGAAGGTGTAGCCGTTGTTGGAGATGAGACCGCTGACCTCGGTTTGGACGGACACCCCCGCGGTCGACGCGGCCTTGGCGACCTTGCGGGCGCCGGCGTAGGCGGCGGCATCCGCGGCGTTCTGCATCGCGCGGCGGCCGGCGAAGCTGATCCCGAGGTCGGTCGCCAACCCCAGCGCCCCGACCAGCGCCGTGGCGAACAGCGCGAACATGACCACGATCTGCGCCGGGTGGGCGCCCTCGCCCCGGTCCATGGCGGATCCTCCGTGCGGTGCCGCGGTCACGACAGCACCCGCATCTTGGCGGTGGCCGTCAGCGTCACCGTGCCGTCGATCCCCATCCAGGCGAAGAAGCCCAGCGTGATCGGCGCGAAGTCCGAGGTCGCGGTCACCACCACCGTGCCGGTGCCGTCCACCGTCGCGCAGCTGCCGGTGCAGCCGGCGGTGGGGGTGGTGCCGGCCGGGACGCCGGCGGCGAGCACCCGGCTCTCCATGCCGGCGGTGTCGCTCGGCTTGAGGATGCCGTAG
>DATBFX010000004.1:0-11768 GCA_036558305.1 Thermomicrobiales bacterium | reverse complement strand
TGCTTCGACGGCACCTCGATGTCGCTCTTCGGGATCTCGAACGTCACCTGCAACCCCGGCGGGATCAACGTCGAGTGCGCCTCCTCGGCGACCAGACGCGCGATTGCGTCGATCGTCGCTCCGCCCAGCCTCCGCTCGTCGCTCAGCAGGTCGTGCACGGCGGCGATCGCCTGGATCCGGCTCACCGCCTCCCGTAGGTGATCCGCCGCCGGTTCGTCGTTCAACTGCCGCAACTGGATCGAAAGCAGTGCCGCGACGGTTTGCAAATTGTTCCGAACTCGATGGTGCATCTCCTGCAGCAACGTCGACGCCGTCTCCAACCCGTGCCGCGCATCTTGATACAACTCCGCGTTTTCGATCGCGATCGAGGCCGAATCGGTAAACGCCTGAAGGAGTCCCAATTCGTCTTCGATCAGTTCGGTCCCTGGCGCCATGCGGATGCACAGCGCGCCCAAATTCCCGCGTGCCGACCGCAGCGGCAGACAAAAGAGCCGTCCCGTTCCGTCGGTGTACTCCATTTCGGTCGCTTGGGCCGCCCCCGACTCGATCACGTCGAGCACGAACCCGTTGCGCCCGTCGACGTCGACGACCTGCCGCGATGGACCGACCCGATACTCGATCGTCGGGCCTCGACCATCCGGCACGACGTCGCCCGGTCGCGGTAACCGGAAAATCGCCGCCGCCTCGGCGTTGATCAACTCCACCGCCGCCTCCGCGATCGACCGCAAGACGTGCGTGAGATCGAGCGACGACGCCACCGTGCGCGAGACCCGTTGGAGCGTCCCCAACTCGGCGACCTTTCGCCGCAACCTCGCGTCCGTCCGGCTGTAGAGGCGGGCGTTTTCGATGCTGATCGCCAACTCCCCGGCCACCGTCTGCAGGAACGCCACGTCGTCGTCGTCGAACGTCCGTCGCGCGACGGAGAGGATGTTCAACACCCCAACCAACCGGTTCGCCCCGTGGTAGAGCAGCGGCACCGATGCCTGCGACGTGTAGACGCCGTCGCCGAACGCGGCAGAACTGACGAAATCCTCGTGCCTGCGCGCATCCGGCGCGATCACCGGCCGCCCTTCGGCCGCCGCTCGCCCGGTGATCCCCGACCCCGGTCGTATCGTCAACGCCCCGACCGATGCCGGGTTCAGCCCCACCGCGGCCCGCAGCGCCAGCGAGTCGGTCGCGGGGTCGTAGAGAAAGACCGCGCAGGCATCGCTGCGCGTCGTGTCCGCGACCACCCGGACCGTCGTCTCCAGCATCTCCGAGAGCTTGAGGTTGGCCGTCGCGGTGCGATTGATTCGGTGCAACGCACTCAGCCGCTCGACCTGCGCCGGCATCTCGTCCAGACGCTCATCCGTCCCGCCGTCATCCAGCCGCTGGTAAGCGCGCGCCACCGCCGCCAGACCGATCCCGGCGGCAATGACCGTCGCCGGGTCCGACGAATGCCCCCCCACCCGATCGAAGAGCCGCTGCAAAGCGCCGATTGCCCCGGCCAGCGCCTCTTCCAGCGAGATCCCGCTCTTGACCGCCTTCTGGCCGTACCGCTTGCAGGCGTCTCGGAGCGGTTCGCTCCCTGCCAACAAACGGGATGTCGTCCGCTCGTAGGCGCGGCCGAGTTCTTCGTCGAGACGCTCGACCAGCCGCTGAATCTGTGGCGTCGGCAGATGATCGGTTTGTCCGCCACGATGCTTCATGGAGGCATGATACGCAACCGGTAACCGGCGCGACACCTTCGGCACAACCGACCACACCCGTATACTGCCTGCCGCAGAGCCGCGGCAGCGTCGCCCCGCGGCCGGCAGCTACCGAGGAGATGCCTCCCCGTGTCGTCCGTTCCGAATCGCCGCCGCGGTGTCCCCCCCCCACTGCCGCCGCCACCGACGCGGACCGTTGCGCCCCGGCGGGTGCGCACGACCTCGCCGATCGCCACAACCGTCGCCCGCGTCGTCGCGGGGACGGCCATCGGCGCCGAGGCGTCGCGATTCTTCCGCGCCATCGGATTTGGCCTGCTCGGGCTCTGCGTCGCCGTCGCCGCCGTGATGGCGGACGTCTATTTCCACCGCGGCGTCGAAACCAGCGCCTCCCCGCCCTACGTCGTCCAGGTCTCCGGCCGCGCCCTCGCCACGAACGTCGATCTGCTCGCGTTCGCGCCCGAGAATCTGGACAAAGTCGTCTCGAATCTGAAATCGAGCGGTTTCTTCGAGGTCCGCCAGCCGTTCTCCTGGTCCGTCATCGAACCGGCCCGAGGGCAGTTTGCCTGGGACCGCTACGACCGCATCGTCGACACCCTCAATGCCCACGGTCTCCAAATCACCGCCGTCCTTGCCCGCTCCCCCGATTGGGCGCGGGCACCCAGCGGCATCGGTGCCTTCGACGCTCCTCCCGCCAACGACGCCGATTACGCCTCCTTCGTGCAACAGGTCGTCGATCGCTACCGCGGCAAGCTCCAATACGCTCAGCTCTGGGATCTGCCGAATCGCGCCGATCACTGGGGCGGCACCGCCGCCACACCCATCCAGTACGCCGACCTTCTCGCCCTCGGCTCGAATGCCGCCCGCGACGACGCCTCGATCAAAGTCGTGCTCGCCGAGTTCGATCCGACCGGCGACGGCGCCTTCGGCGCCGATCTCCGCTTCCTCGGTGCGATCTACGACCTCGGCCGTGCCGATTTCTTCGACGTCGTCGCCGCCCGCGTCGACGGCGGTACCTCCTCGCCGTACGACCGCGCCGTCGACGGCAATCGCATGAACCTATCGCGCGCCACGCTGTTTCGCGAACTGCTGATCGACAAGGGCGACGAGACCAAACCGCTTTGGTTGACCCATTACGGCTGGCGCGCCAGCGAGCAGACCGCGATTTCTGCTCAGGATCAGGCCGAATTTCTCGTCGGCGGCATCCAACGTGCCCGCGCCGAGTGGCCCTGGCTCGGCTTGATGTTTGCCTGGGACCTCATGCCAAACGGTTCCGCGCCGGATTCGGCGGACTACGCCTTGCTCAATCCCGACGGCACCGGTCGGGCCGCCTATCAGGCCCTCGACGCGTTCGGCCGGAGTCCCGATTCCACGCTCGCCGGGACCGGGTTCGTGCCGATGGATTCCCGTCCGGTCACCTATTACCGGGATTGGCAGGACCAGCACCTCGAAACATGCGTCTTCGAATCGAAGAGCGGCACCGTCTACAAGACCGTCAGCGAGACCACCGCTTCGGTGACCGTTCGCTTCCGCGGTACCGGTGTCTCCGCCTGTCTGCGCGAGAGCACCACTTCCGGCAAACTCCGCGCCACGCTCGACGGCGGGCAGCTCCCCGGCTGGTCGGGCGACGGCGATGGTTCGGTGATCGATCTCAAAGTTGATCAGGCGCAAAACGTCTGGCTGGACCTCGCCTCCGGTCTCGACGACGCTCCCCACGAGTTGGTTCTCACGCTCGAAACCGACGGCGAGTTGACGATCGGCGGTCTCGTCGTCTCTCGCCAGCCGCCACTCGTTTGGCCCTGCGCGTTGCTCCTCGTCGCCGCCTTCGTCTTGATCGTCCGCGCCCTTCGCGACCTTTCGTACCTCGCCGCCACCAGCGCCGGTTACCTCCAACGCCGCCGTGGCGTCGAGTTGACACCGCCCTTGCCCCACTTGCCCGACTGGCGCCCCGCCCGGCGGACCTGACCGTGCGCTCGATCGCCGCCCGACCATCGCCATCGTCGCATCTGTTCCTCCTCCTCGCGCACCGCGACCTCGCCGCGCTGGCGCTGCTCGTCGCCATCGGCGGCGCGCTTGCGATCGGCCCTCCCTTTCCTGCCGCCGTCGTCCTCCTGCTCCTGGGCACGATCGCCGCTGCCGTCTTCCCGGTCGCGGCCGCCGCCGCCGTCGCCGCCGCGGTCCCGTTCATCTATCACCCGGCCCACATCCGCGGCGAGGAATTCAGTTTGCTCGAACTCTCGCTCCTCGTCGGCGGGGTCGCTCTGGCGGCTCGGCTTGTCCTGACGGCGAAATCGGGTGGGCTGGCCGCCGGCCTCCGCGCCGTCGTCGGGGTTTGGCCGCCGACCGTCGTCGCCGCCCTCTTGATCGCGCTCGGGATCTTCTCACTGCTCACCGTCGCCGATCCGCGCCACCTCACCGAAAGCGTTCGTGAGTTGCGCGTCGTCATCGTCGAACCGGTCGCCGCGCTGGTGCTCGCCCGGTGGGCGCTGCGTCACAACGGCGCGCGTCTTCTTGTTCTCGGGCTCCTCGGCGCCGGGATTGCGGTCAGTCTGGCCGCGCTTGTCCAGGTCGTCACCGGTCATGGCGAGGTGATCGGCAACGGCGTTGCCCGCGCCACCGGTCCTTACCCACACCCGAACAATCTCGCCCTGTACCTGGAACGCGTCGGCCTCATCGCCGCCGCCCTCTTGCTCGGCGATTCCCAACGTCGCCGCGTCTTCTTCCCGGTGACGCTCGTGATCGGCGCCGCGCTGGCAGCGACGCTCTCGCGTGGTGCGCTCCTCGCCGTGATCGCCGGCGGCGCGCTGTTGCTTTTCGTCCTTCGGCCGCCACGCGGCTGGCGATGGTTCGGCCTCGCCATCGCCGCAACCGTCGCGATCTTCGCGGTCACTGCCGGCAATCGCCTCTTCGCCACCGGGACGAGCGGCGTGACCTCGTCTCGCGAACTCATCTGGCGGTCGAGTCTCCGCATGGTCGGCGACCATCCGGTCTTTGGCGTCGGGCTCGATCAATTCCTCTACCAATACGCGCCGCGCTACGTCCAACCCGCGGGCTGGCCGGAACGCTACACCTCGCACCCCCACAACCTCGTCCTCGACGCCTGGTTGAGCCTCGGCGTCGCCGGACTGGTACTCTTTGCCGGTCTCGCGATCGTCTGCGTGGGTTACGTGCGCCGGCTCTGCCCCTTGACCGTTCGCACCGATCGCACGCGCCTCGCCGTGGCGGGCGCCGCCTTGCTGGCGGGCGGTGCTGCCCACGGACTCGTCGACAACGGATTCTTCCTTCCCGATCTCGCGGTGCTGACTTGGATCGCGATTGCCCTCCTCGAACCCTCGCCGTCCGACCTCGGCAGCCCCCCGGGGGGTGACAATTGACCGTCTCGCCGCGACTCCGCTTCCCGCCGCCCGTCCGCGCGGCAGCCAGCAGGCATGCCATTCTCTTTGCCGCCGTTGCCACGGTTGTCTGTCTCGCGCTGGCGGTGGTGAACGGTGCGCTCCTGATCGCCACCGTCGCCACGGTCATCCTCTTCACGTTGGCGTTGCGCGATCTGTCCACCGGCGTCCTCGCGGTCCTCGCCTCGGTGCCGCTGCAAGCCGCCGCCTCACTCAATCTCCACGGGGCGGACGTCACCTGGACGAAGCTGGCCGTCGGGGCCACGCTTCTGGCGTGGACCGTCCGCATCGTCACCGGGTACTCTCGGCCCCGTCTCGACGCCGTGGCCGCGGCCATGGGGGTCTACGTTCTCGTGCTCTCGATCTCGATCGTCGAGGCCCAGAACGTCTCGGCCTGGGCCGGCGAGGTCTACCGCTGGGCCGTCGCCCTGGCGCTCTATGTCGCCTGGGTCGAGTCGCTGCGCGGCGTCCGCGCCGTGAGGGGCATCGCACTCGTCACCGCCGTCGCCGTGCTCGCCGTCGCCGCCTATGCCGCCTGGCAGGTCGCCACCGGCGCCGGTCCGGCGACCTTCTCCGCCGGCGGGTTGACCCGCGTCTACGCCACCTTCGGCGAACCGAATCCCTTCGCCGGTTATCTGGAAATGACCACCCTCCTCCTCGTCGCGCTTGTCCTCGGCAACGCGACCGCGGCGCGGCGGCGGGCTGCCGTCCAGTCCCTCGGCAGGGTCGTCCCGGTCGCCGTCGTCGTCGCGTCGCTCGCCGGCATGGGGGCGTTGCTCGCCACGCAATCGCGCGGCGGCTACCTCGGATTCGCCGTCGGGTTGGGGACGATCGTCTGGCTGACTGGCGGCAAGGTCCGTTGGCTGGGTACAGTTGCCGCTGGCATCTGCCTTGCGGTCGCGCTGCTTTCGCCGCTGGGCGGCAGCGTGACCGAGCGCTTTCGGAGTGTGTCTTTGACGACGAGCAGTGAGCAAGTTACGACCGACAACTTCGCGGAGCAGGAACGCGCGGCGCACTGGGGAGCGGCGGTACACATGGCCGAATCATCTCCAATCCTCGGCGTCGGGGCCGGTAACTTCGACGAGCGATACCGGGAAGCGACCACCGTCTGGCGGTTTCGCATTCCCCGCGGCCACGCCCACAATGCCTATCTGCAAGCACTTGCCCAGGCAGGCATCGTCGGCGCGGTCTCGTACCTTTGTCTCCTCGCCGCGGTCGCCTGGAAGATCTGGAAATCCCTGCAACGCGTCCAGGATCCCCTGTTTCGGTCGGTCGTCGTCGGGATCGCTGCCGTCACGGTCGCCGTCGCCGTGCACAACACCGTCGAATACCTCCACGTTCTCAGCCTTGGAATCCAGCTCTCCGTGGTTTGGGCCATGTTGGAAGTCGATGCCGAAATCTTCTCGATCCGACCTACCGCCAAATCGGGTCTTGCGGTGATCTCCGCGTGAGTGGCACCGGCGTTACCACCGGAACAGAGCCACGCCTGCCCGGCGAAGACGCGGCGGCATCGGCGAACGGCATCGTGGTCGGCTCCCCCTCCGAGTTCGCCCCGCCGATGGCGGCGCTGTCGACCGAGGAATCCGCCCCGCCGGCCTCCATCGGTTCCAAAATCTTCCGTCCGCACACCATCATCTCGTTCTGCGTGGCCATCGCCATCGTCGTCTTCTTTGTCCGCCGCCTCAACATCGACCCGCACGCCGTTTGGGAAAACATCGTCCATGCCAATCTCGGGCTGTACGCGGTCGCCATCGGCCTCTACTACCTTTCGTTCTTCGCCCGTGCCGTGCGCTGGCGGTGGATGCTCAAGCAGGCGGGACTGAGCGAAGCCGAGGGCTACCCGATTCCCGACAATCGGGGTCTCATGGAGATCTTCCTCCTCTCCTGGTTCGTCAACTGCGTCGTCCCCGCCAAAATCGGCGACGCCTACCGCTGCTACCTTCTGAAGCGCCGCAGCGGCGCCCCGATCAGCCGCTCGCTCGGGACCATCTTTGCCGAGCGCCTGACCGACCTCGCCGTTCTCTTCACGATGATGGCCCTCGCCGGCGTCGTCGCCTTCCGCGGGCAACTCCCCAGCCAGGCCACGCGCACCCTCACCATCGGTTCCGCCCTCCTCGCCGCCGCCGCCATCTTCGTCGCCGCGCTCTGGTTCGGCCGCCACGCGATCGAGCGCCGCTTACCCGAGCGCATCCGCTCCCAGTTCGGGCAATTGCACGACTCGATCTTCGCCTGCCTGCGCCGGCCGTGGCGCCCGGTCGGCATTAGCGTCCTGATCTGGTGTTGCGACGGTCTGCGCCTCTACCTCGTCGCCGCCTCGCTCCACGGTAACGTCTCGTTCTCCGTCGCCGTCTTCGTCGCCCTGATGAGTGCCTTGCTGACCATCCTTCCGATCACCCCTGCCGGACTCGGCGTCGTCGAGCTCGCCATGGTCGCCGTCCTCAAGATCGTCGACGTCGACCCCTCGCTCGCCGGCTCGATCGCGCTGATGGACCGCCTCATCACCTACTGGAGTCTCGTCGCCATCGGTCTCATCCTCTATGTCCGCCGTCTCCGCGCCGATGTCCGCTGAGGACCGCCCGCCGTTCCGGCTCGCCGTCGACCACAGCGCCGCCTTCAACCAGGGCGCCGGCATCGGCCGCTACGCACGAAACATCCTCCCAAGGGCGACCGATCACCTCGACGGCGCCACGGTCACTCTCTGGTACGCACCATCCCAACCGGGGCCGGCACCCTTCGGCTCCGAAGCCACCACCTCCTTCGACGACCAGGAGACTCCGCGGGTGCGCCGCGGGCCGCTGAGTCGCCGCCGCATGGACCAACTCTGGTTTCGCGCCAGAGTGCCGCTCCCGTTTCGCGCCCTCGCCGGAGCTTCCGACCTCATCTACTCGCCCGACTTCACCGCTCCCCCGGATTGGCACACCCCCAGGATCGTCACCGTCCACGACCTCGCCTTTCTCGTCTGCCCGGAACGAGCACCGGCGCCGCTACGCACCTACCTCTCCGCCGTCGTTCCCCGACAGGTCGCAAGCGCCGCTCATGTTACCGCCGTCTCCCAGGCCACCAGGTCCGACCTGATCGATCGCCTCGGTGTCGATCCCGCGCGCATCTCCGTCGTTCCCAACGGCGTCGACGAGCGGTTCTTCGCCGGACGTCCGCTCGACGCCGCCACACGGCAAACCCTCGGCTTGCCGGCGAGCTATTTACTGACCGTCGGCACGCTCGAACCCCGCAAGAACCACCTCACGCTCTTCGCCGCGTTCGCCCTGCTCGGCGATCGGCTCGACGTTCCCCTCGTCGTCGCGGGTCGTCCCGGCTGGGAATACGAACCCATCCTTCGTGCCGCCGCACCACTCCGAGCGCGCGGGCGCGTTATCCTTCTCGACTATGTACCGGATGACTTGCTTCCTGGCCTCTATGCCGGCGCCGCCGCCGTCGTCTACCCGTCCTGGTACGAGGGCTTCGGCCTTCCCGTACTGGAAGGACTGGCCGCCGGTGTGCCCGTCGTCGCCGGCGACGTTCCGGCCCTCCACGAGGTCGCCGGTGACGCGGCCGTCTTCGCGCCACCGGCATCGGTCGAGGCCCTCGCCGACGCGATTGATCGAGCCCTCGCATCGGACCAGCGCACCGAACACGCACGGCGGCGGCGCCAAAGCCGGGCTCGGCGGTACAGTTGGGGCGACGCGGGTCGGATCCTGGCCGCGATCATCGCCGGCACCGCGGGCCGCCCCGATCTCCTCGTCTCCGCGGTGGCGCCATGACGGAGCAGCGGGAGCACGTCCAACCCGCGCCGGCGAAGCCGGCCTTTCGAGCGCGGCTCTCGATCCTCTTGATCGGGGGAGTTGCCCTCCTCGGTCTCGTGCTGATGTGTGTGGTCGTTCTCGTCCTGGCGACACGCATGTAGCGACTGGCGAGACGAACCGGCAGCCGACCTCGTCACGACAACGGGGGTGATCCATGGTTTCGACCGAACCGACGGCAGAACCGACGACCGAGCCCAAGACCGACGCCGAAATGACCGCGGCCGACTTCCGCGAAGTCGCCAAGCGCATCGAAACCGAAGTCGCCAAGGTCATGGTCGGCCAAACCGAAATCGTCCGCGACGTGCTCATCTGCATGGTCGCCGGGGGTCATGCCCTGCTCGAAGGCGTGCCGGGGCTCGGCAAGACCATGCTCGTGCGGACGCTGGGCGATGCCCTGCACCTCAACTTCGGCCGCATCCAGTTCACCCCCGACCTGATGCCGGCCGACATCACCGGCACCAACATCCTCGTGGAAGACGAAACCGGCAATCGCCGCTTCGCCTTCCAGCAGGGACCGATCTTCGCCAACCTCGTGCTCGCCGACGAGATCAACCGCGCGACCCCGAAAACCCAGGCCGCGCTCCTCGAAGCGATGCAGGACAAAACCTGCACCGTCGCCAACGTCATCCATCCCCTGGCGCAGCCCTTCTTCGTCCTCGCCACGCAGAACCCGCTCGAGATGGAAGGCACCTACCCCCTCCCCGAGGCCCAACTCGATCGCTTCTTCTTCAAGTTGCTGGTCCAATACCCTACGTCCGACGACCTCACCGAGATCATCCGCCGCACGACCTCCGGTCTCCGCACCGCGGCCGAGCGCGTCGCCGACGGCAACACCATCATCGCCATGGGCAACCTCGCCAGAGAAGTCGAAATCGCCAGCCACGTTAGCGACTTTGTCGTCCGCCTGGTCCTGGCGACCCATCCCGAGAGTCCCCGCGCCACGCCACAGGTCAAAAAATACGTGCGGTATGGCGTCAGCCCGCGCGGCGCCCAGTCGATCGTTCTTGGTGCCAAAATCCTTGCCCTGATGGAGGGCCGCTTCAACGTCGCCTTCGGCGACGTCCGTGCCGTCGCCCTCCCCGCCCTGCGCCATCGCATCATCCTCAACTTCGAAGCCGAAGCCGGCGGCACCACCGCCGACGACGTCCTCAACGCCCTCGCCCAGGAGGTTCCGGAATCCGCTGCATGACGATGCCGCCCCCTCGCCGTAGGGGAGGGACCTGTGCGATGGGTCACAAGTTAAGGAGCGGCGGGGTGGTGTCAAGGGGGTCGGGGATGGCATCCTGCGGGGATGGACCGCCCGCTCCGTGCCGCGCACGGTCGACGCCCGGAGTCCCCGATGGCCCGACGCCGTCCCGTTGTCCTCTCCCGCGATCATGCCCGCCCCCGCACCCGCCCGGCCCCGGCCAACGAGGCGATCGACGCGCATTTGGCTGGCCTGATCCAACCGGCCATCCTCGCCCAGGACGAGGCCTACCGCCGCCTCGGCCTGCGCGACCGGGTCCTGGCGTTGCCGGCGATGGTGGCCATCGTCCTGACGATCATCTGGCGGCAGGTGCCGGCGGTCGGCGAGATGGTCCGCATCCTGGAACGGGAGGGGGTGCTCTGGACCCCGGCGATCCGGGTCAGCCAGCAAGCCCTCAGCCTGCGCCTGCGTTCGTTGCCCGAGTCGTTGTTTGCGGGGATCTGGACGAGTCTGGCCCCGACCTTGCAGGCGCGGGCCGCCGCCCGCACCCGCCCACTGCCCCCGGTGGTCGCCCGCGTCCAGGCGCACTATCCCCGGATCTGGGCGATCGACGGCTCGACCCTGGAAGAACTGTTCAAGAAGGTCGGCCTGCTGCGGCCCGACCCGGCAAAGGTCCTCGGCGGCGCCCTGGAAGCCGTCCTCGACGTGGCGACCAGGCTGCCGGTCCACCTCTGGCTGGAGGCCGATCCGGTCGGCAACGACCTGCGCTTTCTGGACCGGATCAAGGCCGTGCTCGGGCCGGGGACGCTGGTCGTGCTGGACGCGGCCTATTGGGCGTTCCCGTTCTTCGACTGGTTGACGGAGCACGGGGTCGGGTTCGTGATCCGGGCCCGCACGGTCCGCGCCGAGACGGTGGTCCGGGTGCTGCACGAGTCGCCGTCCGTTCGCGACCGCATCGTCCAACTGGGGGCCTATCGCTCCAATCCGTGTACCCACCCGACGCGGGTGGTCGAAGTCAAGGTCGGCAAGACGTGGCGGCCCTACCTGACCAACGTCCTCGACCCGGCCGTCCTCTCCGTCGCCGACGCCGTCGACCTCTACGACCGCCGGTGGAAGATCGAGGAGGCGTTCCTGGTGACCAAGCGCCTGCTGGGCCTGAGCTACCTCTGGTCCGGCGCCGCCAACGCCATCGCGTTGCAGGTCTGGTCCACCTGGCTCCTCTACGCGGTCCTGGTCGACCTCTCCGACGCCGTCGCCGAGGAACTGGGGCAACCGCTGGACGCGATGTCCTTGGAGATGACGTTCCGCGGGCTCTACCACTACACCAGCGCCTTCGCTCGTCGGCTGACCGCCGCCGACCCCGCCGCCTGGCTCGCCGCGCAGGACGACCTCGGCCTCGTCAAGCGCCGCCGCAAATCCCGCGAACGCCAGCGCGCCGCCCTTGACACCTGGCGACAGGAGCTTAACTTGTGACCCATCACCGCCGTGTCCGCCCCTACGCACGACGTTGCCCGCCTCCTCTGCAATTCGCATGAATCCAAATGCCGCGGGGGCGGCGAACTCAGCCGCCCCCGTCACCAAAAACCGGGGCCGTTCGCGCCAAGACTATTCGGTCGTCCGTCCGGCACGGACGCTGGCAATCCTGGCAAAGATCAGGCCGAGTTCGTAGAGGCAATAGATGGGTGCCGCCACGAAGAGCATGTTG
>DATBFX010000003.1:0-8852 GCA_036558305.1 Thermomicrobiales bacterium | reverse complement strand
CCTGATCGGGTATCCGGTCAATCCGATCATCGAGACCGCCGCCGAGGCCGACATCCGGACGATCATCGTCCGCCAGGAGCGGACCGGTCTGCACATGGCCGATGCGGTCAGCCGGGTCACGTCCGGGCGGACGATCGGCGTGTTTGCGATGCAGCACGGACCGGGGACCGAGAATGCCTTCGGCGGGGTCGCCCAGGCCTACGCCGACTCGGCGCCGATCGTCGTCCTGCCGGCCGGGTACCCGCGGCGGATGATCAACGTGCCGCCGCAGTTCAACGCCTTCCTCAACTACCAGCACATCACCAAGTCGTGCGAGCAGGTCGTGATGGCCGATGCCATCCCGGACGCCCTTCGCCGCGCCTTCACCCAGGCGCGGAACGGTCGCCCTCGCCCGGCGCTTGTCGAGTTGCCCACCGACGTGCTCGCCGAAGAGGTTGCGCCGCCACTCGCCTACCGACCCGCCTTGCGCGTGCGGTCGGCACCCGACCCGGCCGACGTCGCCAGGGTCGCCGAGGCGCTCGTCCGGGCCGAGCGTCCGGTCCTCTACGCGGGTCAGGGCGTCCACTATGCCGAAGCGTGGGATTCGCTTCGGGAGTTGGCCGAGTTGCTTGAGGCGCCGGTAACGACCAGTCTGCAAGGGAAGAGCGCGTTCCCCGAGAACCACCCGCTGTCGCTCGGGTGCGGCGGCCGGTCGATGCCGAAACCGGTCCGGCACTTCCTCGATCGGGCCGACCTCATCTTCGGCATCGGGTGCAGTTTCACGAAGACGAGTTACGGCGTGGCGATGCCGAGCGGTAAAACGATCGTGCAGGCGACGCTCGACCCCGCCGATCTCGCCAAGGATATCCCCGTCGACGACGCCCTCCTCGGCGACGCCCGGTTGACCCTGCGTGCTCTCCTGGACGAGGTCAAGGAGCGGCTCGGCGGCAAACCGCGCGGTCGCGCCGCCGCGGTGGCCGCCGAGATCGCCGCGGTGCGGGCGGAGTGGCTTGCGCAATGGATGCCGAAGCTGACGTCGGAGGAGACGCCGCTGTCGCCCTACCGGGTCATTCGCGACCTGATGGAGACGGTCGACGTCGAGCGGACGATCATCACCCACGATGCCGGCAGTCCGCGCGATCAACTCTCGCCGTTCTGGGAGGCGCGGGCACCACTCAGCTATCTCGGTTGGGGCAAGACGACCCAACTCGGGTACGGGTTGGGGTTGGCGATGGGGGCGAAGCTGGCCCGACCGGACCGGCTCTGCGTCAACGTCTGGGGCGACGCCGCGATCGGGTTCACCGGGATGGACTTCGAAACCGCGGTCCGGGAGCGCATCCCGATCCTGTCGGTGCTGCTGAACAACTTCTCGATGGCGATCGAGTTGCCGATCATGCAGGCCGCCACCGCCAAGTACCGTAGCACCGACATCAGCGGTCACTACGCCAACTTCGCCTGCGCCCTCGGCGGTCACGGCGAGCGGGTGTCCGAACCGGGCGAGATCGTGCCGGCGATCAAACGCGCGATCCGCGCGACCGAGGAGGGAACGCCGGCGCTGCTGGAGTTCATCACGGCGAAGGAGATCGCGTTCTCCCTCTTCTGATCGGTGCCGCGGGATAGGACGCGTGGCCGGGCGATACCTGCCTCGCCGATACGGACCACGGACCGGGCAACGTAGGCTCATTCGATGACGACTGTGCGCCGCTCTGCCCTTTGGCGGGATGCGGGCTTTCTCAAATTGTGGGCAGCGCAGACGGTTTCGGCGTTCGGCGATCAGGTGACGATCCTGGCCTTGCCGCTCCTGGCGGTGACGACGCTGGAAGCCAGCGCCGGGCAGATGGGGGTGCTCCGCGCGGCAGAGACGGCCCCGATCCTCGTCGTCGGGCTCTTCGCCGGGGTCTGGATCGACCGGTTGCGGCGGCGACCGATCCTAATCGCCGCCGATCTCGGGCGCGCCGTCTTGCTGCTCGCCATCCCGGCCGCGGCCTGGCTCGACGTGCTCCGGATCGAACTCCTCTACGTCGTCGGCATCCTCGTTGGGACCCTGACGGTCTTCTTCGAGGTCGCCCGCCAGTCGTACGTCACGACCGTCGTCGAGCGCGGTCGGCTCGTCGACGCCAACAGCAAATTGCAGGTCACCAACTCCGCGTCGGAAGTCGTCGGTCCGGGGATCGCCGGCGCCCTCGTCCAGATCCTCGGCGCTCCGATCACCGTCCTGCTTGACGCGGCGTCGTTCGTCGTCTCGGGCGCGTTGATCGGCCGGATTCGCTCCGCGGAATCGGCGCCTGCCACTCGTCCGCCCGGATCGAACATCTGGCACGAGATGCGCGCGGGGTTACGCCATGTCGTCCACGATCCGATCTTGCGGACGCTGGCCGGCGCGACCGGGAGCGGCAACATCTTCGAAAACGCCCGGTACGCGGTGCTCGTCCTCTTCATGAGCGACGATCTTGGTTTGAAACCGGGGGCGATCGGGCTGGTTCTCGGCGCCGGCAGCCTCGGTTACTTTTTCGGCGCCTTTTTGCCGGGCTGGACCGCGAACCGCTTCGGGCTCGGGCGCGCCATCGTCGGGTCGATGGTCGTGATCTGGTGCGGCGAGTTGCTTTTTCCGTTTGCCGCGGGTCCAGACCGAATCGCCGTACCGATCCTGATCGTCGCCCTCTTCCTGACCGGCCTGGCCGCTGCGCCGTACGACGTCAACCAGTTTAGTCTCCGCCAGGCGATCACCCCGGACGCCATCCTCGGCCGCGTCAACGCCAGCATGCGGGTCGTCATTCGCGGGGCAGTCCCGATCGGCGCCCTCCTCGGCGGTCTGATCGGCGAACTGGTCGGGCTGCGGGCGGTGATGATCTTCGCCTCGTTCGGCGGGCTCAGTTCGCTGTTGTGGCTATGGCGGTCGCCGGTACCGGCGATGCAGGCGATACCGCTAAGGGAGGAGGCGTGAGGTGTGAGGCGGAAGGGGCGATACGCGGGGGCGGCCGGAGCGGCGCCGGGGAGGGCGGTGTGCCTGGGGCAACGCGTCGCGGAATGAACCCTCACCCCCGGCCCCTCTCCCGGTGCGCGGGAGAGGGGAGGGTTCCTCGGGGGAGGGGTGGCGACGGCCGGCACGGCGATCGGGAGGGCGACCGGGGCTCCTGGGGCAACGCGCCCCGCGCCAGGGAGCGAGCGGATTGGGGAGCGGGCTCGCGCCCTGGGGTCCGGGTGACCGGCGGACCTGCCGGGGCAGATTCTCCACCTGCCCAGGTCCCCACCGTGCCAGGGGAAGCCGCTTGCAAGGAGATTAGAACATATTACTCATTTCGTCAATGTCCTGACGGGTCATTGGAGTGGCGCCGGCGGCGACGAGGTGGGCGTTCTCGGGGGCGTCGAGGGTGAACAGGGGTTTGTGGGAGGCGAGGAGGCGACGGGCGAGGTGGTCGGTGCCGCTGTCTGGGGCGGCGTGGGGGACGAGGACGGCGTCGGCGAGGGAGGCGACGAAGGTGTTGCGGGCAGCGGCGAGGTCGCGGGTGACGCGGCGCTGGTGGGGTGGGAAGGGAGAGAGGAGAAGCAGGCGACCATCGGCGAGTGGCTCTTTCCAGGCGGGTGGGAGGCGCATGCCGTCGATGGAGCGGGCGGGGCAGACGATGAGCGGTTGGGCGCCGCGGAGGAGGAGGTCGAGGGCTTCGCGCTCCATCGGGGTGTGGAAGCCGCCGATGACGACGCGGCCGGCGTCGCGGAGGGCGCGGACGAGGTCGTAGGTCTGGAGGATGAGGCGGCCGGGGCATGTGGTGGAGCAGAAGAGGGCGAGGTTGCGTGATTGGAGAATGGCGAGGTTGCCGAGGTGGGCGGTGTTGGGCGGGAGAGAACCCTGGGTTGAAACCCAGGGCTCAAGCGACGAAGCCCCTCCGGGGCTCGAATGGCGATTGATGGGGGAGGCCACGAAAGGTTACCGATGGGTGGCGACGACGGGTTCGGCGATTTCGAGGGTGACGCGGTCGGGGTGCTCGACCAGTTGGGAGGCGCGAAGGATTTCGAAGCGGACGATACGGCCGTCGGCAGCGAGGTCGGCGATGACGTCCGGGTGGATCTCGTCGCTCTCGCTGACGCGTTCGTGGCGAAGGGTGATGGTGAGCGAGTCGGTTTCGCGGTCGTACGAGATGGTCATGAGGTATTGCCCTTCAGCCAGAAGATGGATCGCTGTTCTATGCCTACTCTATGATGCACGGATGTAGTCATAGAGTAGGCATAGGGGATGTCATAGCGGTCATAGACGCGGCATTGCCGGAGGTTGTCGTGTGGATGTGTTCAGGGGGTGAGGCGATAGACGGTCCAACGTCCCCGCCCTTCGACTTCAAGCACGCTCCGCTCCTTGAGTCCCGAAAGGATAACGGATGCTCGCTGCCGCGACACACGGAGCAAAGACCGGCACTCGGCGTTGGAGATTGAGCCATGCTCGCGAACGAATGCGAGAACTTTTTCCTCCGTGGCGCTCAGATCTGGCATGAACGGGGGGCGCCAACGGACTGCCAGAGTGTAATAGGTCCATCGCCCGGTGCTGTGTTGGGCAATCAGGCCGTGCTGCGCAAGCGAACGGAGATCGCGAGTCGCGGCGCCGACGTCGACCCAGTTGAGTCGCCGGTAGTCGCTGTTGGTTAGCCGGTCGTTGTGACGAAGAAAGACCAACGCGAGACGTTGGTGATCGCTCAACGGGAGACCGGCGAGTTGGTTGAGCCAGGCGACGGCGTCTGGCCCCATCAGCGTGTGGTTGCGGAAGGTGACGCGGAACGACGTTCCCGCGTCCTCGAAGCGCGGCGGTTCCAGATTCGCCTGTCGCATGGCCCGAATCATCGTGGGGATGCCGCTGCCACGATTCTCAAGGACATTCGTGTCTTCCATCAACCGGATGAGACGCGCGTTGCGGGTCGATTGTTCCCGTTCGATGTTTCGACGGTGACACCGCCGAAGAGACCGCCCGGACTCTGGATTTCCAGGCGATCGGCGAAAAGGCGGAG
This sequence comes from Thermomicrobiales bacterium, assembly GCA_036558305.1. Lineage (GTDB taxonomy): Bacteria > Chloroflexota > Chloroflexia > Thermomicrobiales > UBA6265 > DATBFX01. The sequence goes on along the minus strand of DATBFX010000003.1, from coordinate 3,882 downwards.
TTGGATGTAGCTGCCGCGCAAGTATGGGCTGTACTCACGGTGGGCGACCGCGTTGGCGACGGCCTCGCGAATGGCGACCTCGGGGTACTCGGGGATGTCGCGCCGGAAGAGGCCGTCGATCAGGCTGCTCTTGCGGATGCTGGCGAGGATGTGCGCGACCGCGGAATCGATCATGACGTCGACTGAGCCTTCAAAGCGACGATTGTCGAGGAACCGCTCGCCGCGCGGCCCCGGCTCGACCTCATCGACGCCATAGTATTGAACGAAGGTGATCATGAGTTGCGGCGCGTGGGATTGCGGATAGCGGCCAAAGGTCAAGACTCCCGCCAGGGTAGGACGGTGGACGGCATCGATCTGGCGCGTGATGCCGAGTTGCGCCAGGCGTTGTGCGAAGGGGAGATCGACGGCGGCGGCTCGGGGGCGAACGGTGGCGAGGCGGGCAAGATAGGCGTCGAGTTTGGGTCGATCCAGGTCGTCGAGCGAGGCATCGGTGATCGGTTCGATATCGAATGTCGGTTGGGACCGTGCGCCGAGATGGTTCTGGACCTCGTACTCGGTCATGCGGCGATTGGACGGACCGACCCTGACGAACGCGCCCGCCGGCAACCCGGATGGACGGTAGAAGCACGGTTTCGCGGCCGACGGAACCTCGTCGATCTCGACCGCGACGACGACGCGATGGTCGAGCTCGGCAACCGTGATCTCCGGCCGCAGGGGAGGTTCGAACTCGGCCGCGAGATCGGAGATCTCTCGTTGGAGACGACCCGGATCGGGAACACCGACGACGGCATAGCCGGAGTTCTCGTCGACACCGAGGAGGATCACGCCGCCGGTGCCGTTGGCGAAGGCGGACATCGTTTCGCGGACGGGGCGAACGGGCAAGCCACCGGCCGCGGCCTTGACCTCGACGGTCGCCAACTCCCCGCGCAGGCGGCGTGTCTCCTCGATGAGGGCGCGGATCTCCTCCGCGGTCATTCGTCCTCCGCCCCGGGCTCCGCGTCGCGGCCCATCCGGTACTTGATGTCGTAGTTGATGATGAAGTCGAGTTCCTCGTCGGTGAAGCCGTAGTGACGGGCAAGGACGCGGTCGATCTCGTCGATGATGGGTTTGGCGAAGCGAGGACGATATTTCTGTTGACTCACCGTTCCCCCAACTGCGTAACTGGCACTGCTAACAGCAGATGTCTCGTCGAGACACGACATGAGCCGATCGGCCTTTTCGTCGAATTCGGACAGTCCGAACGCGGCTGCAGCGGGCATCGGAACCGACTCGAGGTCCGACGGATTGAAATCCCTGCAGTTCGTCCTTGCTTGGTACAACCAATAGTGGCACGTACTCCAAAGCCAGCAAAATGCGGTGTCACGAATGAGCTTAGAGGGAAAGCCTACGCTGCTCTCGCGCGTGGACGAACCCTCGATACCATCACGCCAAAATCTTGGGGGATGGGTGGTAAAGGCAAACCAATGGCCGACCCCTGTGATCTTGTAGTAGATGCGGAAGTGTGAATCTTGGATCAGCGCTCCGAGTCGCACGGGCTCGGCGAGAACTCTAAGGTATAGACCGACTTCGAGATCTGATCCGGACTTTGGGATAACATCGGTGATGTTCTCGGGAGGCAGCAAGACATACCGAACGCATGGAAAGAGGTTGGATCGCTCCTCCTCGTACCATTTGTGATACCGGGTCGTCCCGAGCCTTTGATTCACACTGCTTGTGTTCTTCCGAGATAACACTATCGCGACCCGGCAGTGATGCATTCCAACGAATAGCTTGCTGGGTCGATCGTCGTATGTCGAATAGAGCAAGAGGTCGGATTGCCTTGATAGGATATTCCTGACTTCATCCATTCGCTGCGTCGAAACGATGGGGGCCTGGACAATGAATCCGAAGCGACCGGCGTATCGGAGTAGACTATAGCTTCGCTCGATGCACGGAGCGTATAGGTTGCCACAGGTTTCAGTCTTGAAGTTCAAGATTCTGTAGGTATTTCTTACCCTGCTGTACTCGATATACGGCGGATTGCCAATGATGACATCGAATCCACCACTGTTCATGATCCCGTAGAACTCAGTGAACCAGTGAAAAGGCTGATGGCTCGCCCGCCATGCCTCGAACTGTTGGGTGTAGTCGCGCGGGAAGCTGTGCTCGTCGATTCCGTACTCCATCGCCAGGTAGCGGTTGAGCGTCGCGTCGAGTCGGGCGACCAGGTGGCGGACCTCCTCTTTGTCGGCGTGTGTCACGACGCCGCCGAACTTGGACTGCTGACCGCGGAATGATCGTAACCGCGAGTCGATCTCCCACGCTTCGTCCTCTACCTTCTTGGCGGTGTTTTCGAAGTCGAGCTTACGGCTGATTGCGTCCATGGCCTCTTTCAACGTTGCGTAGCCGACGAGCGTGTTCCCAGCGCGGATGTTGAAGTCGATGTCCGGCAGAGGCTCGATCTGGTCGGCGGTCTCGACCTGGGCGACGAGTGTGAGGAAAAGGCGGAGTTTACAGATTTCGACGGCCTCGGCCATGATGTCGACGCCGTAGAGATTGTTGAGGATGATCGCTTTCAGGATGAAGTAGCAGGTGTTCGGATGCTTGTCCCGTTCGGCGAGGATGTCCCGGAAGTCGGAGAACTTCTTCGGGCTGTGCGGTTCGCTCGACTGGTCGAGTTGGGCAACGAATTCTTCCATGCGGTCGAGGCAGGCGTCGTAGAGCGGTTCGAGGATGTTGAGGGCGGCGAAGAGGAAGGCGCCGGAGCCGCAGGTGGGGTCGAGGACGGTGATGTTGGAGATGGCTTTGTAGAAGGCACGGACGAGTTCCGGTCCTTCCGCGCTGGTGATGACGTCGAGGGCGAACTGGCGGACGTTAAGATTGAGGGTGATTAGGTCGTCGACCTCGGCGACGTCACCACCCGCAAGCTTGAGCCAGACATCCTCGTATCGGCGTCGTCGGGCGATATGCTCGCGCCAGGTCTCGGTGGGGAGGGCGAACGCGGAATCGGCGGGGCGGTTCCAGTCGCCGCGTTGGGCGATGTCGGCAAGACCGGCGGCAATGTTGGGCGGCAGGTCGAGATCGACACCCTTTTGGACGGGACCGTATATGTAGTCGTCGGGGTTTTCGCGCAGCAGTTTCGAGACGTAGCTGTCGGGGCGGAACGCGATGGGGCAGTCCTTCTTGGCGGCGTCGAAGAGGAAGGGGATGATCGTGTTCTTGGCGATGTACTCGGTGATGTCCTCTTTGGTGTAATAGGCCCCCATCTGCTTCTGGTTGACGTACTTCTCGAAGATGTAGCCGAGCACGTCGGGGTTGATCTCGTTGTCGTTGCGGAGCGGGCGGTCGTCGAGGTGCCAGGTGTAAGCATCGAAGAAGGCGAAGAGTTTCTCGAATGCCTCGTCGGGGATGTCCACCCCGGTGTACTCGTGCTCCAACTCGTGGACGTCGAAGAGACCGCCGTTCAGATAGGGGACGACGCCGAGGAGGTCGTCGAGGTCGGGGGTGCGCTGGGTCTCGGGTTGGCCGAGACCTTCGTGGAACAGGCGGCGGAGGAAATGGCGGTAGAAGGTGTGGAATTGTCCGTCGCCGTGCTGGCGGCGGAGGCGTTCGAGACGGTGCTTGAGGTAGTCGAGGTCGCCGTCCAGGAAACCCTTCTTCTGGATGAAGTAGACGAACATCAGGCGATTGAGCATCAGGGAGGCGTACCACTTCTGGTCTGTCTCGTTCTGGATGCCCTGGATGAACTTGAGGAAGGCGGCGTGCTCTTTCTGGAATCGGTCGTAGAACTTCTTGGTGACGCGGTCCTTGTCGAAGGAACGCTGTAGGCGCTCAGTGGCGAGGGTAATGTCGAGTGTTTCTTCCTCTTCGAGGGTGAAGCGAACACCGGCAAGGGCCTGGAGG
>DATBFX010000002.1:0-8699 GCA_036558305.1 Thermomicrobiales bacterium | reverse complement strand
ATCGGGCAGCAGATCGCCGACACCTTGGAGGCGATGCTCCAGCCCCACGGGGTGGCGGTCTACCTGGAGGCCCACCACCTCTGCACGCAGATGCGCGATGTCCAGGAGGCCGCGGCCCTGACCCGGACGACCTTTTGGCGGGGCGAATACGAGCACAACCCGGCCTTGCGGTCCGAGTTCTTCGTCGCCTGTGGGTTGCACCGATGACCGCACTGGCGCCGCTGGTGACCCTCTTCGACGAGACCGAGGGGACCGATCTGCTGCTAACGGAGGAACTCGCCGATCTCTATGGAGGGTTGCGCTTCCCCGTGCGTCCGGGGCGACCGCACGTCTTCGCCAACTTCGTCGAGACGTTGGACGGCGTCGTCTCGCTCGGCGTGCCTGGCAAGGCGGGCGGCGGGGAGATCAGCGGGTTCAACCGGCACGACCGGATGGTGATGGGGGTGCTGCGCGCGGTCGCCGACGCGGTGGTGATCGGGGCCGGGACGCTGCGGGCGGCGTCGCCCGATCACCGCTGGACCGCCGAGTACATCTACCCGCCGCTGGCGGACGCCTACCGGTCGCTGCGGGCAACACTCGGCAAGCCGGAGCCGCCGCTGAACGTCGTGGTGAGCGCCAGCGGCGATCTCGACCTCGAGCGGCGGCTGTTTCGGTCCGGGGAAGTGCCGGTGCTGATCGTGACGACGGCGGCGGGCGCGCGGCGGATCGGCGGCGAACTGCCGCCGTCGGTTCGGGTCGCGGCGGTGGGTGACGCGGGGTTGCTCAGCGCGCGGGCGGTACTGACCGCGGTTTGCCGCGTCCGTCCCTGCGAGCGGATCCTGGTCGAGGCCGGACCGCGGCTGATGGGTGATTTCCTCGCGGAGGAACAGCTCGATGAGCTTTTCTTGACGCTGGCGCCCCAGGTCGCCGGTCGGGACGGCGCGGTCGCGCGGCCCGGCTTCGTCGCCGGCAAGCGGTTGGCCCCCGAGCACCCGCGGTGGGCAACGCTGGTCGGGGTCAAGCGCGGCGGCTGCCACCTCTTCCTCCGCTATGGGTTTCCGGTCGCGGAATAGCCCGGCTTATTCACGAGCGAGGCCGTCCGTCCCCGGTCGTCATTCCGAGCTTGCCGAGGCGTCTCCCGGAGCGAGAGCGGAGGCGTCTTTTGCCTGGCGCCTCTCCTCTGGCGGAGAGAGATTCCTCGACGAACCCTTCGCAAGCTCAGCGCGTCGGTGAACGAGCCGGCGTCGCTCGTGTTGGCCGGGCCTGGCTCGATGTCTTCCTCCCCTCGGCGGTCGGATGCTACGCTACCCACATCCGCTGTCCGCCGTCCTGGCTGGGGGCGCCGCCTTGCCCGATCGCTTCCCGGCTCGCCTCACCACCGGCGGACGCTGAAGCTCGAATCCGGGAACACCTCTTTCAGCCGCCGCACGACCTCCTCCCGGACGGCCGGATCGGCGGCGCCGGACCAGGTGACCCGGACCTGGGTGGTGCGGGTGACGATCGCGCGCGCCACGCCGTGGACCGCGCCCTTGAGCCAGGTCGGTCTGGTGGGTCGTCGCAGCCTGGTCAGCCTTCCGAAGCGCGTCCGGATCATGGCCTGCGGACGGGACGACAGACCGGGGACCTCCGCCAGCGCCTCATCGATGGTCGCCTGCACGTCGGCCGCCGACCTGGCGCTGGGGTCGACCCCTTTGACGGTGACGATGGTCCGCAACGCCCGGTCGGGACTGTGGTTGATCACCGCCTGGGTGAGGATGAGGGAGTTGGGGACCAGGATGCGGTCGCCGTCCTCCGATCGGATCACCGTCGTCCGCAGCCGGATCTCCTCCACGGTGCCGTCGACGAGATCCTTGGAGTACCAGATGCGGTCGCCGACGTTGTAGGGCCGCTCGAACAGGACGAGGACCCCTCCGACGAAGCTCTGCAGCGTGGCCTGCAGACCGAGCGCGACGACGATCGTGCTGACGCCGATCGCGGTCAACAACGTCGACCAGGAGACGCCCCAGATCGCGAGCAGCACCGTGACGGCGGCGATGTAGACGGCGAGGGTCACCCCGTTCTCGGCCAGGGTTTTCCCGTTCTCCGGGATGAGGGCGTGCGTGAGCCGACCTCGTACCCACCGCCGCAGGGCACCGGCGACGACGACGGCGAGCGCGAGCACGGCGATCGCCTGGGCGACGCCGACCGCCAGGTTGATCGTCTGGCCGATGGCATCCCGCAGGAGGTCGTTGAATGTCTCACCCATCACCACGACCGCCGTTGTTCAACCGAGAGACCGTCTCGGCCTATTGTCGCGCAATCGTGGCGTCCGTCTCGGCCGCAGCCGCGGCGAGCGGCCGACCGGGCAACGGAGGCGGGGCGAGACGGTGGCGCACGGTCCCCGGCGCATCCTGGTTCCCCGATCGCCGCGCACCGGGTTGCTGAGCACGGCGCCGGATTCGATCAGCAAGACTGCCGATCTCTGGCTCAGAACGGTTTGTTCGGTGTCCCGCCGAAGTTAGGCATTTCTGCGGATGATCCGTCCCCTCTCGCCTGTCACGATGGCGCCACCAGCGCGGGGCACTAGCTCCCGCAATCGACAACCGGACCGGGAGGAGCGATGGGGATGGGAATCGCGGCGCGCTTGCGGCAACTGGTCGTTCACGGGGTCATCGTCGGAGCCCTCGCGCTCACCGTGGTCATCGGGTTGGGCACGCACGACGCCTCGGCGGCCAAGTCGGTCGGCACTACCTCCTGCGACTCGCTGATGGCGGGGGCGATGTACGCGGCCGGCCAGAGTTCCGCCGCGGATCGGCGCGGCGACAAGATCACCTCCGACTGGTGGTGGTCGATCTACGTGTCGTACGAATCCGCCTACGTCAAAGCCGGCTGCCTGGACGAGACGGTCTGACGCCGAGAGCGGTGAGTTACCACGGCAACGGGGCAGGCTGATTTGGCCTGCCCCGTCACGCGTCGCCGTGGTGCCCACGACGGCCGAAGGGGCGGGTCTCCTCGGCAATGCGCTCTAGGAACCGCCGCCGTCCAATCCACCGAACACCACGGTGATGAACGCCGTCAGCGCGGTGACGCCGGTTTGCCCCGGACACGATGCGAGCGCGGACAGGGCACGCGCGCGCTCCTGCAGCGCTGCCCAGATCAGGAAGTCGCGCGCGGCGATTCCGTCCAGGATCTCACGCACGCGGGGCGCTTCGGCGGCGAGGCGGCCGCGGTTCACGACCGCCGCCAGTTCGTCTCGGCGCGGGTGTTCGATCGACAGCCCGTAGACGACGGGGAGCGTGACCTTGCCCATGGCGAGGTCGCCCTGCCCGAGCGGATGCCAGATGCCTTCGAGGTCGTCGAGGATCTGGAGGGCCAGCCCGGCGTGGTGGCCGAACCGGCGGCAGGCGGCGAGGATCGTGGCGTCCTCGGTTGCACAGAGCGCACCCGCCAGACAGGCGACCGAGTAGGCATTCCTCGCTTCGATCGCCTGCCAGTACTCGTCGAGTGTGCCGGGCGGGGCTCGGAGGTCGCGATCCTGTCCCGCCGCGATCTGCAGCGAGGCGTGGAGAAACGCGCGACCGATCTCGCGGTAGCGGGTGGCCGGCCAGGGCGCCCGCGCCAGGAGCTCGTGCCCGAGCATGTAGGCGGCGACGCCGTAATTGACCGCCCGTGGCACCCCGATCTCGGTCCAGAGCGCCGTCGGCCGGTCCTGGTCCTCGACGTCGTCGAGCACCCGCATCGCGACGTTGAAGGCGACCCAGGCGGCGGAGGCGGGAACGGCCTGAACCGGGTCGCCGCCGGCGGCGGCGCAACCGGCGAGGGGCAGGGTCGCCAGCGGCCCGAGCGGCGCCTCCACGATGCCGTGGAGCGCCGTGGCCAGTTGGGGCCAGTCCGGCGGCAGGTGTTCGCGGACGTAGGAGCGGACCCGCGGGAGAAGGTCCTGAATCGGCCGCAGATCGACGAGCCGCTCCTCGGGCAGCGCGAAGCGAGCCCCCCACTCGTGGACCGGTGGTCGGGCGAAACCGCTCCCAGGGCCGCGCTCGGTCATGGCGTCAACTGAAGAAATCGCTGATGGCGGACCCGGCGTCCTCCAGCATCCCGCCGACGGAGGACCCCGCGTCTCCCATCATCCCGCCGACGGCGGCCACGGCTCCGGCGCCGGCATCCTCGATCATCCCACCGAGACCGCCCGCGGCCGCCGCGCCGGCATCCCCAAGCATCCCGCCGAGACCAGATGCAGCCGCGGCACCGCCGCCGTCGATCACCCCGCCGCCCGCGGACGCGGCGCTCGAACTGGCGGAAGCAAACTGGTCGCCGATGCCGGTGTCGGCCTGCGAGGTCTCGCCGCTCGGCGCGTTGGCGCACTCATCCATCCCACTCGCGCTGCGACACGCCCCATCGTGGCAATGCTGGAATGTGCGCAAGGGCGACAGTTTCTTCCGGGCATCGTCCCGATCTTTGCCCTTGACGGTCTTCAGTTCCGTCGAATCCATGTCGATGAAGCAGAACGGTTGCAGGTTGTCGTCGCCGCCGGTAAACGACCGTTGCAGGCGGGCGGTCGGGTTGGCCGCGTGCGCCAGCTCCCGCCCGGCGGGCTCGCCGAGTTCTTCGGCGTAGCGGTCGAGCGTCGGCTCGGCGTGGCGGTCGCGGAAGGCGGCGAAGCCGCGCTGGAAGCGGGCGACGTCGGGTTGCCTGCCCGCCAGGGCCGCCCGCAGGTAGGTCGGCAGCCCGCCCTGGGATCGGGTCGACTGCTCAGGGCCTGCCGGCGTCGGTGCCGCCGTGCCCGACCGCGCCGCTTCCTCCTTCGCCCGGCAGGCGGCACATTGACCGCCGCCGACGACAACGCCGCCGCACGCGCAGCGCTGCACGGCGCCCCGGCGGCGCAACGCCTCCGGTTCGCGCTGGGCGACGGTGACCAGGCGCTGCACGTAGCCGTTGCCGAACTGGCGCTGCATCGCGAGCAGACTGCTCGCCCGCATGAGCGGCGCCGACCGGGCCGAGGCGCCGGCTTGCGACGCCATCCCCGGGCGGAGGGAGAGACGCCCCGCGCCCCGTGCGGTGTCGGCACCGATCAGGACCGCACCCGGGAAGCTCGTCTCACGCGCCAGGGAATCGGCGGCGTGGCGGTGACGGTGCGGAGGCAAAAGATCCATCGCTTCGGGCATGACGCGCTCCTTACCCGCCCATTCCAGCGGGACGCCGATGGCAGTACCCATCTCGCGACCGGGGAACGAACCGCACCCGCCACCGGCCGGCCCGATCTCCCCGCGGTCAGTTGCTTCTCGTTGCTGACGAAATAGTACACCACCGATCGTGCGCTCTTGGCGCCCGGTCGCGCCGGCCAAGCACGGGGCCTCGTCGCCTCCGGGCGTCGTGGCCATATTCAACTATTGACTAGGGAGCGCCACACCGGGTAAAATCTCCCGAACGTCGGGTTCTCTCGCCGCCCCGGGGAGACCGCTGCATGAACGCTTTTGTCCTCGACCCAACCCAACCCGCGCGCCGGCGCGACGCCCTCGGTGCGATCGTCACCGAGGAGGTCAAAACCGACGGTCGCCGCGTTTTCCATAAAGGACACCGCCTGACCAGGGGCGATCTCGACGTTCTGACCGTGCTGCCGGCGCCGATCCACGCCGTCCGCCTCGATCCCGGCGAGGTCCACGAGGACGAGGCCGGGCGCCGTCTTGCCCACGCCGTCGCCGGTCAGGGCGTGATCGCCCGCGACCCGGTCCAGAGCCGGGTCAACCTCGTCGCCGCCCACAAGGGCTTGCTGCGCGTCGACGGTCCGGCCGTGATCGCCCTCAACCGCCTGCCGGGGATCGCCGTCTTTACCCTGCCGGACCGGCTGCCGGTGCTCCCCGGCAAAATCGTCTGCGGCGCCAAGATCACGCCCGTCGCCATCGACGGCACGACCCTGGCCGAGGCCGAAGCGACCGCCGGTCGCCAACCCGTCGTCCAGGTCAAGCCGTTCCTGCCCCTCGCCGTCGGCGTCGTCACCACCGAGGGGATGAGCGAGAAAGCGCGTGCTCGCTTCCGCGAGACGGTCCGCAAGAAGATCGCCTGGTACGGCGGCGAGGTCCTCGGGTTCGCCGATCTGCCGAACGACGAGGCTCGGGTCGCGGCTGCCATCGAGGACTTCGTCGACCAGGGCGCCGGGTTGATCCTCACCGGTGGCGGCAACACGATCGACCCGCTCGACGCCGCCCTCTTGGCCCTCCCCCGCATCGGCGGCGAGATCGTCAAGTTCGGCGCCCCCGCCCACCCCGGCAGCATGTTCTGGCTCGCCTACCGCGGCGAGATCCCGATTTTCAACCTCGCCTCCTGCTCGATGTACTCGAAAGCGACCGTCGCCGACCTCATCCTCCCCTGGATCATGGCCGGCGAGCGGGTCGGTCTCGACGACATGGCCGCCCTCGGCTTCGGCGGTCTGCTCGACCGCGACATGGGGTACCGCTTCCCCCCCTACGACGCGGAGAGCACGAACGAGCCCGACGAGGAGTAACGAGCTTCGAGCTTCGAGCTTCGAGTGGACGACATCCCAAGCTCGAAGCTCGAAGCTCGAAGCTCGGAACTTCCTCAGACGTATCGCCTGACCAACCAGATGGAGAGTGCGGCCAGGGCCAGCCAGATCGCAACGATCGCGGCGGCGGCGAGGCGGTTGGCGGGGGCGCGTGGCCGGTTGGGGTCGCGGGCGGCGCTGCGGGCGGCGGTCAGGACGTCGGGTGGGATGAGGCGGAGGGCGAGGGCGATGCCGAGCGGGAGCAGGACCAGATCGTCGAGGTAACCGAGGATGGGGATGGGGTCCGGGATCAGGTCGAGCGGGCTGAGGGCGTAACCGACGACGCAGGCGGCGACGACCTTGGCGTACCAGGGTGTGCGCGGATCGCGGTAGGCGAGGGCGAGGGCGGTCAACTCGGTTTTCAGGCGGCGGGCGCGGGCTTTCCAGGTCTCGAACTGGGTCATGGCAGATGCCGGTTCCCAAGGTAGCGTGGCGGACCGTCCGGGCGCGGTCGGTTGGCGTGGCATCATAGTCTGCCGGGAGGGATGAAATCGCGCGTGCGAGGGACGGGTATGGAGACGACGGAAGAACTGCTCGACGAGGTACGGGCGCTGATCCAGGCGCGGGAACGGGACGGGATCGCGTCGTTGGCCGGAAGGGTCAGTCCGGCGGCGTGGGCGGACGTGGTGCCGCGGCTCGATCCGGGCGAGATCGCCGTGCTGTTGCAGTGGTTGCCGGACGAGGAGATTCCGACGCTCCTGACCGAGTTGGACCCGGCGCAGGCGGCGGCGATCTTGCGGACGCTCTCGCGCAACGAGGCGGCCGACGTCCTGGAGGCGATGTCGCCGGACGACGCGACCGACGTCATCGCCGAGTTGCCCGAGGCCGAGGCGCAGCAGATCCTGGTTGAGATGGAACCGGCGGAGGCGGCCGAGTTGCGGGAGCTGGCGGCCTATCCGCCGGACACGGCCGGCGGAATCATGACGCCGGCGTTCACCGCGGTCTCGCCCGATCTCCAGGCCGACCAGGCGATCATCGCCCTGCGGCGGGTGGCGGAAGAGGCGGAGACGGTCTACTACGTCTACGTGCTCGATCCGGAGGAGCACCTGCTCGGGGTGCTGTCGCTGCACAGTCTGGTTCTGGCTCCGCCGCAGACACCGGTGCGGGCGTTGATGATCGAGAACGTGACCAGTGTGCTGGTCGATGCCGACCAGGAGACGGCGGCGCGGTTGCTGACCGACCACAACCTGCTGGCGTTGCCGGTGGTCGACGCGGAGAACCGACTGCTCGGGATCATCACCCAGGACGATGTCGCCGACGTGTTGGAAGAGGAGGCGACGGAGGACATCGAGCGGTTGGGCGGTTCGCAACCGTTGGAGACCTCCTACCGGTTGGCGCCGGTCAAGTTGCTGGTCCGGCGGCGGGTCGTCTGGTTGTTGATGCTTTTCCTGGCGGAGGCGTACACGGGGACGGTGCTTCGCCACTATCAGACAGAGACCGAGAAGGTGATCGCGCTCTCGTTCTTCGTGCCGCTCTTGATCGGCACCGGCGGCAACGTCGGCAGCCAAACGGTGACGACGCTGGTGCGGGCGATGGCGCTGGGCGAGGTGCGTCTGCGCGACGTGCGGTGGGTGATGGCGAAAGAGGTGGCGGTGGCGACGACGATGGGCGTGATCATGGCGGTCGTCGCGTTCGGGCGCTCGGCGTTGCTGCACGTGGGGCGGGACGTCGGGTATGTGGTGGCGTTGACGGTATTCGCCATCTGCGTCTGGTCGGCGACGGTGGCGGCGGTGCTGCCGCTGATCTTGCGCAAGTTGCGGATCGACCCGGCAGTGGTCTCGGCGCCGTTGATCACGACGTTGGTGGACGGGACGGGACTGGTCATCTACTTCTCGATCGCGAAAGTGGTGCTGGGGTTGTGAGGCGGAGGGCGGAAGGCATCGCCGGAATCTTGGCAAGCGGCAAGATTCCAATACGCGAATAAGCAATTGACAAATTGCGCTATTGTGCGCTACAATGCACCCAATCCCCCCTGCCGCTTCGACGGTAGGGTTGCAGACCGCCCCTCATCGGGCGGTCTTTTTTGCGGCGGAGACGCCACGAAAACGAACGTCTATATCGACGGATTTAACTTCTACTACGGGTGCTACAAGAACTACAAAGACCCTTTGGTCAGGCCGACCAGGCACTGTAAATGGCTCAATTTCCGGTCGCTCCTTGAAACTGTCTTTCCTCATGACAA
>DATBFX010000001.1:0-13687 GCA_036558305.1 Thermomicrobiales bacterium | reverse complement strand
CCTGGGGGGAGAACGAGGGGGGGCGTCTCCCCCCAGGATTGGGGGGCCGGGGGGGCCGAACGCCGCCTCCCGTTGCGACTCGCGCTCGCGCTCGCGCTCCTCCTCGCCTGGTTGCCGGGCATCGCCGCCGGCGAGGGTGCCGCCACCGCACCGACCGTCGTCTGCCCCACCTGCCCGATCACGTCCCTCGCCGATGCCGTCGCCGCCGCTCTACCGGGCGATCGGATCGAGGTGCGGGGGGGCACGTACCCCGGCGAACTCGCGATCGCCAAATCCCTGACCTTGATCGGGGTCGATCATCCCGTCATCGCCGGCGGCGGCGCGGGCACACTGGTCCGCGTGACCGGAGCGGACGTGACGATCGAGGGATTCACCCTCCGCGGTACCGGAACGAACCACGACAAGGAAGACACGGCGATCGTCGTCGAGCAGGGGCGCGCCACGATCGTCGACAACCGGATCGAGGATGCGCTGTTCGGCATCTATCTCAAGCAGGCCCACGGCAGCATCGTCCGCGACAACGTCGTCCTCGCCAAGAAGACCGACATCGCGATGCGCGGCGACGGGATCAAGATCTGGTACTGCGACGACGTGCTGATCGAGGGCAACCAGGCCAGCGATGGCCGCGACACCATCCTCTGGTACTCCAACCGCGCCCTGGTCCGCGGCAACGTCTTCGACCGCGGGCGCTACGGACTCCACCTGATGTTCAGCGACGACGCCCGGATCGAGGGCAACGCCCTCAACGCCAACTCGATCGGGCTCTTCATCATGTACAGCCGCAACCCTCAGGTGATCGGCAACTCGCTCTCCGACAACCACGGTCCGAGCGGCGGCGGGATCGGACTGAAAGACGTCGATAACGCCGTGGTCGAAGGGAACCGCTTCGTCAACAACCAGATCGCCGCCCAGATCGACGACTCGCCCCGCGAACTGGGCATCGAAAACGTCTGGCGCGGCAACGTTTTCGCCTACAACGAGATCGGGATCGGCTTCCTGCCGTCCGTCCGCCACAACACCCTGGTCGACAACTCCTTCGTCGACAACACCGAACACGTCGCCATCATCGGCCGCGGCCAATTGCGCGACATCACCTGGGCGGTCGACGGCCGCGGCAACTACTGGAGCGACTACGCCGGCTACGACGCCAACCGCGACGGCGTCGGCGACCTGCCCTACCGCTCGCAACGCCTCTTCGAGTCGCTGACCGACGAGCACCCTTCCCTCCGCCTCTTCACCCTCGGTCCCGCCGCGATGGCGATCGACTTCGCCGCCAGGGCCTTCCCGGAGACCCGCCCGGAGACGAAGCTGGAAGACCCGGCACCGCTGATGTCGGCACCGGTTTCCCCGTATCTCCCGGCGACGGCGGCGATCTCCTCCGGGTCGCGCTTCACCCTGGGGGTGGTCGGTCTCGTCGCCGTCGCCCTCGTCCTCGCCGCGGTCGCCCGGCTTCGCGCCCGACCGCTCCGTGCCACGGCCGCACCCCGCGGCCGGCTGCTGGAAGGGCTGGGTCTCCGATGAGTCCGCAAGAAGCCGGGATCGCCTTCCGCGATCACGCGATCACCGCACGCGACGTCACGAAGCGGTACGGCGAGGTCAAGGCGCTCGACGGCGTCGGGTTCGCCGTTCCCACGGGATCGGCGATCGCGCTCTGGGGACCGAACGGCGCCGGCAAGACGACGGTCCTCCGCTGTCTGTTGGGTTTGGCGCGCTACAGCGGCGAGATCCGGGTCGCCGGGTACGACCCGCTCCGCGACGGACGGGCGGTCCGGGAAACGATCGGCTACGTCCCGCAGGACCTGCCGATCTCGCCGATGACCGTCGGCGAATTCACCGCCTTCATCGCCAGTCTGAAACGGGCCCCGCTCAAGGGTGCGATCGAGCGCCTAGACCTGCTCGGTATCGGCGACCAGACCGACAAGCACGTCGGCGCCCTCTCCGGTGGCATGAAGCAACGCCTCGCCCTCGCCCTGGCGCTGATCGGCACCCCCAAGATCCTGCTCCTCGACGAACCGACCGCCAACCTCGACGCCCACGGGCGGGCGGAACTGCTGGAACTGCTGCGCGGGTTGCGGCAGGACGGACTGACGCTCGTCTTCTCCTCGCACCGGGCGGAAGACGTCGTGGCGCTGGCCGATCGCGTCCTGATGATCGAGGCCGGTGTCCTCAAGAGCAACGTCAGCCCCTCCTGCTTCCAGCAGCAGTTGGGCGCAACGTCGCGGCTGACCGTGATCCTCAAGAACGGCCACCTGCCGCAGGCGCTGGCGACGATCGATCGCCTCGGGTTTGTGGCAACGGGTGAGGGACACGTGGTCACCGTTCCGCTGCCACTCCAGGAAAAAGCTCGGGTCATCGGCGCCCTCGCCTGCGAGGGGATCGAAATCGTCGACTTCGACGTGGAACGGATCTGAGATGGACGGTGCAATCGTCGGCGCCATCGCCGCCAAGGAAGCGCGGGCCGGTTTGCGGACGCGCTGGTTTCTCCTCTACGCGGCCGTCTTCGTCGTCCTCAGCGTCGGGGTCTCGACGGTCGCGATGGCGGGATCGAACCTGACCGGGCAACCGGGTTTCGGCCGCACCTCCGCCGGTCTCCTCAACCTGATGTTGCTGATGGTCCCGTTGATCGGACTGACCGTGGGGGCGCAGAGTCTCGTCGGCGAGCGCCAGGATCGGAGTCTGGACTACCTCCTGGCGCAACCCGTCTCCGCGGGCGAGGTCTTTCTCGGCAAGTACCTCGGCGCTGCCGCGTCGCTGGTGATGATGCTGGTGCTCGGCTTCGGTTGCTCGGGGGTGGTCCTCGCCGTTCGCGGCGGCGCCGCCGGGGTCGACGACTTCGCGCTCCTGGTGGCGCTGACGCTGCTCCTCGGTCTCGGCATGCTCAGCATCGGCTACCTGATCTCCAGTTTCTCGCCGCAGGCGGCGGCGGCGCTCGGGATCGCGGTCACCCTCTGGCTCGGCTTCGTCATCGTCGGCGATCTCGGTCTGATGGGGAGCGCGCTGGTGATGGATCTCCGGCCCCAGACCCTGCTGGCGATGACGCTGATCAACCCCCTCGACGTCTACAAACTCCTGACCGTCGACCGGCTTCACGCCTCGCTCGACGTCCTCGGTCCCGCAGGCACCTACGCGACCGAACGCCTCGGTGCCGCCCTCGCCCCGGTGATGCTGGGGCTGCTCGCCGTCTGGATCCTCCTCCCCTTGCCGATCGGCTACCGCCTCTTCACGCGAACGGACGTCCGATGAAACCGGCGCTCGACCGCCGCATGTTCGTCTTGAGTCTGGCCGCGCTCGCCCTGTCCGCGTGCGGCGGCAGCGCCGGCGCTGCCGAGCCGCCGAAGATCGCCTACGGGAAAGACGCCTGCGCCCGCTGCCGGATGATCATCTCCGAAGAACGCCAGGCCGCCGGGGTGGTCGCCGAGGACGGCACGAAGACGCTCTTCGACGACACCGGCGAGTTGGTCGCCACCGTCCAGACAGAGGGGCTCAACGGGCGCCGCATCTGGGTCCACGACTATCAGGCGCAAGCGTGGACGGACGGGACCAAGGCGTTCTACGTCGCGGCCGCCGCCGTCATGACCCCGATGGGAACGGGCGTCGTCGCCTTCAAGGAGCGTGCGGCGGCAGACGAGTTCGCCGCGACACACGGCACGACCGCGATGTCGTGGCAAGAGGTCTTGCAGAACTGGCAGATTGATAAGAGGATGTCGTGAGCAACGGGGGGTAAGGCGTCGCTCCTTGCCACCGGGGACTTGGGACTCACAACTCGGTTCGGGGGGGCGCGTGATCAAGCGGGGCATGATCATCCTGGTGTTTGGAAGCCTGGCCGTCCTCGGCGCGTGCGGCAGCCCGGACGAAACGGCGAAACCGACGGTGACCCGGATTCCCAACCCGCCCAATGCACCGGTGGTCGGCAGCCCGACCACGACCGCGGCCGCCGCATCCCCGGCGGCCTCGCCCGCCACCGCGCAGACCGGTCAGCCAAGCGGGCCGGTCGAGGTCGACATGGTCGACGTCAACTTCGCCCCGAAAGAGATCACGATTCCCGCCAACACCGACGTCACGATCAATCTCGCCAACAAGGGTGCGGCCGTCCACAACTTCAACATCGACGCACTCAACGTCCACTCCGGCGACGTTGCCCCCGGCGCGTCGGGGTCCGTCACCGTCAACGCCGCTCCGGGCGACTACCAGTATTACTGCGCCGTCCCCGGCCACAAGGAAGCGGGCATGGTCGGCACGCTCCACGTGGTCGCGGGCGGTGCCCCAGCGGCGACCGCGGCACCGTCGGTGGCGGCCGCGACTCCGAGCGCCGCGACTGCCGTGCCGCCGACGGGACCGGTCGAGGTCGACATGGTCGACGTCAGCTTCGCGCCGAAGGAGATCACGATTCCCGCCAATCAGGACGTCACGGTCAACCTCGCCAACAAGGGGGCGGCGGTCCACAACTTCAACGTCGACCAGCTCAACGTCCACTCGGGCGACTACCAGCCCGGGCAGACCGGCACGGTCACGATCAACGCGGCGCCCGGCGACTACCAGTACTATTGCGCCATTCCCGGCCACAAGGAAGCGGGGATGGTCGGCACGCTCCACGTGGTGGCCGGCGGTGCCCCCGCGACGACCGCGGTCCCGACGGCCGCCGCGGCATCACCGGCCGCAACTCCGGCCGCGTCGCCGGGTGCCGAGGCGGCGGGACCGCAGACGGGACCGGTCGACGTCACCCTGGCCGATTTCAGGATCGACCCCAAGGAGATCACCATCGCGGCGAACACACCGGTCACGATCAACCTCGTCAACAACGGCGCCACCGCCCACAACTTCAACATCGACGCGCTCAACGTCCACTCCGGTGACGTCGCCCCCGGTGGATCGGGTTCCGTCACGATCAACGCGCCGGCCGGTGTCTACCAGTACTATTGCAACATCCCCGGCCACAAGCAGGCGGGGATGGTGGGTGTGCTCAAGGTGGTCGTGGGGGGCGCACCGGCCGCCGCGACGCCCGTGGCGACCGCCGCCGCTACCCCGATTGCGTCGCCCGCGGCGACCGCCGTCGCCTCGCCGGGGGCCTCGCCGGCCGTCTCCGTGGTCCTGCCGGCCGGCGACGTGGAACGCGGCAAAGCGGCCGCCGCGGTCTGCCTGGGCTGCCACTCGGTCAACGGCTCGCCGAGTGTCGGACCGACCTGGAAAGATCTCTACGGCAGCCAGGTCCAATTGGAGAGCGGCAAGACCGTGACGGCGGACGACGCCTACCTCTACCAATCCATCACGGATCCGAACGCGGAAACGGTCAAAGGATTCCCCGCCGGTGCGATGCCGAAATTCCCCTTGAACGATCAGCAAATCGCCGACCTGATCGCGTACATCGAATCGCTGAAGGAGTAGCGGCCAAACCGGTGCCGGTGCTGCGACGGCAGCAGAGAGGAGGCCGCGCGATGTCCACGGAGGAGAGCAAGACCGTCGTCCGTTGGATGGTCGAGCACAGCATGATCGCCGGCGATCTCGACGCCGCCGTCGCGGCCTATGCACCCGACTTCGTCTACCATAACCCCGTCCTGGCGGCGATGCCCTCGCTGCCGCCCGGACCGGAAGCGGTTCGCCAGTTGGTGGCGGCCACCCGGATCGCCTTCCCGGACCTGCGCTACACCATCGAGGCGTTGATCGCGGAAGGGGACAAGGTGGCCGTCCTCTACACCTGGCAGGGCACGCACCAGGGCGCGCTGGGCGGCCTTCCTCCGACCGGCCGGCAGGTCACGGCGACCGGAGCGATCGTCTGTCGGGTCGCGGGCGGGCGGATCGTCGAGCAATGGGACGTCGACGACCGGTTGGACGTCATGCAGCAACTCGGCTTGCTTCCGCCGCCGGGCCAACCGGGGCCGTAGCCGCGGCGACCTCAGCACGGGCCGGCGATGGCGTGGCCGTGCCTCCCCACGACCTCTCCTTGAGACAAGGCGGCGCCGGTGGCCGAAGATCACACGATCACGAGTGGCAATGTCGACGTCATCCGGCCGGACCAGACGACCGTCCCGGGCTACCTGGCGCAGCCGGCCGCAGTGGATCGGGCGCCGGGGGTGCTCGTGATCCACGAGGCCGGCGGTCTGAACGAGAACATCCGCGACGTCGCCGACCGCTTCGCCCGCGCTGGCTACGTCGCGCTGGCGGTCGACCTCTTCGCCGGCAGTCACCGCCGCTTGTGCATGCTCCGTGTGATGGGCGCGGCGCTGCTCCGGCCGCTCGACAGCTCGGGGCTGCACGCATTGCAGGAGTCGATCGCGTGGCTCCAACGGCAACCCGGCGTCGACCCGGACCGCATCGGCGTTGTCGGCTTTTGCATGGGCGGCGGTTTCGCCCTCGCGCTGGCCTGCGTCGACCGCGCGCTCAAGTCGGCGGCGTCGTTCTACGGCGGCAATCCGCGCCCCCTTTCCGCCGTCGCCGCGGCTTGTCCGATCGTTGGCAGCTTCCCCGGCAACGATCGCTTCACGCGCGGCGGCGCCGTCAAGCTGGAAGCGGCGCTCACACGCTACGGCGTGCCCCACGACATCAAGACCTATCCTGACACCCGGCACTCCTTCTTCAACGACCGCGGGCCGACCTACGATGCCGACGCGGCTCAAGATGCCTGGGAGCGGATGCTGGCGTTCTTTCGCGACCATCTGGGCGCGGTCTCGGTGTCCCCCACCGGTTGACCCGGATTCTTCGTGGTTCGGCGCCACCGACCAGGCCGGCTCGATACGGCTTGCACCGCCATGACGGTCGATTGTCGCGTCCAGGAACGACATCGTCCTTTGTTCGTCAATCCCAGGAACTACACCGACACGGACCGCCCAACGACCCCGAGCCGCTCGCCCCGCAGGAAATCCGCTGCCGGCGCCATCTGGCCAGTCAACGCCAGGTCGGCCAGCAGTTCCCCGACTACGGACGCGAACTTGAACCCGTGCCCGCTGCAACTGCTGGCGTAGCAGACGTTGGCATGCGCGGGGTGGCGGTCGATCAGGAAGTGCTGATCCGGGGTCGTCGTGTAGAGACAGGCGTAGCGCTCGACCACCTCGCCGTCGAGGGCGGGGATGTGGCGGGCGAAGAAGGCGCGGACAAGCTGCTCGTCCGCCTCGGTCACCACCCGCTCGACGGAGTCGGCGTCGCACCAATCCTCGTTGTGGTGCCGACCGGCCTTGACCCCCGGTACCGTCAGGTGCGGGAACCCGTAGAAGACGCCCTCCTCGCGGCGCTCCCACATGTAGACCGGGAATCGCCCCAACGCGAAGCATTCCGTCGACTCGCGCGGTTGCCAGTAGAACACGGGGATGCGCTCGATCCCGATCGGCAACGCCAACTCCGGCAGGAGCTTGCCGATCCACGGTCCGGCCGCGACGACCAATCGGGTGGCGCGGAACCGTTCCTCGTCCGTCCAGACCACGACCCCGTCGGGGGTCGCCGTCCACCGCCGAACCGGTGTGCCGTCGCGCAGCACCGCCCCGTGCGCGACCGCCAGCCGGCGCTGCGCGGCGAGACAGCGTTCGGCAAAGAGGATGCCCATCCGCGGATCGAAGAGGGCGATCTCGTCGTCGTCCGGCCGGAACACCGGATAGCGTCGCCGCAGTTCGCCCACATCGAGCACGTCGTGCTCCCGCTCCTGCCGCCGGATCGCCGCGATCGACTCGGCGACCAGCTCGTCGTCCGGTCGCCCGATCATCAATCCGCCCGAGGCGTAGAAAAGCTGCTCGCCCGCCTCCGCTTCCAGGTCCGCCCACAAGTGGTACGCACGCGCGAGGAGCGGGTTGTAATCGGCGTGCTCGTAGTAGGCAAGGCGAATGATCCGGGATTCGCCGTGGGACGATCCGTTGGCATGGCCGGCGGGGTACGCATCCAACCCCAAAACCCGCTCGCCCCGGCGGCTGAGGTGGTACGCCGCCGAACTCCCCATCGCGCCCAGACCAACCACGATGACGTCGAAGTCGCTCACCGGTCCTCCATTCCTCGCGTGTCGCCCTCCGTTCGTAACGGGCGGTCCAGAGCCGTGGCTCATGCGCACGCTTGGTGGAGGGCATCGTCGCGCTTGAAGAGCCGGAATGCAACCGGCGAAATTGCATTGACGTGGCGGACGGAGAGAGATCCCGAGCGGACTCAGGTTCTCTCTCTGTCGGATCTTTCGGGTCGCCGGCCGCTGTTTTCTCACGATTGCGGCGGGATGTTCTGGTTGAACCGGAAGAGGTTTTCCGGGTCGTAGCGCCGCTTGACCTCTTGCAGTCGCGCGTAGGTGGCGGGCGGGTACGCCTCGTGGACGCGCGCCGCCCCCTCGTTTTCCAGGAAGTTGACGTAGACGCCGGAGCCTTCGGGGCGGACGGCCTGCCAGAGCGACTCCGTCCAGCCGCGATGCACGGCGGCGTCTTCGGCCGCATCCAACCACAACCCGATGATCGCCACGAAATACGCCTGGTCGCGGTGGGCGAAGGCGGTGGCATCGGTCTCAACGCGCGCCATGGCGCCGCCGAGCGCGCGGAACTGGATCAGGCTGACCGGCGAGGTGGCGTGCGCCATCGCCGCCAGCGTCGCGTCGAGCGCCGCGTCGCTCAGCGAGTGAGCGAACATCTGCCGGATGGCTGCGGCGTGCGGGGCCGCCTGGTGCTCCGTGTACTTGTAGATGGCGGGGTACGGCATCGGACCGACCGTGTCGGCGACCGGCGTCGCCAGCGCCCGCAGCGGCGCCAGCGCCCGCTCCCCGTCCGCCACATCCCCGGTCCAGCAGACGAGGATCGCCAGCACCAACTCGCCGACCCGCTCCTGCGGCACGAACGGCAGCGGCGGCAAGTGGACGAGGTTGCCGATCGTCGTCAGGTCGTCCGCTGCCGAAGTCGAGTAGTCGAGGTACCCGCGCAGAACCTCGCGGCTCGCCGGCAGCACCAGCGCGCCACCCAGGATCTGCCCGACCGGCGCCAGCCGGAAGACGAACTCGGTCACGATGCCGAAGTTGCCGCCGCCGCCGCGGATCGCCCAGAACAGATCCGGGTGTTCGTTTTCGCTGGCCGTGACGATCTCGCCGGCGGCGGTGACGACCTGTGCCGAAAGGAGGTTGTCGATGGCCAGCCCGTACTTCCGCACCATGAACCCGATGCCGCCGCCGGTCGTCAGCCCTCCCATCCCCACCGACTGGGTGTCGCCGGTGGAAAGAGCGAGGTCGTGCTCGTGCGCCGGACCGGCGAGGTCGCCGGAGGTGGCGCCCGGCTGCACGTAGGCAATCCGCGCCTGGGGATCGACGCGAACGCGCCTCATCGCCGAGAAGTCGACGACGATCGCCCCGTCGATCACGCTGAGGTGGGCGAGGCTGTGTCCGCCACTGCGCACCGACAGCGGCAGGCCGTTTTCACGGGCAAAGACGACCGTTGTCGCCGCGTCCTGGGCGTTTGCCACCCGCGCGATTGCCAGCGGATGGCGGTCCACCGGGTAGAGCGTCGTGCGCGCTTCGTCGTACTCGGCGCTGTCGGGCGTAATCAGTCGGCCGGACAGACGGGACCGTAGGTCCTCCATGGGGCCGGACGCCGGCGCGATCGCACGCGAAGTCGTGGAGGGCAGAAACGTGGCAACCACAAGTGATCCCTTTCCTCTTATCCCGAGCCGTTCTCTCCGGCCAGGTCTCCTATTGCCTTGTTCCGCTAGGAACCGGCCGGTATCCGCCGGCCACGATCAGAGCTTCGCGCATCGACCCCGAGTTGCCCATCTCGCAGATGACGTAATCGCGACGTAATCGCCGACCGTCACAATTCGAACGGGCGCTACGTTCAATGACGTACCCGGCAGCGTCCGAGCGAAATCTTGGGCTGCTGCCGAATTCGCAATGCCGGGCACGGTCGGGCGTTGTGTCGGCATCCGCCATGAGGAGAGCAATCCGATATCCGAGCGGGCGCCGGACGATCGCCCAATAAGTGAATACAATGGAAGGGGCCGGAGGGTCAGGCGCGGACGGTGCAGCAAGGCCCACAGCGAACGGGTGATAAGGTAGACGAACACAATGTCTGAGCAGTCAAAGCCACCGAGTGTCGTCGGTAAGCGTCGCCGGTGGCTGCTTGGCATCTTGCCATTCTTCGAGGCCAGCATGGAGGGAGAAGAAGCAGCCGAGTGGAACGTCGAAGACGAACTGGTGGCGATCGCGCTGCTCGGTGATGTGACGATCGATTTGTCCCGGGCAAATATCGAGGGACGCGAGATCACCATCTCGGCATGGGCGTTTGTTCGCGACGTGGACGTGATCGTCGCGAGGGACACCATCGTCGAACTGTCCGGGAGCGTCGTTTGGGGCGACCTCAAGTCGGCGGTTTCTCCGGCCTCCCCCGCCCCGACCGGCCCAGTGGTGCGGGTCAATGGCCGTGCGGTGATCGGGGATGTCCAGGTTCGCTTTCCCGGCAAGCTTGACTGAGTCCTTCCCTGCGAAGCCCGCGTTGCGTCGGGTCTCGAAACAACGAGTGTCGATGAGGAATCTCATCAGGCAGCTCTTTCGCCAAGCCCTCCACCACGAAGTCCGATCGTCACTCGGACGCCTCGCCAGAGGGCGGGACTCCTAGACACTCCAGGTGTTGCGTGCGAATCCTCGGCCGTCGGAGCGAAGCGCTTCGAGCGAGACTGGCCGGGGTAACCGGCAGTCTCAAGCGGCGACAGACCTCCGTGGGCTCGGATAGCTATGCCGCGTCGTTGGCGAGCACCGCTGCCCTCTGGGTATAGTGGCGGGGTGCCGGCGACACGAGTCGCCGAAGCTACTGGACGAAAGGCGATGGCAACGTCGATCACGGAACTCAAACACTCCACGCGCGATCGTCCCGGCGAGCCGATCATCGAAATCCGCGACCTCGTCAAACGCTACGGCTCCCTCGCCGCCGTCGATGGGATCGACCTCACCGTCGACGCGGGGGAAATCTTCGGCATTCTGGGACCGAACGGGGCCGGCAAGACGACGACGCTGGAAATGATCGAGGGTCTGCGCGAACCCGACGCCGGGACGATCCGCGTCGCCGGCTACGACGCCGTCGCGGAGAGCGAGCAGGTCCGCAAGATCATCGGCGTCCAGCTCCAGACGACCGCCCTCTTCGACTACCTTAGCGCCGCCGAGTTGATCGAGCTCTTCGCCGGGCTCTATGGGGTCGACGGGTCCCCCGCCCGCGTCGACGAACTCCTCGGCATGGTCGGTCTCGAGGAGAAGCGCAAGGCGCGCGTCGACGAGCTCTCTGGCGGGCAGCGCCAGCGCCTCTCGATCACCCTCGCCCTCGTCAACCGACCAGTCGTCGCCTTCCTCGACGAACCGACCACCGGTCTCGACCCCGCCGCCCGCCGCGAACTCTGGCAGACGATCCAGCACATCCGCGACGCCGACACCACCGTCGTCCTCACCACCCACTACATGGAAGAAGCCGAGGTCCTCTGCGACCGCGTCGCCGTCATGGACCGCGGCCAGGTGATCGCCTGCGACACCCCGGACGCCCTGATCCGCCAACTCGGCGCCGCCGCCACCGTCCGCGCCCACGTCGCCGCGGGCGAGTTGACGCCCGAAGATCTGGCCGCCCTCACCGCCGTCACCGCCAGCACCAGCCACAACGGCCAGATCGAACTCAGCACCGCCGACGTCCAATCGACCCTGGTCGATCTCCTCGCCCTTGCCACCCGCAAAGGCGTCCTCCTGACCGACCTCCACAGCACCCAGGCCAGTCTCGAAGACGTCTTCCTCAGCCTGACCGGCCGGACGTACGAGAACGAGGGGGACAGGGGGACAGGGGGACAGGGGGACACGGACGAAGGATCGAGGCGGAGGAGGATGCTGTGACGCGAGAGCGTGGGTACCACCGGTTGGTGTTGTGGCATCGGGGCATGGATTTCGCGGATGCTGACTACGATGCGACCGAGGCGTGGCCAGGCCATGAGCACTTTGCGCTGCGGAGTCAAGTCCGCCGCGCGGCGTTCTCAATCCCCGCCAATGTGGCCGAGGGGCAGGCTCGGAGTGGAGAGAAGGAGTATCTTCATCATCTCTCCATCGCCTATGGGTCGCTCAACGAAGCCGAAACGGCCCTCCAATTCGCGCATCGCCGCGCGTACATCGACGAACCGACGCTCGACACCCTGATGGACCAATCGGGCGAAGTCGGTCGCATCCTGCTCGGTCTCATGCGCAGCCTCCGCGAACGGCTCGGCCCGTGATTGCACCTGTCCCCCTGTCCCCCTGTCCCCCTGGAGCCTGAGATGCGCGCATTCGTTGCGATGGTCCGTGCCAACCTGAAGATGGTCGTTCGGAACCGGCAGGCCCTCTTCTGGAACCTCGTCTTTCCCGGTCTCTTCATCGTCATCTTCGGCACGATTTTCGGCCGCGACTCCGGCGTCAACTTCACCGTCGGCATGAGCGGGGATACCTCGTCCCCACTCTACCAGCAGACGCTCGCGGCGATGAAGAGCGCCGATAACGTCTTCACCGTCAAGACGGGCAGCGAAACCGAGGAGTTGAACAAGCTCAAAGACGGCGACCGCGACGCGGTGCTCGTTTTCGGCCCGCAACCGGACGACGGCAGCTTCCCGGCCGTCCGGATCTCCTACGACGAGACGGCCGGGCCCAACGCACAGGTCGCCGTCAGCGCCGTCCGTCAGGTACTGCTCTCGGTCGCGCAGGGAGAGAATCCGGTCCCGATCACCGAGCAACCGGTGACCGGCGAGGACATCAGCTACATCGATTTTCTGGTCCCGGGCATTCTGGCGATGGCCATCATGAATTCGGGGGTGATCGGACTCTCGACGGCGTTCGTCACCTACCGCGAACGCGGCACCCTCCGCCGGATCAAGGTGACGCCCTTCCCGCTCACGAGTTTCGTGCTGGCCCGCATCCTGTCGCAACTCGTCGTCGCGGTCGCCCAGGCGGTGATCCTGGTCGCCATGGCCCATTTTCTCTTCGATCTGAACGTGCGTGGCAGCGTGCTCTTGATCGGCCTGACGATCCTCATCGGCTCCCTCGCCTTCCTCTCGATCGGGTTCGCCATCTCCGGCATCGCCCGCAACGCCGAGACCGCCGCCAGCTACGCCAACCTGATCACCTTCCCGATGCTCTTCCTCTCCGGCGTCTTTTTCGACCTCAACAGCGCCCCGTCCTGGCTGGAACCGATCACCCGCGTCCTCCCCCTCCGGTACCTCGTGGACGGTCTCCGCGAGCCGATGACGCGCGGCAAGGGGATCGAAACCACCTGGCCCGACCTCCTCGTTCTCCTCGCCACCTTCGCCGTCGGCATGACCGTCGCCGTACGCTTTTTCAAGTGGGACGCGCGGGGGAGCTGACCCGAGCGGATCGTGGGTGCTCCCGTTTTCCCAGCCAACGGAGATACAACCGGCGCTTGACAACCGATCGTCATCCCCTCCATTATCGAGGCTTCGACTTCTCGGACGTCGCCACTGGAGGCCGCGATGATCGCCGCTTCCGTCGAAGCGCCTGCCGACTCGCTCCCATCCGCGCGCACTCCGCTCGTTGGGCGGGTGGAGGAATCGCGGCTCGCTCGGATCCTGCTGCTTGACGGCGCCGTGCCGCTGCTGACGCTGACCGGCCCCGGCGGCGTCGGTAAAACCCGCCTCGCCCTCGCCCTCGCGCACGACGTCGCGGGTGCTTTCGCCGACAGAGCGGTCTTCGTCGACCTCGCCCCGATCCGCGACCCCGCCCTCGTCCTGCTTGCCATCGCCC